>DASRGD010000045.1:0-12358 GCA_035651195.1 Gaiellaceae bacterium | reverse complement strand
CGGCATCGCCTTCTCCGGCGGCCTCGACACCTGCTGCGCCCTCGCATGGATGCGCGAGCACGGGGCCGTCCCGTACGCGTTCACCGCAGACCTCGGCCAGTACGACGAGCCGAATGTCGCTGCGGTGCCGGAGAAGGCGCGCGCGTACGGCGCCGAGGAGGCGATCCTCGTCGATTGCAAGCACGCGCTCGCGCGCGAGGGGCTCGCGGCATTGCAGTGCGGCGCGTTCCACATCGCGACGGCGGGACGGCGCTACTTCAACACGACGCCGCTCGGCCGCGCCGTCACCGGCACGCTTCTCGTCCGCGCGATGGCCGAGCACGGCGTCGAGATCTGGGGCGACGGCTCGACGTACAAGGGAAACGACGTCGAGCGCTTCTACCGCTACGGGCTGCTCGCGAACCCGGGCCTTCGCATCTACAAGCCGTGGCTCGACGAGGCGTTCGTGTCGGAGCTCGGCGGCCGCCGCGAGATGAGCGACTGGCTCGCCGCGCGCGGCCTGCCGCACGCCGTCTCCGTCGAGAAGGCGTACTCGACCGACGCCAACCTGCTCGGCGCGACGCACGAGGCGAAAGACCTCGAGCTCCTCGCGACGAGCATGAAGATCGTCGACCCGATCATGGGCGTGCGGTTCTGGGACCCGGCCGTCGAGATCGAGCCGGAGGTCGTGACCGTGCGCTTCGAGCACGGCCTGCCGGTCGGCGATCCCGTCGACGCCGTCCGCTGGGCGAACGGCGTCGGCGGCCGGCACGGCCTCGGCATGTCCGACCAGATCGAGAACCGGATCGTCGAGGCGAAGAGCCGCGGCGTCTACGAGGCGCCGGGGATGGCGCTGCTCCACATCGCCTACGAGCGCCTCCTGACGGCGATCCACAACGAGGCGACGCTCGAGCAGTACGCGGCCGGCGGCCGCCGGCTGGGGCGGCTCCTGTACGAGGGCCGCTGGTTCGACCCGCAGGCGCTGATGCTGCGCGACTCGCTCCAGCGCTGGGTGGCGGCGGTCGTGACGGGCGAGGTGACGATCGAGCTGCGGCGCGGCGACGACTACACGATCCTCGACACGCGCGGCGAAGCGGTGACGTACGACCCGGAGCGGCTGTCGATGGAGCGATCGGCGACGGCGTTCAGCGCCAGCGACCGGATCGGACAACTTGCGGTGCAGATCAACGACATCGCCGACACGCAGCGCGCGCTCGCCGAGCAGCGACGGCTGCGGATCGCACCGCCGACGACGCTGCTGGAGCTCGACGCGTGACGCTGTGGGCGGGGCGCGTCGAGACGCCGCTCGCGCCGGAGGTGTGGGCGTTCCTGCGCGCGCAGGACGACGAGCTGCTGCCATACGACGTCGAGGGAACGCTCCTGCACGCCCGGCGGCTGCGCGCGGCGGGCCTGCTTGCCGACGACGAGCTGCGCGAGGTCGAGGCACGCCTCGCGACCTTGGGCCCGGAGGAGGTCGACCCCGGCGACGAGGACGTGCACTCGGCGATCGAGCGCCTGCTCGGCGACCTCGGCCGCAAGATCCACGCCGGCCGCTCGCGCAACGACCAGGTCGCGACCGCGCTCAGGCTCTACGTCCTCGACGCGTGCGCCGAGGCAGAGGAGGCGCTGCGGCGATTCGCGCACGCGATCATCGACCGCGCGGGCGAGGAGGCCGAGACGGCGATGCCCGGCTACACCCATCTGCAGCGGGCGATCCCGCTCACGCTCGGTCACCACCTGCTCGCGTGGGTGGAGATGCTGGAACGCGACCGTGCCCGGTTCGCGTTCGCGGCCGCGGCGGCGCGGCCGTCGCCGCTCGGCGCCGGCGCGCTGGCCGGCTCGACGCTGGCGCTGCCGCCGCCGCCCGAGCCGATGCGCAACTCCGTCGACGCCGTCGCCGACCGCGACTTCGCGCTCGACTACCTGTACGCCTGCTCCGTTCTCTTCGTGCACCTGTCGCGGTTCGCCGAGGAGCTCGTCCTCTGGACGTCCGCGGAGTTCGGGTTCGCGCGGCTGCCCGAGGACGCCGCGACGGGCTCGTCGATGATGCCGCAGAAGCTGAATCCCGACGTCGCCGAGCTCGCACGCGGCAAGGCGGGGACCGCGATCGGACGCCTCACCGGGCTGCTCGCCACGGTCAAGGGCCTGCCGCTCGCCTACGACCGCGACCTGCAGGAGGACAAGCCGGCGGCGTTCGCGGCACGCCGGGACGTCGCGGGCGCGTTGGCGGCGCTGACCGTGCTCGTGCGCGGAGTCGAGTTCGACCGCGAGCGCCTCGCGGCGGCGTGTGCCGATCCGCTGCTGCGGGCGACGGATGCGGCCGAGTCGCTCGTGCGCGAGGGCGTGCCGTTTCGCGACGCGCACGAGCAGATCGCGGCGAGCGTCCGCGCGGGCACGTTCCAGCCGCGCGACGAGGTGCTCCTCCACGAGCGCGGGATCGACGTCGGGGCAGCCGTGCGCGCGGCGCGCGAGCGCTGGTCGTGAAGGCGGCCGTGTCGCTGCGGGGCCGCGACCTGCTGCGCAGCCGCGACCTGACCCGGGAGGAGGCGGAGACGCTCCTCGACCTCGCCGCCGAGCTGAAGGCGAATCCGCAGCCGCTCCTGCCGCAGCGGACGCTCGGGCTGATCTTCGGCCAGCCGTCGACGCGCACCCGCATCTCGTTCGCGGCTGCGATCGTGCAGCTCGGCGGCGGTTTCGTGACCCTGACGCCGGAGGAGATGCAGCTCTCGCGCGGCGAGTCGGTCTACGACACGGCGCACGTCCTCTCGCGCTACCTCGACGCGCTCGCGATCCGCGTCCTCGCGCACGACGAGCTGGAGGCGTGGGCGGCGGCGGCGGAGATTCCGGTCATCAACGCGCTCACGGCCGTCGAGCACCCGTGCCAGGCGCTCGCCGACGTGCTGACGGTGCGCGAGCGGCTCGGCACGCTCGCGGGGGTTCGGATCGGCTGGGTCGGCGACGGCACGAACGTGCTCGACTCGCTCGCCGACCTCGCGTCGCTGCTCGGCGCCGACGTCGTCGCCGCCTGCCCGCAGGGGTACGAGCCGGCGAGCGAGAACCTGACGCTCGCCCGCGACCCGCGCGAGGCGGCGCGGGGCGCCGACGTGCTCGTCACCGACATCTGGGTCTCGCTCGGCCAGGAGGGAGAGCGCGAGCGGCGGCTGCGCGACCTCGAGCCGTTCCGGCTCGACGAGTCGCTGCTCGAGCTCGCGTCGCCGGAGGCGATCGTGCTCCATTGCCTCCCGGCGCACCCGGGCGAGGAGATCACGGCCGACGTCCTCTACGGCGCGCGGTCGGCGGTCTGGGACGAGGCCGAGAATCGCCTGCACGTGCAGAAGGCGCTGCTCGCGCTCCTGCTCGCCTGAGCGCCGGTCGCCGAGGTCGGCGAGAGCCCCCGGCGGCACCGCTACCCTCGGCCGCGGTGCCGACCGCAGCAGTCGAGGTGCAGGACCTGGTGAAGCGCTACCCGCGGGGGCGGGTGAACGCGGTCGACGGGGTCTCCTTCAGCGTCGCGGCGGGCGAGGTCTTCGGCCTCCTCGGCCCGAACGGGGCCGGGAAGACCACCACCGTCGGGGTGCTGACGACGCGCGTCCGCCCGACGAGCGGCAGCGCACGGATCGGCGGCGTCGACGTCGTCCGCGACCCGGTCGCGGCGCGGCGGCAGCTCGCGGTGGTGCCGCAGCGGAGCAACCTCGACCGCTCGCTCTCGATCCGCGACAACCTCGTCTTCCATGCCGCCTACCACGGCGTCCCGGCGAGGGTGCGGCAGGTACGCGCCGACGAGCTGCTCGGCCAGTTCGGCCTGCTCGACCGCGCGGGCGCCCGGCCGGACTTCTTCTCCGGCGGCCAGTCGCAGCGGGTGATGATCGCGCGCGCGCTCATGCACCGACCGGCCGTGCTCTTCCTCGACGAGCCGACGACCGGGCTCGACCCGGCGGCACGCCTGTTCGTCTGGGACAGGCTGCGCGAGCTGCGCGACGCGGGCGTGACGCTCCTGCTGACGACCCACGACATGCACGAGGCGGCGGCGCTCGCAGACCGGGTCGGGATCATGGACCACGGCCGACTGCTCGCGCTCGACACGCCGACGGCGCTGATGCGGTCGCTCGCGGGCGAGAGCACCCTCGAGCTCACGCTCGACCGTCCGCCGGACGCCGACGCCGTCGGCGCCCTCGGCGCGCTCGCGGGCGTCGAGGCCGTCGAGCAGCTGCAGGGGGCGCTGGACGGCGACGGCGCCGCGCCGCCGCGTGTCCGGCTCTACCTCAACGGCGCGGCTGCACCGGTCGTCGCGCCGGCAGCCGCCGTGCTGGCCTCGCGCGGGGTCGCGGTCGGAGACGTGCGGCTGGGGACGCCGACGCTCGAGGACGTGTTCATCCACCTGACGGGACGGTCGTTGCGCTGAGCACGGCCGTCTCCGCATCCGGGAGCAGCCGCGGTGCGTTCCTGGCGGTACTCGAGCGCGACCTCTACGTCACCTGGCGCGAGCTGCCCGCCTTCCTCGCGCAGGTGATCCTGCAGCCGCTCTTCCTGCTCTTCGTGTTCGGGAAGGTGCTCGGCAGCCTCGGCTACACGCAGCACGGCTACGCGAACCTGCTCTTCCCGGGCCTCTTGGCGCTGACCGCGGTGATCACGGGTATGCAGACGCTCGCGTTCCCGCTCGTCGCCGAGTTCGGGTGGACGCGCGAGATCGAGGACCGGCTGCTCGCGCCGATGCCGACGAGCTTCGTCGCGGCCGAGAAGGTGCTCTTCGCCGTGCTGCGCGCGTTCGCCGCGACGCTGATCATGCTGCCGATCGGCGTCGCCGTGCTCGGCTCGATCCCCTGGCGCTGGAGCGCCTTCCCGCTCTTCCTCGCCAGCCTCCTGCTCGGCTCGCTCGTCGGCGCCGGCTTCGGGCTCGTGCTGGGGACGTTCGTCGAGCCGAGCCGGATCAGCCTCATCTTCTCGCTCGTGTTCACGCCGCTCCTCTTCACCGGCTGCAGCCAGTACCCGTGGCCGTCGCTCGACCGGCTGCGCTGGTTCCAGGTCGTGACGGCGGCGAACCCGATGACGTACGTGAGCGAGGCGTTGCGCGCAGCGCTCGTCCCGCAGGTCCCGCACATCGAGCCGTGGATCTGCCTCGTCGTCCTCGCCGGCGCGATCGCGGCGCTGCTGGCGATCGGCGTGCGCGGGTTCTATCGCCGCGCGATCGACTGACCGGGGTCTCCGGCCTGCCGGCTACCCGGGCGCTTCAGCGCACGCGCCGCGCCAGCTCGTCGTCGACCGCGGCGAGGTCGAGGCCGCGTGCGGCGAGCAGGACGTACAGGTGGTAGACGAGGTCGGCGGCCTCCTCGACCACGCGCTCGTCGCTCTCCGCGAGCGCAGCCGTCACGAGCTCGACCGCCTCCTCCCCCACCTTGCGCGCGACGCCCGCCGTCCCGCCCTCGAGCAGCCTCGCGGTGTACGAGCCCTCGGGCCGCGTCGCGGCGCGCTCCGAGACGACGCGCCACAACCCCGGCGCGAAGCACGACAGCGAGCCCGTGTGGCACGCCGCCCCCGCCGGCCGCACGCGCAAGAGCAGCGCGTCGCCGTCGCAGTCGTCCCGCAGCTCCTCGACCGCGAGCGTGTTGCCGGACGTCGCGCCCTTGTGCCAGTACGCCTGCCGCGAGCGCGACCAGAACCACGCCTCGCCCGACTCGCGCGTGCGCCGCTCGGCCTCCGCGTCCATCCAGGCGAGCATCAGCACGCGGCCGCTCTCGGCGTCCTGCACGATCGCCGGCCGAAGCTCAGGCGGCGTCACGGAGCGGCACCCCCAGCTCGCGCAGCTCGGCCCGCAGCGACGTCAGCCGCTCGGGGTCCTCGTGCAGGATCGACGCGAGCAGCGCCGCCTGCGCCACCTGCAGCGCCTCGGCGACATGGCGCGCCGTGCCGGCGCCGCCGGAGGCGATCACGGGAATCGAGACTGCGTCCGCGATGGCACCCGTGATCGCGAGGTCGTAGCCCGCCCGCGTGCCGTCGGCGTCGATCGACGTGAGCAGGATCTCGCCCGCGCCCCGCTCCTCGGCCTCGCGCGCCCACTCGACCGTCTCGCGCGGTGTCTCGGTCGTGCCGGCGCGTGTCTTCACACGTCCGGCCTCGGTGTCGATCGCGACCACGACCGCCTGCGAGCCGAAGCGCTCGGCGAGCTCGGTGATCAGCTTCGGGCGCTCGAGCGCGGCGGAGTTGATCGACACCTTGTCCGCGCCCGCCGAGACGACGAGGTCGGCATCGGCGACCGAGCGGACGCCGCCGCCGACGGTGAACGGAATCGCGAGCTGCTCGGCCACGCGCCGCACGACGCCGACGAGCGTGTCGCGCTCCTCGAGCGTCGCCCTCACGTCGAGGAAGACGAGCTCGTCAGCGCCCCGGTCGGAGTACGCGGCGCCGAGCTCGACCGGATCGCCGACGTCGCGCAGCTCCTGGAAACGGACGCCCTTGACGACGCGGCCGGCGGCGACGTCGAGGCAGGGGATCAGGCGCGGGAGAGGGATCGCTCCCTCACCTCCGTCAGCACGCGGTCGAGGTAGCGCGCGCCGGCGGCACCGCTCTTCTCCGGATGGAACTGCACGCCGAGGAAGGCGCCGGAGCGCGCCTCGGCGACGATGCCCTCGGACCGCGCGGTCGCGCACGGCGTCTCGACGGCGTACGAGTGCGCGAAGTAGAACGCGGTGCCGTCGACGTCGGCCCAGCCGATCCGCGGCACTCGCCCCGCGCGCAGGCGAACGCTGCGGCCCGGCAGCAGTCCGAGCCCGTCGACGCCGCCGTCCTCTTCCGACCACTCGACCGCGAGCTGCAGCCCGAGGCAGATGCCGAGCACGGGCCGGTCGCCGGCCAGCCGCGCGCGCAGCGCCTCGTCGATTCCCTGTCTGCGCAGCTCCTCCATCGCCGAGCGCGCGGAGCCGACGCCCGGCAGCACTGCCAGGTCGGCGCCCGCCACGTCCTCCGTCAGCTCTGCGCCGAGCCGCCTCAGCGCGATCTCGACCGAGCGGATGTTTCCCGCTCGGTAGTCGCAGACTGCGACTTTCACAGCAGCCCCTTGGTCGACGGGATGCCGGCCGACTCGGGACGCAGCGCGACACGCAGCGCGCGCCCGACCGACTTGTACGCAGCCTCGGCGGTGTGGTGGGGATCGCGCCCCGTCGCCTCGACGTGCACGGCCAGCCGCCCCGCCTGCGCGAACGAGGCGAAGAAGTGCGCCGCCAGCCCCGGCTCGGCCTCGAGCGCGAGCTCGGCGAACGGCCGCCCACCGAGGTCGACGGCGGCGCGCGCGAGCGCGTCGTCCATCGGCACGACCGCGTCCCCGTAGCGGGCGATCCCGCGGCGGTCGCCGAGCGCGCGGTCGAGCGCCTCGCCGAACGCG
Organism: Gaiellaceae bacterium; assembly: GCA_035651195.1. Classification (GTDB taxonomy): domain Bacteria; phylum Actinomycetota; class Thermoleophilia; order Gaiellales; family Gaiellaceae; genus PALSA-600. The sequence continues at coordinate 5,004 of DASRGD010000045.1, read as the reverse complement.
AGCGCGGCGTCCTCGACGGTGTGGTGCTCGCCGGTCTCCAGGTCGCCGGCTCCCTCGACGTCGAGGTCGAGGCCGGCGTGGAACGCGAGCTGCTCGAGGAAGTGGTCGTAGATGCCGGCGCCGGTCCGGACGGAGACCCGGCTCGCGCCGTCGATCCCGAGCCGCACCGAGATCCGCGTCTCGGCGGTTGCGCGCAGGTGGCGCACCGACCGCCCGGCGCGCGCCGCGACGGGTGACGGCTTCTCGAGCAGCCGCGCGAGCGTCTCGACGAGCTGGTCGTCGTCGACCCGGTCGCGGACGGTGATCCGGATCCCGTCGTCGTAGGCGCGGACGACGAGCCCCTGGCGAAGGAGCCGCTCGGCCGTCTCACGCGCGCGGTCGAGGGGGACGAAGAGGAAGTTCGCCTGCGACGGGAGCGGCGCCAGCCCGAGGCCGCGCAACGCGCGGGCTAGTCGCTCGCGCTCCTCGACGACCGGGGCCACGTCGGGCGGCGAGGCGAGCGCCGCGACCGCGAGCGCCGCCGACAGCGACGTCACCGGCGCCGGCGCCTGCCGCGCGTTCAGCTCCGCCGCGAGCTCGCGCGACGCGAGCGCGTAGCCGACCCGCGCCCCCGCGAGCGCGAACGCCTTCGAGAACGTGCGCAGCACGATCACGTCGCCGTCCTCGATCAGCGGTAGCGCCGTCTCGCCGCAGTACTCGTAGTAGGCCTCGTCGACGACGAGCGGCCGCGCCGCCGGCAGCGGCGGCAGCTCGCCGAGCGGCGAGTTCGGCCGGCACGTGAACGTCAACACCGGCGCCTCGTCACCGACCTCGGCCCCGGCGAGCTGCGTCGCGATCCGGTAGAGCGGATACGTCCGCGCCGGCTCGATCGCGATTCGGTCGCCGGGGCCGGCGAACGCGCGTGCGCAGAGCAGGATCAGGTCGTCGGCACCGAGCCCGAGGACGACGTTCTGCGGCGCGACGCCGTTGGAGTCGGCGATCGCACGGCGCAGCTCCTCGTAGCCCCCCGGCGGGTAGTTGTTGATCCCCGCGAGCGCGCGCGCGATCGTTCCCGGCCGCGACGAGGGCAGCGGCAGCGGCGAGGTGTTCTGGTCGAAGCGGACGACCTGCGAGACGTCGATCCCGGCAAGCGCGGCGACCTCGTCGCTCGGCGTCGCCCACGTGTACGCCCTGAACTCCGGCGCCAGCGGCCTCATCGCTGCACCGCCGCCGCGTGCGCCGGCATCCCCTCGGCCGCCGCGAGCGCCTCGACCGTCGGCCGGATCCGCTCGAGTCCTTCGCGCGTCAGCCGCTGGATCGTGATCGGCTTCAGGAACGTCTCCAGGCCGAGCCCGCCGACCGAGCGCGCCCAGCCGCCCGTCGGCAGCACGTGGTTGCCGCCGGTCGCGTAGTCGCCGGCCGGCACCGGCGACCAGCGGCCGACGAAGACGGCGCCGGCGTTGCGCACCTCGTCCGCACGCGCCTCGGCCGCGCCGAGCAGGACGAGGTGCTCGGGCGCGAGCGCTTCCGCCTCCTCGAGGGTCGAGACGACCCGGCAGACGGAGTCCGGCCCGTGCTCGCCCTGCGCCGCGAGCTCGAGCTCGACGAGGCCGCGGTCGACGTCGCCGTCGGCGACGACGACGACCTCGGACGGCCCGCCCGGCAGGTCGATCGGGAGGTCGCGCGAGACCGCGAGCTTCGCCTCGTTCACGTGGGCGTTACCGGGGCCGACGATCTTGGCGACGCGGCGCACGTACGCAAGCCAGCCGATCGCCTGCGGCCCGCCGAGCGCCCACACCTCGTCGAGGCCGAGCGCCGCCGCCGCCGCCGCGACGAGACCCGCGCCCGCCGGCGGCGTGCAGACGACGATCCGCTCGACGCCGGCGACCTGCGCCGGCACCGCGCACATGACGAGCGTCGAGACGAGGTTGCGCGGCACGTAGATCCCGACGCTCGCGATCGGCAGCCAGCGCCGCTGCAACCGCACGCCGGGCTCGACCTCGAGCTCGACGTCGCCCGGCCGCTGCGCCTCGTGCCAGCGGCGGACGCGGTCGGCGAGCGCGAGCAGCGCTTCGCGCGGCAGCAGCTCCGGCTCCGGAACGGCGCGCGCCGGCTCGACGCCGTCGAGCTGCAACGCCCATTCGCGCACGGCTTCCTCGCCGCGACGGCGCACATCCTCGACGATCCTCACCGCAACATCCGCTCCACCGGCACGACCAGGATCGAGAACGCGCCCACCGCCTCGAGCCGCGGCAGGAGCTGCCAGACGTCGCTCGCGGGCACGAGCGCGTGCACGGCGACCATCCCGGGCTCGGCGAGCGGGATCACGCTCGGCGAGCGCGAGCCGATCACGTCGCAGATCTCGTCGAGGCGCGCAGCCGGCGCGTCCAGCATCAGGTACCGGTGGGCGCGCGCCTCGACGACGGCGCGCAGCATCGACACGAGCTGGCCCGCCGGCGCGCCCGCGCGCCCGATCAGCACCGCCTGGGACGAGAAGAGCGTGACGAGCGAGCGGAGCCCGTTCGTGCGCAGCGTGTTCCCCGACGAGACGAGGTCGACGATCGCGTCGGCGAGGCCGAGCCGCGGCGCGATCTCGACCGAGCCGGTGACGTCGACGAGCTCCACCTCGACGGGCAGGAGCTCGCGCGTGATCCGCGGGAAGACGGTCGCGACCGACGCGCCCGCGAGATCCTCGACGCGCCCGTACGCCGACTCCTCCGGGACGGCGACGTCGAGCCGGCACGAGCCGAAACCGAGCTCGAGCAGCTCCTCGACGCGCGCACCCCGCTCGCGCACGAGGTCCTGGCCGGTGATGCCGCAGTCGACGACACCGTCCTGCACGTACTCCGGAATGTCGGCCGCGCGCACGAGCAGCACGTCGACGGGCGCGTTCCGGCAGGGAAACGCGAGCGCACGCTCACCGGGCTCCTCGGGGCCGAGCCCGGCGTCCGCGAGCAGCGACACCGCGGGCTCGCGCAGCCGTCCCTTGACGGGGACGGCGATCCTCAGGCGGCCGTCTTGCCGCTCCGGCGACGGTCGAGCGCCGCGCGGTAGCCGCCCTCGCCGTGGTGCAGCCACTGCGCGACCCGCGTCACCGTCGTCGTCGAGGCGCCGGTCCTGGCCGCGACCTCGTGGTACGGCACGCCGCGGTCGAGCTCCCGCGCCACCGCCCAGCGATGGCTCATCGCCTCGAGCTCGCCGAGCGTGCAGAGGTCGCGCAGGAAGTCCTGTAGCTCGGCGCGCGACTGCAGGCTCCAGATCGCGTCGACGAGCTCTTTCATCTCTGGGGTCTGCCACGGATGTCGTCCTCGATCGGCCACGTCTACCCGCCATGTTATCACGCTAACATGGCACCATGTTACAAGGCTGGGAGAATAGCCCGATCGAGGTGATCCCGGCCGTCGACGTCCTCGGCACGGAAGCGGTCCGGCTTCGGCAGGGCGACTACGGGGACGTCATCGAGCGCCCCGGCGACCCGGTCGCGCTGGCACGCTCGTTCGCGGCCGCAGGCGCCGGACGGATCCACCTCGTCGACCTCGACGGCGCGCGCAGCGGCCGCGTGCGCCCGGAGCTCGTGCGCGAGGTCGCCGCCGTCGTCGCCCCGGCGCGCGTCCAGGCCTCCGGCGGAATCCGCACGGCCGCCGACGCCGACGCCCTCCTCGCCGCCGGTGCCGACCGCGTCGTCGTCGGCACCGCGGCCTTCCCCGATCCCGGACCGTGGGCGGCGGCGCTCGGCGAGCGACTCGTCGTCGCGCTCGACGTGCGCCACGGGCTCGTCCGCACCGCCGGCTGGACCGAGGCGGCGCTCCCGCTCGCGGACGCCCTTGCCCGCTGCCGCGAAGCCGGCGTCGGCCGCCTCCTCTGCACCGCGATCGACCGCGACGGGACACTCGCGGGCCCCGATCTCGCCCTCGTCGAGACGGTGGCGCAGGCCGGCGCCGCCGTGCTCGCCGCGGGCGGCATCCGCTCGCCGGAAGACGTCGCCGCGCTCGCGCGAGCCGGCGCCGAGGCCGCGGTCGTCGGCCGAGCGCTACTCGCCGGCGACGTCGTGCCGTAGGAAGACGAGGTAGCCGGCGGCGAGCGGCACGGCGGCGTAGAGCGCGCAGAGCCATGCCGCACGAAGGACCGGCACCCAGTCCGTCGGCCGGCGCAGAAAGCCGTGCCAGGCGTCGAACTGCGTCCCGAGCAGGTACGGCCGGATCGGCTCCGTCCCGGGCAGCACGGCAAGGAGCTGCATCAGGAGCGCGAACATCAGCGTCCCGACGACCGACGCGGCGCTGTTTCGCGTCGCGGTCGAGATCAGCACGCCGAATGCCGCGATCGCGAGCATCGGCCACAGGTAGACGCCGACGCTGGCGGCGAGGAGGGCGACCGCTTGCGCGGCCGAGACGGTCGTTCCGGAGAGCGACGTCAGCGGCTTGAACCCCCACGCCGCGCAGCCCGCCCCGGCGCCGACGACCGCCATCGCGATCACGGCGGCGATCGTGTAGCTGAACGCGGCCAGCACCTTCGCAGCGAAGATCTCGCCGCGGTCGCGCGATCGCGTCAGGATCGTCTTCAGCGTGCCGTTATGCGTCTCGGCGGCGACGATGTCGCCGGCGACGAGCGCCGTGATCATCGGGAACGCCCAGATCGACATGAAGAAGAGGACGACGAACGGCGTCGCGAGCCCGGTCTGGCGGATGTAGCGGCCGAGCGGGATGTCGCTCGGCCCGCCCGCCTTGAAGACGAGGACGAGGACGAACACGAGCGGCACGAGCATCGCCGCGCCGAGTCCGAGATACGTGCGCTTCTGCGCGAGCAGCTTCGCGACCTCCCACCGGTAGACGGCCGTCACGCGGCCACCTCGCCGGCGCCCTCGGGCTCGGTGAGGCCGAGGAAGAGCTCCTCGAGCGTCGCCGTCCGCGGGACGAGCGACAGGATGCCGATCCGCGCCTGCCCGAGCGCGATCGTCGCGGCGGCGACCGCGTCCGGCTCCGCCTGGAAGGAGAGCTCGCCGCCGTCGAGCACGAGCCCGGAGATGCC
>DASRGD010000044.1:0-70141 GCA_035651195.1 Gaiellaceae bacterium | reverse complement strand
TGGGCGGTACTGGGCTCGAACCAGTGACCCCCAGCTTGTCGAGCTGGTGCTCTCCCAACTGAGCTAACCGCCCTGGCCGCGGACAGTCTAGCGGGCCGTTCTCGCGGTCTCGTGGGTAGCTTGGTCGCTCGTGGCCTTCCCGACCCTCGATACTCGCGCCGCCGCGGCGCTGGGGGCCGCGCTGCGGCGGGTCGGCTACTCGGAGTCGCGGATCTCCGACATGGTCGGCGAGGACGCCTGGAGCAACGAGCCGGACGACGTCGCCGTCGCCGCGCGACGGATCGCGCCGACCCGGCTTGGCACCGTCGTCCGGGCGCTCTTCCTCCAGCTTGCCGTCCGCCGCGACGAGCTCGCCGGTGCGCTCGGCGCCCGCGCAGTCGCCGCGCTCGACGCGCTCGGGCTGACCGAGCCCGGCGAGACGATCCGGTCCCGTGGCCGCGTGCTGACGGTCGGCGAGCTGCTCGTCCTCTCGGACGACCACCCGTCGCGGGAGGACGACGTGCCGCGCGACTACGTCGCCGCCTACACCCCGACGTCACGGATCCTCGACTGCCTCACGCCGCGCGAGCGCGGCGTCCGCGCGCTCGACGTCGGTACGGGCAGCGGCGTCCAGGCGATCCTCGCCGCGCGCCACGCGAGCCACGTCGTCGCGACCGACATCAACCCGCGCGCGCTGACCTTCACGGCCCTGAACGCGGCGCTCAACGGCCTCGGCAACGTGGAGACTCGGCAGGGGAGTCTGTTCGAGGCCGTCGCCGGCGAGCAGTTCGACCTGATCACCTGCAACGCGCCCTACGTCGTCTCACCGGAGAACCGCTTCGCGTACCGCGACAGCGGTCTGCGTGGTGACGAGGTCACGCGCGTCGTCGTCGAGGCCGCCGCCGCCCATCTCGCCGAGAACGGTTATGCGACCGTCGTCGGGAGCTGGCTCGGTGTCGACGAGGAGACGGCGGACGAGCGGCCGTACGCGTGGACGCAGGCGCTGCCGGAGTGCGATGCGTGGATCCTGTCCGTGTGGGAGTCGGCGCCGCTCGAGCATGCGGCGGCATGGAACCGCGAGCACGCGGGCGAGCCCGGCCGGTTCGAGGCCGCGCTCGAATCGTGGACCGCGTACCTCGCCGAGCTCGGCGCCGGCTGGGTCAGCGAGGGCGCGATCCTGCTCCACCGCCGGTCCGGTCGGCGCCACGGCACGCGTGTGGACGGCATCGACGAGGACGCGCTCGAGGCGGCCGGCGCGCAGGTGCTACGCGCCTTCGCCGGCCGCGCCGAGCTGGCGAGGCTGCGCCGCGACGAGCTCATCGACCGCAAGCTCGCACTCGCGATGCGCGCCGCGCTCGAACGCGAGCTCGGACCGCGCGCGCGCCCCGCCGCCGTCGCACGCGTGCAGCTCCTGGGCGGGACGAGCTCGACGATCGAGACGACCGCCGACGCGCTCGAGATCGTCGACGGCCTCGACGGGAGCACGCCGCTGCGTCGACTGCTCCGCGGGGCGTCGCCCGCCACGCGCCGCAGTGCCCTCCGTCTCTGCCGCGAGCTCGTCGAGCTCGGTGCCGCGCGCCTCCTCTAGATCCGCTCGAGCGGCGCGTACTCGAGCATCAGACGCCGCTCGGCCCCGTCCTCGAAGCGGACCGTGACGACGCCGTCGGCCTCGATCCGCGTTACCACCCCAGCGCCGAGCGTGTGGTGGCGGACGTTGTCGCCCGTCGACAGCGCCGGCACCTCGACCCGCGGCGTCACCTCGCGCCGCGCGCCGTATCCCGACCAGGACGCCGGCGCGAGCCGCTCGCGCTCGACCCCCTCGCGCGGCAGCTCGTCGAGGAACCGCGACGGCAGGTTCGCGTCCGTGCGGCCGTAGAGCGAGCGGCGCGACGCGTGCGTCAGCGTCAGCCGCTCCTTCGCACGCGTCATGCCGACGTAGCAAAGCCGTCGCTCCTCCTCGATTGCGTTCTCCTCGACCGAACGCGAGTGCGGGAAGATCCCTTCCTCCATCCCGACCACGAAGACGGCCCGGTACTCGAGCCCCTTCGCGTTGTGCAGCGTCAGCAGCGTCACCTGGCCGCCGTCGTCGTCATCGCGGAGCGCGTCCTGGTCCGAGTAGAGCGAGACCTCCTGCAGGAAGCTGGACAGCGACGGCTCATCCGCCCCTGCCTCGTACTCGCGCGCGACGCCGACCAGCTCCTCGAGGTTCTCGATCCGTCCGCGCGCCTCGATCGTCCGCTCCGCCTCGAGCGCCTCCAGGTACCCCGAGCGCTCGAGCGTCCGCTCGACCAGCTCGCTGACGCTCAGGTCGAGCGCGCCCGCCATCAGCGACTGGAGCAGGCTGCGAAACGACTGCGCCGCGCGCAACGACGCCGGCGCCAGCCCGGCCTCCTCGGCGCGGACGACCGCCTCCCAGAGCGAGATTCCCTCGCCGTCCGCGAACGCCTGCAGGCGTGCGAGCGACGTGTCGCCGAGCCCGCGCCGAGGCCGGTTCGCGATCCGCAGCAGCGAGACGGCGTCGAACGGATTGTCGATCACCTGCAGGTAGGCGAGCGCATCCTTGATCTCGGCGCGCTCGTAGAAACGCGGCCCGCCGATCACCTGGTAGTCGATCCCCTGCCGTACCAGCACGTCCTCGAGCACGCGGCTCTGCGCATTCGTCCGGTAGACAACGGCGATCTCGCGGCGGCTGTACCCGAGCTCGACGAGGCCGGCGATCTCGGCGGCGACGAACCGCGCCTCCGCGTGCTCGTCCTCGAGCTCGAGGACGTGCACCGGCTCGCCGTCGCCGAGCTCCGACCAGAGCCGCTTCTCCTTCCGCTCCCGGTTGTGCGCGACGACGGCGTCGGCTGCGCGGAGGATGTGGTTCGTCGAGCGGTAGTTCTGCTCGAGCGCGATCGTGCGCGTGCCGGGAAAGTCGCGCTCGAACTCGAGGATGTTGCGGATGTCTGCGCCACGAAACGCGTAGATCGAGTTGTGCGTCACGAGACCGTTTGCGACGAAGTTGTGGGCCCGCTCGACGTCGAGGTCGTAGACCGGCTCCGCGAGACGTACGCGGTCGACCTTCTCGACACGCTCGAACTCTCCCCGGTCATTCGCCATCACCATCCCCGGCCGGACTGCGGCGGCGGGCATGAACGGCAGCGAATTCCGCGCCTTGCCGCCTTCCGACGAGCGAGCGCCGAGTCGGGCGGTGTAGCGGACGGACACGTCGAGCGAGCCGCGGATACGGTCGACGATTCGCGCAAGCTGATCCAGATCTCGTGTAGCCGTCTCGTAGCGCCACCGGGAAGAGCCACGTCTCGCAGGTCGGACCGAGAACCCGAGCGCCTCGATTGCCTGCCGACCGCTGTCGTCGTCCCCAAAGAGCGAGATGCGGTGGAGCGGGCCTCCGCCGCGCGAGTCGGCACAGAGCGTCACCGTCAGCCGCCGGTGCGTTCTCGCTCTGCTCGTGGTGGTCGCAGAAGCGCAGTGCGGGTGCGCGAAGCTGTGGCCCCGGTACGACCGTGCGACGAACGGCAAGGCCGGAAATCCGTCCTGCAGCGAGAGCGTCGTCTCGGCAAGCCGTGCCTCCGCTTCCGAGGCGTGTGTGGCGACAACACAAGCTGCCTCGGCGCGCTCGCCGCTCAACCGCAGCGCGGGACCGGCGAGCGCTCCCTGTGCTGCGCCCGCTCGCGACGTCCCGATTCGGAATCCCGTCCCCTGTGTCCACGGCAGATACGTCGCGTGGAGCTGGGGCGTCTGCCCTTCCTCGAAGCCTGCGAAGTGGACGTGCTCCGGCGTTGAAACGAGCCTCTTCCCGGACTCGGTCGTGATCGCAATGCCGTCGCGCTGCTGGGATCGACGGACGCGCGTAACGCGCGCGGGCCCGAAGACGCCGCTGCCGTAGCACGAGAGCACCTCGTCGCCGGCACGGACGTCTTCGATCGGCTTCTCTGAGCCGTCGGCCATCGTCACCAGCGTGCCGGCGACGAGGCACTGATCCGGGTCGCCGACCACCATCAGGTTGCCGTGCGTGCCGGTCAGCAGCTTGAGCAGCTCGTACTGCGCGTAGTTCGTGTCCTGGTACTCGTCCACGAGGATGTAGCGGAACCTCTTCGCCCAGCGCTCGCGCGCCTCCGGGAAGCGCGCGAGCACGTCGACCGTCAGCATCAGCAGGTCGTCGAAGTCGACCGCGTTCGACGCGAACAGGCGCCGCTGGTAGAGAGCGTAGACCTCGGCGACCGTCTGGTCGTAGAAGCTCGCGACGCGCGCGGCGTACTCGTCCGGGCCGACAAGCTGGTTCTTCGCGTTCGAGATCTGCGCATGGATGCCGCGCGGCACGAACCGCTTCGGGTCGCGCTCGAGCTCCTCGAGACAGGCCTTGACGAGCCGGATCTGGTCCGCCTGGTCGTAGATCGTGAAGTTCGAGCGGTAGCCGAGCCGAGGAGCCTCGCGGCGCAGGATTCGGCCGCAGGCGGCGTGGAAGGTGAGGATCCAGATCGCGCGGGCGACGGGGCCGAGCATCGCCTCGATGCGGTCGCGCATCTCCCCCGCCGCCTTGTTCGTGAACGTGATCGCGAGCACTTCGTTCGGCTCGACGCCGCACGCGGCGAGCAGGTGCGCGACCCGGTGGGTGAGGACGCGCGTCTTGCCGGAGCCCGCGCCGGCGATTACGAGCAGCGGCCCCTCCGTCGTCAGGACCGCCTCCCGCTGCGCCTCGTTCAGGTCGGCGAGGTAGGTCTCCGGCGGCGCGAGCGGCACCGGCCTAGGCTAGCGAGCACGGTCGGCGTAGAGTCAGCGCTCACCAGTCAGAAAGGAGGCTCGTGTGGCGACATACCTCGTGCTCATGAACTGGACCGATCAGGGGATCAAGGACTTCAAGGGCTCGCCGTCCCGCGCGGACGACGGCCGCGAGGAGATGGCCAAGCTCGGCGTGACGATGAAGGACATCTACTGGACAGTCGGGCCGTACGACGTCGTGCTCCTCTGCGAGGCGCCGGACGACGAGTCGATGACGGCCGCCCTGTTGCGGATCGGCTCGGCCGGCAACGTCCGGACGACGACGCTGCGGGCGTTCAGCCGATCGGAGTTCGATCGATTGGCCGCGCGCGCGCAGTAGCTCACAGGGTTCGTTCAGGTTCGTCTGGCATCCTGTCTGCGTGGGTGTCCTCGCGGTCGTCCTTCGCCGCACGGCGGCGATCGGCGCAGCGCTGCTCTGCGCGGCCGCCCTGGCCGGGACGGCGGGCGCAGGCGCGCTGCGCACGGAGCGGCAGCAGGCGGCGACGGCGATCAGCGCCGCGCTGCCCTCGAAGGCGCTCGGCAGCCCCCTCCATTTCGCCGTCTACCTCCCGCCCGGGTACGCGACGAGCTCCCGCCGCTACCCGGTCGTCTACTTCCTGCACGGGCTGCCGGCGGGGCCGACTGCGTACCTCTCGCTCGGGTGGGTCGACCGGGCTCTCGAGGAGACCGGGCGCGACGCGATCCTCGTCGTCCCGCAGGGCTCCCGCCGCACGAACGGCGACCCCGAGTACCAGGACTGGGGCGACGGCCGGAACTGGGAAACGGCGCTCGCGATCGAGCTGCCGAAGTGGGTCGACCGCAACTACCGCACGATCGCCGCTCGTCGTGGCCGCGCCCTCGTCGGGATCTCGGCAGGCGGCTACGGCGCGTCGATCATCGGAGTCCATCACCCGTCCGAGTTCTCCGTGATCGAGTCGTGGAGCGGCTACTTCCGTCCGACCGACTCCACCGGCGAGGAGACGCTCGAGCTCGGCTCCGACGCGGCCGACGAGCACGCGAGCGTGCTCCGCCTCGCGCCGACGCTCGCGAAACAATTCGCCGACTACCCGACGTTCTTCGCGTTCTACGTCGGCGAGAGCGACCCGACGTTCGTCGCCGACAACAGGGCACTCGACGCCGCGCTCCGGGCCGCCGGCGTCCCGCACCGATTCGCGCTCTATCCCGGCGCGCACACGACCTCGCTCTGGCGAGCGCACGCGAGCGCGTGGCTCCGACTCGCGCTCGCGCGCCTGGCGCCCGCGTCAGGGTGACGCGACGCGGTCGAGCGCCGGTTCGAGCCACGCCACCGCTTCGGCCAGCGCGGCAGCGTCCGACGACTTGAGCACGATCTCGACCTCCGGCCCTTCCGGCAGGAAGCGCGGGTAGGAGCCGATCCGCACCTGCGGCCAGCGCACGGTCGCCCCCGCGAGCAGCTGCACGATCTCGCTCTCGCGTGTCGCGTAGGCGCGGCGCCAGGCCGCGATCGGCTGCTCGCCGCGCAGCTCCTCCGCGTACCGGTCGAACATCGCCTCCATCTCCGGCGGCAGGCCCGGCAGCACCCAGACGTTCTCGATCAGGAAGCCGGGCGCGCCGCCGTGCGGGTTCGTCAGCGGCCGGCTGCCGGCCGGGAGCGCGGCCCAGCGCGCGGCGTAGTCCGGGTGGCGCGGAAAGCGGCGGCGCAGGTCGGCGGCGAGGTCGGGGAGCTCCTTCTGTGCGACGCCGAACGCGGCCGCGATCGCCTCGCGGGTGATGTCGTCGGGAGTGCCGCCCAGCCCGCCCGTGACGATCACGCGGTCGACCCGCGTCCGTTCTCGCCGGATGAAGTCGGCGATCGGCTCGATCTCGTCCGGCACTGCCGCCGCGACCACGACGCGGACGCCGAGCGACTCGAGTCGTTGCGCGAGCCACGTGGCGTTCGTGTTCGCGATGTCGCCGGAGACGACCTCGTTGCCGATCGTCAGGATGGCCGCGCGCATGCGCGCAGCAGTATGCGATATCCTCGCCGCAGCCGGGCACATATTCCCCGGCCGGTGGAGCGCCAGCGAAGCCGGTGCGATTCCGGTGCTGTCCCGCAACTGTGATGCCCCTCGGGGACGAGCCAGGTCGCCTGCCCTTCACCGCCGAACGTCAGCCCTCGGAGGAAGGGCGGTTCGCGCGGCGAGCGCCGCCGAGCCAACCTCCTCCGCTCAACGCGGAGGTTTTTTGTGGTCACATTCAGGCGCGCCGGGATTCTCGCCCTGGCTCTCGCGCTCGTCGTCCCCGGCTCCGGCACGGCTGCGGCCGCGCCGAGGCGGATCGTCTCGCTCTCGCCGACCGCGACCGAGGACCTGTTCGCGATCGGCGCCGGCAAGCAGGTCGTCGCCGTCGACAACGACTCGAACTACCCGCCGACCGCGCCGCAAACGAAGCTCTCGGGCTACACGCCGAACGCGGAGGCGATCGCCGCCTACAAGCCCGACCTGGTCGTCATCTCGAACGATCTCGGCGGGATCCGGAAGGCGCTCGCCCGCTTGCACATCCGCGTCCTGCTCGAGCCGGCGGCGGCGACGCTCGCCGACGCGTACGGACAGATCGAGGCGCTCGGCGCCGCCACCGGACACGCGCGGCAGGCGGCGTCGCTCGTGGCGAGGATGCGGCGGCAGATCGCTGCGATCGCTGCGGCGCTGCCGCGCCCGTCGAGGCCGTTGACCGTCTTCCACGAGCTCGACCCGACGCTCTACTCGGCCACGTCGAAGACGTTCATCGGCCGTATCTACGCGTTGCTCGGCCTGAAGGACATCGCCGATGCAGCGAGATCGGGCAACGGCTATCCGCAGCTCTCGTCCGAGTACGTGATCGGAGCGCGCCCGGATCTGATCGTGCTCGCCGACGGCCAAACGCCGGCGCAGGTGGCGAAACGATCTGGCTGGTCGAGTATCCCCGCCGTCCAGCAGCACGACATCCTGAGCGTCGACCCCGACCTCGCCTCGCGCTGGGGCCCGCGAATCGTCGACTTCGTCCGGGTCGTGGCGGGACGCGTGAAGGCGATCGTGACGACCGGAGGCCGACATGCCTGAAAAGGCCGCTTGTGCATGGGCGCCCATGTGCCGGCACAACGTTGTGCAACAGCAACACGACCGCGCGTGACGGCCGTCTCGGGCACCCAAGCAGCGCGAGTTCTGCGGCCGCGTAGTACACACGGACCGATCATCGGCGCCCTCGTCTTCGCCGTCTGCGGCGCGCTCGTGGGCCTGCTGATCGGGCCGGTGCACATCGGCGTCGAGGCCGTCGCTCGTTCGGCCGCATCGCACCTCCCCTTCCTGCACATCCGTTCCAATCTCTCTGCGACCGACTCCGCCATCCTCTGGCAGCTGCGGGCGCCGCGCGTCGCGCTCGGCGCGCTCGTCGGCGGCATGCTCGCCCTCGCCGGCGGCTCCTACCAGGGCGTCTTCCGGAATCCCCTCGTCGATCCGTACCTGCTCGGGGTCGCAGCCGGAGCCGGCCTCGGCGCGACGCTCGCGATCGCGTACGGCGGGGTCGCCGTGGAGTCGTACGACCTGCTCCCGATTGCCGCGTTCGTCGGCGCTGCAGTCGGCGTCGCGCTCGCCTACGCACTCGGCAGTGCCGGCGGCCGCGGGACGCCGACGACGCTCGTGCTCGCGGGCGTGACTGTCGTCGTCTTCCTCACCGCGATCCAGACCTTCGTCCAACAGCAGCACACGCAGTCGCTGCAAGAGGTGTACAGCTGGATCCTCGGCCGACTCGACACCGCGGGCTGGCACGACGTCGCACTCGTTGCGCCGTACGCGGGCGTCAGCTCGACTGTGCTGCTCGCGCACCGCCGTTTGCTCGACGTCCTCGCGGTCGGCGACGACGAGGCGGCAACGCTGGGTGTCGACGTGCGGCGCGTGCGCCTCGTCGTCGTCGTCTTCGCCACGGTCGGCACGGCCGCAGCCGTCGCCGTCAGTGGCCTGATCGGCTTCGTCGGCATCATCGTCCCGCACGCGATCCGGCTGGCGATCGGGACGAGCTACCGGATCGTGCTGCCGCTCTCGCTGCTCGTCGGCGGCGGCTTCCTCGTCCTCGCCGACGTGCTCGCGCGCACTGTCGTCTCCCCCGCCGAGCTGCCGATCGGCGTCGTCACCGCCTTCTTCGGCGCGCCGTTCTTCGCGGTCGTCCTGCGCACGAGCCGGAGCTTCACGTGATCGCGGCCGGGACGCTCTCGGTCGCGTTCGGCGGCACACGCGTGCTCGACGCCGTCAGCGTCGAAGTCGGCCGAGGCGACTGGATCGCCGTGATCGGCCCGAACGGTGCCGGCAAGAGCACCCTGCTGCGGGCGGCGGCCGGACTCGTCCCGTACGCGGGCTCGCTCCGCCTCGACGGCGACGAGGTCGCCCGGCTGCCGCGGCGCGAGCTCGCGCGCCGTGTCGCGTTCGTGGCACAGGCGCCGCTGCTGCCGCCGGCGATGCTCGTTCACGAGTACGTGCTGCTGGGCCGAACGCCCCACATCGGCACGTTCGGCTACGAGAGCGCGCGCGACCTCGAGGCGGCGCAGCGGGCGCTCGAGCGGCTCGACCTCCTCCCGTTCGCCGACCGCCCGCTCGCGACGCTGTCGGGTGGCGAGGCGCAGCGGGCGGTGCTCGCGCGCGCGCTCGCCCAGGAGGCGCCGATCCTGCTCCTCGACGAGCCGACGACTGCGCTCGACCTCGGTCGCCAGCAGCAGGTGCTCGAGCTGGTAGCGGACCTGCGCCAGGACGGCGAGCTGACGGTCGTCTGCGCGATGCACGACCTGACGCTCGCGGCGCAGTACGCGGAGCGGCTCGTCCTGCTCTCGCGCGGGCGGCTCGTCGCCGACGGTCGGCCCAGCGAGATCGCGACGGAGGCGCTGATCTCGGCCCACTATGGTGCCCAGGTGCGCGTGGTCGAGCAAGGGGGCACCGTCGCGGTGATTCCCGTCCGCCGTCGTTGAGCGCGGTCGCGATCGAGCTCGACGCCCTCGGTGACACGCAGTCACTCTGGGAGGCGTGGCTTGCCGACGTCTCTCGCCGCGCGCACGTCGACGCGAGCCGGCTCGACGAGGAGCTGCCGAACTGGCGCGCGCTGCTCGAGCGTTTCGCCGCCGATCACGCGCCCGTCTACCTGCGGCCGAGCGCACGCGCGACGGCCGCGCTGCGACGGCTGCAGAGCGACGGCGTGCACATCGGCGTCTTCAGCGACGCCCCCGAGGAGCTGGTGCGGATCGCGGTCGCGCACCTGGGCGCCGCGCGCCGGATCGAGGCGCTCGAAGCCGGCGCGGGCGCGCGCGAGCGGCTGCTCGAGCGGCTGGGCCCGGGCACGCGCGTCGTGACGACGCTCGGCGAGCTGCTCGGTTTGCGACCCGAATCTGCTCGCTGAGCGAACCGCGGTTTGCCGCAGACGTCGGCGAGTTCGACCGTGAGCGCGTAGACGCCGTTCGCAAGCCGCTTCGTGTCGAGCGAGCCGGTCGAACTTGTCGAACCGGTAGCCGGGCGCGGGCAGCGGGGCGCGTTCGCGGCGTCAACTGCGATCTCGATCGTCCCGTGCAGCTTCGAGAGGTCGAGCGCGACAACTGCTTCGGCGTCGAACTCCGGCCGCTCGACCCACGGCGCAGTGGTCTTCCGGTATGGCTCGAGGTGCCCGGGAGTCGACCGGGGTGCGGACGCGAAACCACGATCTCGCCGACGTGGACGTGGAGCCGCCCCGGCCTCGTTCGCCCGAGCACCGTCCGTTCGCCCGAGCACCGTCCGCTAGGCAATGACGTGCTGACCGGCCTGGACCGCCGGGGTGATGTGGTGGGGGCCAGCCGCCCGACAAGGCGAGGCACGGGGCGAGGCTACACTCGCAGCGTGGAGCAGCGCGACCTCGCCGACCGCCAGCTCGAAGCGCTGCTCGAACGGCTCGACCGGCTCGTCGCCGAGCTCGCGCGCCTCAACCGCCGCCAGGAGTCGCGCGAGGAGCTGACCGTGATCGCGCACGAGCTCCGTAACCTGAACGAATCGCTGCAGGCGCTCGCCTACGCCGCGCTCGGCCACCAGGGTCCGCAGGTTCGCCGGCGGCGGACCGGCTAGCCGACCGCGGGTGGTACGCCGGCGAGGCCCGCCTATCGGAGGCCGTAGATGTCGAGCACGCCGCTCGTCGCGTGGTCGTTCGAGTTGCCCTCGGTCGCGATCACGCGGCCGTCGGCGACGATCGGGCTCTCCCAGTGCACGGTGCCGATCGGCAGGCTCGCGAGCAGCCGGCCCGATGTCGGGAGGTAGACGTCGATCCCGCCGCTCCCGGCGACGTAGAGCAGGCCGCCGGCGACGACCGGGCTCGTCCCGCCGTTCGCGTTCGACCACGCTGCGTGCAGCCGGCCGCCGCGCAGGCGCCACGCCTGCGTGCCGGCGCCGTCCGCGACGAAGAGCCACGTCCCCTGCCAGACCGCCGGCGCCGAGAAGAGGGCGGCCGCGCCCGGCGTCGCCACCGTCTGCAGCTCGCCGCCGAGGCGCGCGTTCACCCCCGGCAGGCTTGCGAGGCGGAGCAGCCGCAGCCGCCCGTCCTTGCCTCCCTGGGCGGCGTAGCCGCCCGCGAGCAGCGCCGGCGCCGTCGAGCCGAGGTCGAGGTCGCCCAGGTTCAGCTCCGCCTGGTTCCTCGGCGTCCAGTGCCTGAGCAGGCGCCTCGCGTCCGGCGAGAGCACGAGCATGCTGTCGCCCCAGTCCGTGCTGCCGTTCCAGGGCCCGTTGCCGGTGGCGACGAGGACGTTGCCGCTCAACGGATCGACGACCGGCGCCGCGCGGCCCCAGATCGCCGAGTCGCTCGACGGGCACGTCGACGGCTGGATGATCTCCTGCCGGTCCGAGCAGAGCGAGTTCCAGACGGCGAGGATCTGGCCCGTCGCCGGATCCAGCGAGACGACGTGGCCCTGGTAGGGCGGCGCGTCGCCGATGTAGCCGCCGGTGGCCGCGAGCACGTGCCCGTGCGACCAGTTGAGCGAGCCGGCGAGCTTCTCGCGCGTCGGGTCGCGCGTGATCGAGGTCGTCCAGAGGACCGCTCCACTCGCGACCGAGAGCTTGACGATCTTGCCGTCCGGCCCGCCGGCATAGATCGCCGCACGGCTCGGATCCGCGAGCGGTGTCATCACCGTGATCTGCGCCGAGCCCGCGAGCGACGAGTACGTCGTCGGCGTGTAGCGCCAGAGGACGCGGCCGCTCGCCGCGTCGATCGCCTCCGTCTTGCCGTACGTCGTCGTCACGAAGATCGCGTCGTACGTCGCGCCGCCGACGGTGACGCCGTGCAGGTAGATGGGCGACGAGTCGACCGTGCCGTCGAGCTGGATCTGGCGGCGCCGCAGCTCGCCCACGTTCGCGGCGGTGATGCCGGTCGAGGCGGGGCCGACGTTGTGGCGCGCTGCGTCGTAGCCGAACATCGGCCAGTCGTTGCCGTTCGTCGCCGTGGAGCCGTCGGCGGCGAGTGCGAGGACGAGCGCCGCAACCGCGGCGAGGCGCCTCACCGCGCCGTCAGGTCGAGCGACTTCGCCCAGGGGCCGGGCGGCGTCAGCAGCGACTCGGCGTGCAGGTAGGCGAGCCCCGCCGCCGGCAGGTCGGCCCAGCGCTCGACGCAGAAGTAGCGCCGGCGCCAGTTCGGGAAGAACTTGCGATTGAAGCTGTGCAGCCGCTCGATCTGGAACAGGCGGTCGAGGCGGAGCAGCAGCGCCCGCACGACGCCGCGCTCGGCGCGCAGGTACTGGGCGAAGGCGGAGAAGTTCAGCGACACCTCGCTGACGCCGTTCGCACGCGCCCACTCGATCGTGCGGACGATCAGGAACTCCATCAGCCCGTTGGGCGTCTCGCGGCGGCGCCGCATCGACGCGAGCGAGTAGCCGTGGCACGCCGGAGCGGGAACGAGCTGGAGGAAGCCGCCGACGCGCCCGTCGGCATCGCGTGCGATCGCGACGAGCGTCTCCGGGTAGGCGAAGAGCGCGTCCATCGCCATCGTGAAACCGCGCTCGGGCCAGCGGCCGCGCCACTCCTCGGACACGGCCTGCAGCTCGCGCCGGAGCTCGCCGTCGATCGCGCCGGCCGGATGCAGCTCGAAGCTGTAGCCGGCGCGCTCGAGCCGCGAAACCGACTGCCGCACCTTGCGGATCGGGCGGCCGTCGAGGGAGAAGCGCGGCGGCACGACGAACGCCTCGTCGCCCAGGTACAGGGCCTTGAACCCGAGCTCCGTGTAGTCGCGCAGCGTCTCGCCGAGAGCGCCGGCGATCGCCACGCGCCACCCCTTCGCGTGGGCGACGCGCCTGAACTCGTCGACGAGCTCGCGCCGCTCGCGCGGGTCGCCGATCGGGTCGCCGCCGACGAGCGCCGTCCCCCCGACGACGCGGTAGGCGAGGAACGAACGGCCGCTCGCCGAGAAGAAGGTCGACTTGTCGCGCCGCAGCGCGAAGTACGCGAGGCTGTCGCTCCCGTGGTCGCGCACGAGCTCCTCGGCGCGGCGGCGCTCCGCCGGCGCGTGCCGCACGCGCTGTGCGATCGGCCGCAGCCAGATCGCGAGCGCCCGCAGGGCGAGCGCGCCGATCAGGATCAGCACCGTGTCGTCGACGCGATCCGAGTACGCGACCGCTCCCTGGAGGTGCAGCATCGCGATCGGGACGATGACCGCGAGCGCAAGCGCGACCTGGAGAAGCGGCCGCACCGACTCCGGATCGCCCGGAGCGACGAATTCGCGCCGAGCGTAGAGCAGCGCCGCGACGACGAGCAGCGACCCGGTCGCCTCCTCGAAGTCGAGGCCCTTCGCGAGGTGGCTGATCGCCGTGGCGATCACGAGCAGCACCGCGAGCTGCCAGGCGCGCCGTTTGCGCCGTGCGAGCCCGCGCGCGAGCAGGAGCAGGCCGAGACCGAACGCGAGCGTGAGCGTGCGCGCGATGTTCGGCACGCTCTGCGAGAGCAGGCTCCGCACGAGCTCGCTGCGAGCGGCGATCTCCGGCGTCAGGGCGGAGACGACGGCGACGCCGCCGACGACGGCGGTCGCCCAAGCGAGTACGAGCGGCGACAGGATCCGCTTGGGGCCCACCGCCTCACCGTAGTCCGATTCGCGGACGGCGCTACTCCTTGACGAGGATTCGGCGCAACTCGTCTTCTTTCCCCGGCTCGAGGATCGCAAGCACCGAGTCGCCCGGCTCGAGCTGCGTCGACTCCTCCGGGATCGCGGCCTTGCCGTCCCGGACGATCGAGATCAACCGCGAGCCCTCCGGCAGCGTCACCTGGCGGATCGTCTTGCCCGCGCACGCCGCCTTGTCGCCGACGGTGATCTCGACGATCTCGAGGTTCTCCTTCTTCAGGTCGAGCAGGTGGATGAGCCCGTGCTCCGGCACCTCGTGCTCGATCAGGCCCATGATCGTCTGCGTCGCCGAGACCGTCGGCGAGATGCCGAGCAGGTCGAAGTACGGCTGGTTGCGCGGGTCGTTCACGCGCGCGATCACCGTCGGCACCCCGTAGCGCTCGCGCGCCAGCTGGCAGATGATCATGTTGTCCTCGTCGTCGCCCGTGACCGCGACGACGATGTCGGGCGGGCGCTTGATCCCAGCGCGCTCGAGCACGAACATCTCGGTCGCATCGCCCTTGTGCGCCTGGTGCTCGAACTCCGCCTCGAGGATGTCGAAGCGCGACGGTCGCTGCTCGATCAGCGTCACCTCGTGGCCGCTCCGGAGCAGGCTGCGCGTCACGTTCGAGCCCACCTTGCCGCCACCCGCGACGAGCACGTACATCTAGCGCAGCGTCGCCTCGTACGCGCGCACGGCGTCCGTCAGCGTCCGGATGGCGTTCGACGTCGGACAGACGACGTTGAGGCCGCGAGTGGTGTAGAACTCGGCGCGCTTCGGGTCGAGGACCCTGATCACGACCGAGGGCACGTCGAAGAGCTTCTGCGCGACCTGGCCGATGACGATGTTCGTGTTGTCGCCGTCGGTCGTGACGACGACGGCGTCGGCGTCCTCGATGCCGGCCTCGCGCAGGAGCTGCAGGTCGATCCCCTGCCCGACGAGGAAGCCGCCGGTCCAGTCCTCGCCGAGACGCACCAGGGCGTCTTCGCGCTCGTCGACCACCGTCACCTCCCAGCCTACGTCGCGTAGGTTGAGCGCAACCGCGGCGCCGACCCGGCCGCAGCCGACCACGATCACTCTCACAAGCTCAGAGTATCCCCGTCCGTCAAGTCGCCGCCACCTCCTCGTCGAGGACACGCTGCGGGAAGGCGACGATCAGCACCTCGGAGGGGGCGTTCCGGAGCAGGTAGTCGACCGTCGGCGAGAAGAAGCGGGACTGCCGCCGCCAGCGGGGGGACGAGCCGACGACGATCAGGTCGGCCTTCGTGGCGCGGGCGTGGTCGACGATCGCGCGCCCGATCGAGCGCGCCCGCAGGGTCGTGACGACGACGTCGATCCCGTGCTCGGAGCCGAGCAGCCGCGCCTCGGCGAGCGCCGCCTCGGCCCGCTCCTCCTCGTCGAGCAGCTCCGCGTCGAGCGCGTGCTCGAGCGGCACCCGGACGACGTGCAGGGCCTCGACGACGGCGCCGTGCTCGCCCGCGAGCTTGATCGCGGTCGCCAGCATCTCCTCGCCGATGATGCCGAGCTTCATCGGCACGAGGATGCGGTGGAAATGCGGCACGTCGACGACCTGCTCGTCCGCCGCGATCACGCGCTCCGTCAGCCCTTCCCCGTGCAACCGGCGAACGGCGACGTAGACGATCAGGCCGACCGCCAGCCACGCCGGGCCGACGTAGCGGGCGCCGGGATGGGTCGCGATCGCGACGCACCAGATTCCGAACGTGAGCACGGCGCCGACGACGGCAGGCAGCGGGATCTCGCGGCGGCGGATGCTCACGTTGAGCGGCGCGCGGTACGGTCGCGGCAGATCAGGCTCGTCGATGCGCAGCTGGATCACCGCGAGCTGCGCCGCCGTGAAGGCGAGCAGCACCCCGAACGAGTACACGCTCGCAAGCAGCGTCACGTCGTGCTTGACGAACGAGGCCGAGATCACGATTCCGCTCGCGATCAGCGCCGCGGAGACGATCGCCTGCGGCGAGACGAGCGTGCGGCGATGGAGGCGGCCGAACGCGCGCGGCAGCTGGCCGTGCTCGCCGAGCGAGTAGGCGAGCCGCGAGAAGCCCGAGATCGACGTCGTCACCGCAGCGAACAGGATCAGCGCTCCGCTCGCGCCGACGAAGAAGCGGAGGATGTCCCCGTACGGCTCGCCGAGCTGCGCGCGCAGCTGCGTGGCGACGCCGACGAGCGGCGCGTGCAGCCACCGGTTCCCGAGCTCGGTGCGCGGGCCCGGGAACGTCGACAGCGCGACGACGGCGATCGCGACGTAGACGGTGACGATCGTGCCGATTGCGACGAACAGCGAGCGGGGCAGGTCGACGCCCGGCCGGCGTGCCTCCTCGGCGAGGTTCGCCACGGTCTCGAGCCCGGTGTAGGCGAGCATCGCGAGCGGCAGCGCGAAGACGAGCGAGTGCCACGTCGGCGCGTTCCCGAGCGAGGTCCCGTGCGCGAGCGCGTGCGGCGAGAAGACGAAGGCAAAGCCCAGGGCGACGAGGACGAGCTGCGTGACGAGATCGAGTGCGGGCACGACGATCCCGATCCCGTAGAGCGACGGCCGGCGCGCAAGGCGGATGGCGGCCACGAGCAAGATGACGGCGACGGCGATCACGGCGTCCCACGGCCCGCGGTCGAGCGCATGAACCTGCAGCGCTGCCGACAGGTAGTGCGGCAGGAAGAGGGCCGACAGCGCGATCACGATCAGGTAGTCGAGGAAGAGCGCCCAGCCGGTCATGAAGCCGACGAGGTCGTTCAGCGCCCGCCGGACGAAGGTCGCGGCGCCGCCGGTCTCGGCGAGCGCGGACGTCCCCTCGGCGTACGAGAGCGCAACGACGAGGAACAGTCCGCCCATCAGGAGCAGCACGAGCGGCGTGAAGCCGACGGCGTGGAGCGCGATCACGCCGAGCGCGAAGTAGATCGACGAGGCGACCTCGCCGTACGCGACCGAGAAGAGGGACGTCGCCCCCAGCTCGCGACGGAGCCCCGGCAGCTTGCGCGCCAAGGCTACGGCTCCGCGTTCGTCGAGGTGCTCATGACGGTGGACCGGATGCTTGCACCGAACGGCCGCCTGCGCTCGCGTTCGGGCACCACGCTCAGCCGCCCCGGAGTCGGGTGACGTAGAGGCGGCCGGCGCCGGCAGCGACGAACATCGGCCCGAGGACGACTCCCAGCGTCCCGCCGCCGCGAACGAGCGTCAGTACGACCATCGCTAGGCCGAGGCCGACGAGCGTCAGCGAGAGCGCGATGCTGACGAGGCGATACACGGGCTCAGCCGGCCGCGTCCGAATGACCGGGGCTCGGGGCCGGCGCCGGGGTCAGACGAGGGTGACGAGACGGGAACGGTTTGTCCACCGACCGCATGAAACCAGGCCTGGCGGCGCCAGGCGTACCCACTCCCCGGGGTCAGACACCGTGACGGACGTGTGACGGCGGCGGCGGCCGGGGCTCAGGCGGCCTTTCGGCCGGCGGCGACCATGACCCGGCACGGGGCGTGCTTGAGGACGTAGTCGACGGTGTGGCCGAAGATCCGCCGGTGGCGGCCACGCGGGGCGCCGAGGACGACGATCTCCGCCTGCCGCCGTTCCGCCTCCTCGACGATCGCGCGCCCGGCGTGCCGTGACCTGACGAGGCGGTCGATCGTTCGCACGCCGTACGCCGACGCGGCGAGCCGCGCCTCGTCCAGGAGCCGGTCGGCCGCCTCCTCCTGGTCGGCCAGCAGGGCGTCCAGCGGCAGCTCCATCGGCACGACGATCACCCGCAGCGCGACGATCGTCGCGCCCCGCTCCGCCGCCAGCCTCGCCGCCAGGTCGATCGCCTCGCGCGACTCCGGCCCGGCCACGATCGGGACGAGGATCGTCCGGTACTCGAGCGCGACCGCCGGTCCGAGCGGAATCGGCGCCCGCACGGTCTGCGCGACCGGGGCGTGCAGGCGCCGCCGGTAGCCGGTGTAGAGCGCGAACCCGAACGCGAGCCAGCCGAGCCCGGCGTAGCGCGTCGGCGCGTCCTGGACGATGACGACGATCCACGCCGCCGCCGTTCCCAGCCCGCCGACGACCGCGAACAGCGGCCATTCGACCCCTCGGACCCGCACGCTCGGGCGCACGCGGTACGGCTCCTCGACGGGGGGCGGCCTCCGTCGCAGCTGGATCACCGACGCGTGCGCGATCGTGAACGAGAGCATCGCCCCGAACGCGTACATCCGGCCGATGAAGTCGACGTTGCCCGGCAGCTGGAAGACGATCGAGAACAGCCCCGCAAACACGATCAGCGCGAGCGCGGGCGTCTTGAAGCGCGGATGCAGCCGCCGGAAGGCCTCTGGTAGCTGCCGGTAGCTCGACATCGAGTAGGTGATCCGCGAGGCGCCGATCACACCGGCGTTCGTCGCGATGAACAGGATCGTCGCGGCGAGGATGCCGACGTAGATCTTCGCCGCCGAGAGCAGCGCCCCGTGCAGGTGCAGGTTCTCGACGAGCCCGAGCACCGGGTCGTTCTTGAAGCCGCCGGGCGGGCTGAGACCGAGCCTCGTCACGTAGCGGCCGGCGGCCGTCTGGTGCACCGGCAGTGCCGAGAGCGCGACGAGCGGCAGCGTGAAGTAGATGGCGAAGACCGCGATCGCGACGAGCCGGATCGAGCCGGGGATGCTGCGGCGCGGGTCCCGCGCCTCCTCGGCGAGGTTCGAGACGGTCTCGATCCCCGTGTAGGCGATCATCGCGACCGGTATCGCGAGTGCGAACGACGACCACGTCGGCGCCACCCCCCAGTGCACGTTCGCCGACAGGATGTGCGGCTGGAAGACGAGCACGAAGCCGAGCACGACGAGCAGCAGCTGCGTCGCGAAGTCGACGACGGCGAGGAACACGTTCAGCGCCGCCGCCTCGCGGATGCCGACGATGTTGATCCCGACGAGCACGACGACGACGAGGATGCCGCCGATCACGTCCCATGGATTCGTCCGCAGCGGCGCCCAGAAGATCGAGAGGTAGTGCGGGACGAAGAACGCCGAGATGGCGACGGTGATGACGTAGTTGAGCATCTGCGCCCAGGCGGCCCCGAACGAGACGAGCTCGTTGAACGCGTGCCGCGCGAAGCTCGACGAGCCGCCGGCCTCCGGGTAGTTGACCGTCCCCTCGGCGTAGGTCGCGGCGGTGCAGGCGAAGATCAGCCCCGAGATGACGAACACGAGCGGCGTCAGGCCGAGCGCGATCGCGGCCGTGACGCCGAGTGCGTAGTAGATCGACGAGCCGACGTTGCCGTAGGCGGTGGCGAAGAGCGCCGGCGTCCCGAGGACGCGCTCGAGGGCGTGCGACTGCCGCCTGCGCCTTGGCACCGGCGAACTATCGCCTATGCGCGGCTACGTATGGATCGAGACGATCAGCGGGATGATCAGGATCGCGACGATGTTCGTGATCTTGATCATCGGGTTGATCGCGGGCCCGGCCGTGTCCTTGTAGGGATCGCCGACGGTGTCGCCCGTCACCGCCGCCGCGTGCGCCTCCGAGCCCTTGCCGCCGTAGAGGCCGTCCTCGATCAGCTTCTTCGCGTTGTCCCAGGCGCCGCCGCCGGCGGTCATCGCGATCGCGAGGAAGAGGCCGGTGACGATCGTGCCGATCAGGAGGCCGCCGAGCATGCGCGCGTTGATCAGCCCGACGACGATGGGGAAGGCGATCGGGATCAGCGCCGGCGCGAGCATCGACTTGATCGCGGAGCCGGTGACGATGTCGATCGCGCGCCCGTACTGCGGCCGCACCGTCCCCTCCATGATCCCCGGGTTCTCGCGGAACTGGCGCCGCACCTCCTCGACCACCTGGCCGCCGACCCGGCCGACCGCCTGCATCGCGAGCGACGCGAACAGGAAGGGCATCAGCCCGCCGATGAAGAGGCCGGCGATCACCCACGCGTCGGAGAGGTTGAACAGCGTCGACAGCCCCTGGTCGCGCAGACCGGTGTTGTAGGAGTCGAAGAGGACGAGCGCGGCGAGCGCGGCGGAGCCGATCGCGTACCCCTTCGTCACCGCCTTCGTCGTGTTGCCGACCGCGTCGAGCGGGTCGGTGATCGCTCGCACGCTCTCGGGCAGGTCGGCCATCTCGGCGATGCCGCCGGCGTTGTCGGTGACGGGGCCGTACGCGTCCAGCGCGACGATGAGGCCGGTCATCGAGAGCTGCGCCATGACGGCGACGCCGATGCCGTAGAGACCGGCGAGGTGGTGCGCGACGAGGACGCCGGCCGCGATCACGATCACCGGCGCGGCGGTCGCCTGCATGCCGACGGCGAGGCCTTCGATGATGTTCGTCGCGTGGCCGGTCTGCGACGCCTTCGAGATCGACTTGACGGGGTTCCAGCGCGTGCCGGTGTAGAACTCGGTGATCGCGACGAGCAGGAACGTCACGAGCAGGCCGACGATCGCCGACAGGTACAGGTGCGTGAAGTCGTACGGGCCGTTGTCGAATGCGATCGTCACCGGGACGAACCCGAGCGCGGAGAGGATGGTCGCGACGATCACCGCCTTGTAGAGCGCGTTGATGATCGCGTTCTGGCCGTGGCCGATCCGCGCGAAGAAGGTCCCGATCACGGACGCGACCGCCGAGACCGCGCCGAGCACGAGCGGGTAGAGGTAGAGTCGGGCGCCGGTCAGGCCGGCGAGCGTGCCGAGCAGCATCACCGCGACGGCGGTGACCGCGTACGTCTCGAAGAGGTCGGCCGCCATGCCGGCGCAGTCGCCGACGTTGTCGCCGACGTTGTCGGCGATCACCGCGGCGTTGCGCGGGTCGTCCTCGGGGATGCCGGCCTCGATCTTCCCGACGAGGTCGGCGCCGACGTCCGCGGCCTTCGTGTAGATGCCGCCGCCGAGTCGCGCGAAGACGGAGATGAGCGAGCCGCCGAACGCGAGCCCGACGAGCGCGTGGATCGCCTTCGTCGGCGAGTCGCCGATCCCGGCGGTGAGGATCCAGTAGTAGCCGGCGACGCCGAGCAGGCCGAGTCCGACGACGAGCAGCCCCGTCACCGAGCCGGCGCGGAAGGCGACCCTCAGTGCCGGCTTCAGTCCCTGGCGCGCCGCCTCCGCTGTGCGCACGTTCGAGCGGACGGCGACGTTCATGCCGATGAAGCCGGCCGCGGCGGAGAGCGCGGCGCCGACGACGAATCCGACCGCCGTGCCCCAGCCGAGCTTGTGGTAGACGCCGATGAGGACGAACGGCACGATCGCCACGAGCGCGATCGTCGTGTACTGGCGGCGGAGGTATGCGGACGCACCCTCCTGCACCGCGCCTGCGATCTCGCGCATCCGCTCGTTGCCGTCCGGCTGACGGAGCAGCCACACGGTCAGCCACAGCCCGTACGCGACGGCGATGCCCGCTCCGACGAGCGCCAGGAGCACGGGGTGGTGGTTGAACCAGTTCATCCTGCCGACATCCTCCCTTGACAAGTCGAGCGCCGAGGGTCCTCGGCGCGGGCGGGATTCTACTCGCTCGGCTCCGGCGGCTCGCCGGAGGACGCGGCCGCAGCCTCGGCGTAGGCGAGCTTCAGGTTCGTCAGCGTCTGCTCGAGGCTCCGCTTCGCCTCGGCTTCGATCCGGCCTTCGAGCAGCGGCACGATCGTCCCGATCGCATCGATCGCGAGCCGCGCCTCCGGGAGCTGCCGCGAGCCGAGCTTGCCGAACGCGAGCGAGGCGAGCGTCGCCGCGGTCGAGAACAGGAACGGCCCGACCTCGAGCTCGCGCAGCTGCGCCAGCAGCTCCTCCGGCGAGGACTCAGACAATCGGCTCACCTGCCGCGACCTGCTCGGCGTAGATCTCGCGCAGCGTGGCGCCCTCGGCCCAGCGGGCGAGCTGGCGCTCGGCGGCGTTCGCGGCCGGGACGGCGAGGAACGGGGTGGCGCCGATCTCGTCGGCGACCGGCGCCACCCACTCCTGGAGCTGCTCGAGCCGCGCGCGCGCCGGCAGCGTCTCGCCGCTCTCGAAGTCGATCAGCTCGCCCGGGAGCCCGTAACGGATCGCGCGCCACAGGTTCTCCTCGAGCAGTCGATTCGGCCGGCTCGGCAGCGGCTCACCCTCGTCGAGCGCCCGCGCACAGCGCGCCGCGAGTGCGTACATGAACGCCGCCAGGCTCTGCGACTCGCCGAGGTCCGGCTGCCCGTCGCAGATCCGCAGCTCGACGGTCGGATAGGCGAGGTGCGGCCGGACGCTCCACCAGAGCTGCGTGTGCTCGTCGATCGAGCGCGTCCGGTAGAGCAGCGCGACGTATTCCTCGAACCCGCGCCAGCCGTCGTACGCGTCGGGGATGCCGCAGCGCGGGAACATGCGCGTGAAGATCTCGGTTCGGGCCGAATGCAGGCCGCTGTTCACGTCCTCGACGAACGGCGAGCTCGCCGACAGCGCGAGCAGCTCCGGCAGGAAGTTGCGCAGCGCGTTGCAGACTGCGACCGCCCGGTCGGCGCCGCGGATCGCGACGTGGACGTGCAGCCCGAACGTGTTGTTGCGCCAGACGACGTAGCGGAGGATCTCGTCGTTTCGGCGGTAGTGCGGCGTGTCGATGATTCGCTGGTCCTGCCACCGCGCCCACGGGTGCGTGCCGGTCGAGCCGAGCAGGAGCCCGTGCTCGCGCGCGAGCGACTGCAGCTGCGCGCGGCGCTCGGCCATCGTCGCCGCGGCGGCGCCGAACTCGTCGCACTTGCCGGTGCGCACCTCCGCTTCCGAGGCGATCAGCTCGCCGACGAGATGCGGCTCGAGCTCGCTGCCGCGCGCCGCCGCCTGGAGCTCCTCGAAGCGGTTGACGAGCAGGAGCGTCTCCGGATCGAGCAGCGCGAACTCCTCCTCGACGGCGACCGTGAAGTCGGTCGCCGACTCGAACGCCGCCCGAGCCGTGACGAGCTGCTCCTGCCAGGACAGCCGCTGCTCCTCGCCCACGTCCGGAGGTTACCCGGCAGGTGCAGCGAAATTCGCGCCGATGGAGGGGGCCGCACCGAGCCTGCCGACGATCCTGCACGAGTGGGGCCGCATCGGCTGCGTCGGCTTCGGCGGCCCGCCGACGCACATCACGCTCCTGCGCGAGCTCTGCGTCGACCGGCGGCGTTGGCTGGACGCAGCCGAGTTCGAGGACGCGATCGCGGCCTGCAACCTCCTCCCCGGCCCGGCCTCGACCCAGCTCGCGATCTACTGCGCCTGGCGGCTGCGCGGTCTCGCCGGCGGCGTTGCCGGCGGGCTCGCGTTCGTCGTGCCGGGGCTCGCACTGATCCTCGTGCTCGCAGCCGTCTTCCTCGCCGGCGCGCCGCCGGCCTGGATCCGCGGCGCGGCCGCCGGCGCGGGCGCCGGCGTCGCCGCCGTGGCCGTCCAGGCGGGCCTGTCGCTCGTGCCGGCGAGCCGCGCGCGGGCGCGGTCGGTCCTGCGCTGGGCGGGCTACGCGCTCGTCGGCGGCGTCGCCGCGGCGACGGTCGGACCGTGGCTCGTGCTCGTGCTGCTCGGCTGCGGCCTCGCCGAGACGACGCTGCGGGCGCGGGCCCCCCTGCTCGCCTTGCCGCTCTTCGCCGTGCCGACCGGCGGGCTCGGCGCGCTCGCGTGGGTCGCGTTCAAGGTCGGGGCGCTCTCCTACGGCGGCGGCTTCGTGATCGTGCCGCTGATGCAGCCGGACGCCGTCCACCGCGACCGCTGGCTGAGCGACGGCCAGTTCCTGAACGCCGTCGCGCTCGGGCAGGTGACACCCGGCCCGGTCGTCCACACCGTCGCCGTCGTCGGCTACGCGGCGGCCGGCGTCGGCGGCGGGCTGCTCGCAGCCGCGGTCGCGTTCAGCCCTTCGTTCGCGTTCGTGCTCGGCGGCGGCCGCTGGTTCGACGTGCTGCGCGGGAGCCCGCACGCGCGGGCGTTCCTCGACGGCGCCGGCCCCGCCGCGATCGGCGCCATCCTGGGCAGCGCGATCCCGCTCGCGGACGCGCTCGGCGCGTGGTGGCAGTTCGTGCTGCTCGGCGTGGCCGCGATCACGCTGCTCGCGCTGCGTCGCGGCGTCGTGCCGACACTCGTCGGTCTCGGCGCCGTCGGCGCCGTGCTCGGCGCGACGCACGCCGTCGCCGTCAGCTGATCGGCGCGAGCAGGCGCTCGGCGATCCGCGCCCACGACCAGCGCTGCTCGGCGGCGCGGCGGGCGGCGGCGCGCAGCTCACGCGCCTCGAACGGCGGCAGCGCGAGCAGCTCCTCCAGCTTCGCGCGCAGATCGCCGACGTCGCCGCTCGCGAAGGCGGCGAGGTGGCGCAGCCGCGGCGGGTACTCCGCCTCGAGCCCCTCCGCGACCTCGGCGAGCCCCGAGTGGCGCGCCACGAGCGGCGGGCAGCCGGCCGCGGCGGCCTCGGCGGCGACCATGCCGAACGCCTCGGGGAAGATCGAGGGCACGACTGCGACGTCCGCGAGCGGCAGCAGGTGGACGAGGTGGCGGTGCTCGAGCGGGCCGGTGAAGAGGGTCCCCGGACCTGCGACGGCCTCGAGCTCGGCGCGGTAGTCGCCGAAGCCGACGATCAGCACGCGCGCGTCGAGCCCGCGCACCGCCTCGAGCAGGAGGTGGACGCCCTTGTTCGCGATCAGCTTGCCGAAGTAGACGACGGTCGGGCGCTCGCCCGCGAAGAACGACTCGAGTCGCGCCGCGTTCCCCGCGTCGGGGAGACGCTCGTCTGCGTTCGCGGGGTTCGACGGGTCGCACCGCGCCTCCGCGAGCAGCTCGGCGAGCGCCGCCGCACGCGGTTGCGGCACGAACTCCTCGACGTCGACGCCCGGCGGCACCTCGAGCACGGGCGCGACCGGCCCGACGACCTCCTCCAGCACCTCGCGGATGTGCCGCGAGCCGACGAACGTCGCCTCGGCGCGCGCGAGCGCCTCCCTCCCCCACGCCTCGAGCCGCGGCCGGCCGCGCATCGAGTACTCGAGCTCCGAGCCGTGCGCCTTGACCCGGAAGCGCGCGCCGGCGGCGGCCGCGACCGCCGCCCCCATCAGAACGTGGTTCGCGAACACGAGCTCGGCCGGCAGGAGCTCGCGCAGCGCGGCTGCGTTCGCCTCGACGTAGCGGCGGCACTCCTCCGCGGTGAGATCCTGCAGGAGCCGCGCCTCCAGCCCCTCGTACCGGTCGAGGACGAAGACGGGCAGCAGCCGGTCCGGCAGCTCCGGGCGCACGACGCGCGCCGAGCCGAGGTCGTACCGCTCCGGGTGCAGCTCCTGGCAGACGACGGTGACGTCGTGACCGGCCCGGCTCCACTCGCGCGCGATCGCGCGCGTGTAGACGTTCGAGCCAGTCCCGCCCAGCAGGTAGCCGTGCCAGAGCAGGATCCTCACCTGGCGGAGCACCTTCGCTTCTCCCCCACGAGCCTCCTCTCCGAGACGCGGCTGCTCGGTCTGCGCGAGCACGGGCGACGCCCGCGCGTGCGGCAACTCGACGTCCAGTGGCGGGCCGCTGGCGTCGCGCCGTCACCCGCGCTATGTCAGATGAAAGTAGAGCGCGTGCAGCAGCTCCGCAGCCGGGTTGAGCGTGTGCACGCTCACGTCCTCCGGCAGGTCGAGCAGCGCCTCGGAGTAGTTGAAGATGATGCGCACGCCGGCGTCGACGAGGTCGTCCGCCGCGTGCTGCGCGGCCGTGGCGGGCACGGCGAGCACGCCGACGACGATGTTCTTCTCGCGGATGACGTCCTTCAGCCGGCGGTAGTCGGTCACCTCGACGCCGGAGATCGGCGTGCCGAGCTTGCGCACGTCGGTGTCGAAGACGGCGGCGATCGTGATCCCGTGCTCGGCGAAGATCGGCGAGCTCGCGATCGCCTGGCCGAGCCGGCCGGCGCCGACGAGCGCGATGTTGTGCTGTCCCTGCGTGCGCAGGATCTTGCGGATCTCGCCGATCAGCCCGTCGATCGAGTAGCCGACGCCGCGCTTGCCGAACTTGCCGAAGTTCGAGAGGTCGCGGCGGATCTGCGTCGCGTTGATGTTCGTGTAGTCCGCGATCTCCTGCGAGGAGATCCGGTCCTTCCCCATCTTCTTCGCCTGCGTGAGCACCTGCAGGTAGCGAGAGAGGCGCGCCGCGACGCCCACTCCGAGCCGGTTCTCGCCGACCCGTACTTCCTCCAACGGGCTCTGGTACATCCTCGCTCGCATTCTGCCTACACCGGCGCGCCGTCAAGAACCTGAACCGGCCAGCCGCGCGCGGAGCTCGTCCTCGTCGACTCGGTAGACGAAGGCGCGCTCGCCGTCGATCTCGACGACCGGCAGCCACTCACGGTAGTCGCGCTCGAGCTCGGGAACGCCGGTGATGTCGATCTCATCCAGCTCGAACGGCATCTCCGCGCGCACCGCTTCGAGCCGTCGCCGCACCGGTCCGCAGAGCGAGCAGCCCTGCGCCGTGTAGAGCCTGACCCGCTTTATGGGTACAAGCCTCGTGTCGTCGTCGCCTCCGCGACGCGCTGGACGCCGAGGCCGTACGCGGCCATCCGCGTCGGCACGCCGCGCGTCTCGTGCAGCGCCCAGGTCTCGCCGAACGCACGCGAGACGAGCTCGCGCAGGCGCTCGTTCACCTCGTCCTCCCTCCAGAAGTACTCCTGCAGGCCCTGCACCCACTCGAAGTACGAGACGACGACGCCGCCCGCGTTCGCGAGCACGTCGGGGATGATGACGACGCCGTTCTCCTGCAGGATCTCGTCGGCGGCCGGCGTCGTCGGCGCGTTCGCTCCCTCGACGACGATGCGGGCGCGTACGCCGTCGGCGTTCGCTTCCGTGATCACCTGCTCGAGAGCACACGGTGCGAGCACGTCGCAGTCGAGGGCGAGGAGCTCATCGTTCGTGATTCGGTCGCCGCCCGTGAACTCGACGAGCCGACCCCCGGCGCGCTTGTGAGAGGTCGCCGCGCCGACGTCGATCCCGCGCTCGTTGTAGGCACCGCCCGACGAGTCGGAGACGGCGACGACGGTCGCGCCGAGCATCGACAGGAAGCGAGCGAACACCGAGCCGACGTTGCCGAAGCCCTGGACGGCGATCCGCAGGCCCCCGAGCTCGAGCCCGAGCCGCTGCAGCGCCTCCTGCAGCGAGTAGACGCAGCCGCGACCGGTCGCCTCCTCGCGCCCGAGGGAGCCGCCGATCGCGAGTGGCTTGCCGGTGACGACGCCGAGCACCGAATGGCCCTGGTTCATCGAGTACGTGTCGAAGATCCAGGCCATCACGGCCGGCGTCGTGCCGACGTCGGGCGCGGGGATGTCCTTCTCCGGCCCGATCTCGTTCACGATCTCGGACGTGAAGCGGCGCGTCATCCGCTCGAGCTCGCCCGCCGACATCCGCTTCGGGTCGCACGTGACGCCCCCCTTCGCGCCGCCGAACGGCAGGCCCATCAACGCGCACTTCCACGTCATCGCCATCGCGAGTGCCTTGATCTCATCGAGCGTGACGTCGGGGTGGTAGCGGATGCCGCCCTTCGACGGGCCGCGGGCGACGTTGTGCGTGACGCGGTAGCCGTCGAACACGAACACCGAGCCGTCGTCGAGCTGCGTCGGGATCGAGACCTCGACCGACTTCTTGCACTCCTGCAGGACGTTCACGAGCCGGTCGTCGATCGCGAAGGTATCGGCGACCTTGCGCAGCTGCCGCCGCGCGAGCTCGAGTGGGTTCTCCCGCAGGT
Organism: Gaiellaceae bacterium; assembly: GCA_035651195.1. Taxonomy (GTDB): domain Bacteria; phylum Actinomycetota; class Thermoleophilia; order Gaiellales; family Gaiellaceae; genus PALSA-600. The sequence continues at coordinate 42,716 of DASRGD010000044.1, read as the reverse complement.
GGCTGTCGCGCTGGTCAAGGATCGCCATCGGTTCCGCTCCTTCCCCGCCGCGTGCGCGCGACCGCAGCCTACTCGATCCGGAAACGCACGGACGCCGCGCTCGCGGGCGCGGCGACGGTCGGCCACGCGCGCAGTCGCAGCTCGTACCGTCCGGGGGGCAAGCGCGCCCCCGCCGGGCCGCGACCGGTCAGGGCGAACCGGTACGTCCCCGGCAGGAGGTCGCGCTGCCGCGTCAGCAGACCGAGGAGCCGCCCGCGGCCGTCGTAGAGGACGAGCTCGAGCCGTGCGGCCGGCGTGATCTCGACCCGGCCGCGCGCGGCGAGCCGACCGATCCTGACGTCGAGCAGGGCCGGGCGCGTGTCGGACGGCGCGAACCTAGGCTCGCGCAGGACGACCTTCGTCAGCAGCGCCGCCGGGCGGCTGAAGTCGATCGCCCAGGGCACGCGCAGCGCCTGACCGCCGGCGGGCGTGAGCCGGAGCTCGCCGGCGGCGAGCGACGCGCGCGGACGCGTGCGCGCGCTCGCCGTCACCGCGACCGTCGCCGAGGCGCCGGGGGCGAGCGTCAGGCGCCCCGGCACGACGAGCAGCCGGCCCGCCGCCGGCGCGCGGATCGAGACGGCGAGCGGCCGGGCCGACACGTTGCGGACGACGAGCATCTGCCGCGACCGCCAGCCGGCAGAGGACCAGCGGCCGAACGCCAGCGAGACGGGGTCGGCGACGAGCTCGCCGGCGGCGCTCCGACCGACGTCGACGGCGCCGGCTCCCTGCGCAGCGCGCGTGGCGGCGGCGACGTCCCGCGCGTAGCCGACGAGGAGGCTCTTGAGCGCGGCCGCGGGGAGCGCCGGGCGCGCCTGCGCGAGCAGCGCCGCCGCTCCCGCGACGATCGCCGCGGCCGCGCTCGTGCCGTTGACGGTCGCAAACGAGGGCTCGCCGGCGACGGCTTCCCCCGGCGCCGCCGTCAGGAGCCCGACGCCGGGCGCGACGACGTCCGGCTTCACGAGCCCGTCGAAGGCGAGCCCGCGCGAGGAGAAGACCGCGAGCCGGCCGGCGTCCTCGTTCGCGCCGGGGCGGACGGCGCCGAGCGCGACGCCGACGCCGACGCCGAGCTTCCGCGCCGCGAGCAGCGCGAGCGCCGGCCCGGCGGGAACGGCGACGACCGGGACGTCGACGTCCGCCGGCAGGTCGAGCGGACCGGCGGGCAACGCCGGCGCGTAGAGCAGGACCGCCTTGGCGCCGGCGGCGGCCGCGGCGGCGGCGGCCGCGGCGGGGTCGTCGCCGGCGGCCACGAGCGCCGCCCTGCCGGCGACGAGGCTCAGCCCGCGGCGGTCGAAGAAGTCGCGGGCCGTCAGCGGCTCGCCTGCCGCGGTCCCCGGCGCCCCCACCTGGAGCGCGGCCGAGTGCGTCGGCGCGGCCGTGCCGAGGACGGGCAGCGTCGCCGCGTAGACGACGTCGAGGCCGCGGCGCAGCACGACCCGGGCGGCCGGCTGCGCCGCTCGTCCGTCGCTCGCGCCGACCGTCAGCGCGGCCGGCGCGCCCCCCGGCCCGGCGATCGAGCCGAACGACGGCCCGGCCGGGCCGTCGTTCCCCGCCGGCGCGACGACGAGCGTGTCGAGCGCCGTCGCCCCCGCGACTGCCTGCGCCTCCGGCGCGTCGGCGAAGGCGGCGAACGGCTCGGCGACCCCGAGCGCCGCGACACGCACGGCGTCGTGGGTGTCGCCGTCTCCGTTCGGGTCGACGGCGCGCTCGAGGCCGGCGACCAGCTGGTCGCTCCGGCCGTAGACGACGTCTCGGCCGGTCGCGTCTGGCTGCCAGCCGGCGACGCGAATCGGCAGGACGCGCGCGCCCGGCGCGACGCCGTGCGCTCCGAACGGCCCGTTCTCGCCGACGAGCAGGCCCGCGAGCTCTGTGCCGTGCTGCTCGCGCCGGCTCGGGTCCTGCGGGTCCGGCGCTGCGGACGCCGCCTTCTCGCCGCCGACGACGTCGATCCCGCGCACCACGCGTCCGTGCAGGTACGGCTGCGAGCGGTCGACACCGGTGTCGAGGAGCGCGATCGTGACTCCGCGGCCGTCGAAGCCCGGCAGCGCGACCGGCGGGATCGTCGCCGGGCGCGTCGAGCGGGCGGCGATCGTCGCCGGAAAGGCGCCGCGGACGGCGTAGACGCCGCGAACCGCCGGGTCGGCCTCCAGCAGCGCGACCGCGCGCGGATCGAGTGCTGCCGAGAAGCCGTCGAGCACGCGTGCGTAGGTGTAGTCGGGGCGCACGCCGAGCCCGTGCGCGGCCAGCATCGTCAACACCGCGTGCTGCGCGGCGTAGGCCGCTGACGTCCAGTGGCGTTCCTGCGCCCTCGTCGGCGCGCGGACGCCCGCGAGCCGCTCGGCGAGCGACGGCGCGCGGAGCACGACGATCATCCGCTGCCCGAGCGACAGGGGCGGCCTGACGTCCCCGACCAGCCCCCGCCACGTGAAGGCGGGAGCGGCCGCCGGCGCGGCGCGGCCGTGACCGCGGCTCGCCGCGACGGCGGCGACGACCGCCACGGCCGCCAGGACCGCGACGAGGAGCAGCGCGTCAGGATGCAGTCGCGTACGCATCGAGCGCGAGGAAGTGCGGGTAGCGAAGCGTGTCCGTGTACCGCGCCGCCGACGCGATCATCGCTGCGTTGTCCGTGCAGAGCGAGAGCGGCGCGGCGACCGCGCCGGGAATCGAACGGCGGAGCTCCGAGTTGGCGGCGACGCCGCCGACGATCGCGACGCGGTCGCCGCCGGCGGCTGCGACGCGCTCGACGAGCGCGCGCACGATCGCACGCTGGTAGCTCGCCGCCAGGTCGGGCTTGCGCGCCTCGAGCTCGACCGCCGGCAGGTCGCGCACGGCGTACAAGAGCGCCGTCTTCAAACCGGAGAAGGAGAAGTCGAGCCCCGGCACGCGCGCGACCGGGAACGTGTACGCCTCGGGATCGCCGGCAGCCGCGAGCCGGTCGATCTCCGCCCCGCCCGGGTAGGGCAGGCCGAGCAGGCGCGCCCCCTTGTCGAAGGCCTCGCCGGCCGCGTCGTCGAGCGTTCGGCCGAGCACCACGACGTCATCCCACCACCGGCCTCGGACGTCGAGCAGGAGCGTGTGCCCGCCGCTCGCGAGCAGGCAGACGAAGGGCGGCTCCAGGTCGGTCGGGTGCAGGAACAGCGAGGCGACGTGCCCGTGCAGGTGGTCGACCGGCACGAGCGGCAACCGCCGCGCCCAGGCGAGCGCCTTTGCCGCGGAGACGCCGACCAGCAGCGCCCCGATCAGGCCCGGTCCGGTCGTGACGCCGATCGTGTCGACGTCGTCGAGGCTCGCGCCGGCGACGGCCAGCGCCTCCTCGATCACGGGCGAGACGAGCTCGAGGTGACGCCGCGAAGCAACCTCCGGCACGACCCCGCCGAAGCGGGAGTGCAGCTCCGCCTGTGACGAGACGACGTTGGCGAGAAGCTCGCCGTCGCGCGTGACGAGCGCAGCCGCCGTCTCGTCGCAGGACGTCTCGATCCCGAGGATCACCGCGCCTCCGTCGCCGCAGCGCGCGGTCCGCGCCCCACCCGACCCGGGGGGTCCACCCGCAACCGCCCGAACCGTAGCCGAAGAGTTGTGACCGGACCGGAACGCGTCCGCGCCAAGTCAGTGACTCTTTGCGCCCAGCCCGGCGCCTCCGTCACGCTGCCGGACTTGCGTCGCGCCACATCACCAGGGCGTCCTCGCGGTTGTCGGTGTAGTAGCCGCGTCTGGTGCCGCGCCGCTCGAAGCCGAGCTTCTCGTAGAGCCGAATCGCCTCGAGATTCGAGACGCGCACCTCGAGCGTGTAACCGCGCCGGTCGTCGTCGCGGGTCAGCTCGAACAGCCGCTCGAGGAGTCGCGTCGCGATGCCGCGGCGCTGGTAGTCGGGATCGACGGCGATGTTCATCACGTGCCAGGCGTCGACATAGCGCGAGTTGATCACGTAGCCGACGAGCCGGTCGCTCTCGACGGCGCCGAGGCAGATCGAGCTCGACTTCGCGAGCTCGGACGCGAACATCGACCGCGACCACGGCGTCCGGTACGCGCGTCGCTCGATCTCTTCGATCGCCGGCAGGTCGGCGAGCCGCAGCGGCCTGATGTGGACGGCAACCGCGGTCACGCCGCCGGCGCCTTCGCGTCGGGCGCGCGGAGGTAGAGCGGCTCGACCGCGTCGGCCGGGCCGAACTCCTCGGCGAAGGCGACGAGCAGATGGGCCGCCGGCAGGTGCGCGGGATCGCTGCCGGGGGGCACCTCGGCGCCGTGCGCTTCGAAGAGCTCGCGGTAGCGGAGCGCGCCGTCGCCGACGAGCCTGCTGCCGGCGACCTCGAGCTCCTCCGGCCGCGCGACGGCCGGGCCCTCGACGAAGACCTGGCCGCGCCGCGCGTCGATGACCGGCCGGCCGCCCGCGAACGCACGCAGCGTCGAGACGCCGGCGACCGGCAGATCGAGGCCGAGCGCGAGCCCGCGGGCGGTCGCGAGGCCGATGCGGATGCCGGTGAAGCTGCCGGGCCCGATGCCGACGACGATGCCGTCGAGCTCGCGCGGCTCGATTCCGGCCGTCCGCAGGAGCTCGTCGGCGGCGACGAGCACGAGCCGCGCCTGTGTGCGCACCTCGTCGATCGGCTCGTCGTCGCGTACGAGCGAGCAGGATGCGATCGAGGTGGCGGTGTCAAAGGCGAAGATCGTTCTCACTGCCGATCGTGATCCGTCGCTGGCGGTCGTCGAGGTGCTCGAGCTGCACGCCGACATCGGCAGCTGGCAGCCAGTCGCCTGCATGCTCGGGCCACTCGACGAAGGCAATCGTGCCATCGAAGTAGGGCTCGAGGTCGCCCCACTCGTCCGCCGAGAGCGACCGCACGCGGTAGAGATCGAGGTGTGCGACCGGGACGGGCGCTGCGTACCTGTGCCCGATCGTGAACGTCGGGCTCGTCACCGGCTCGCTGACGCCGAGCGCGCGGCAGGCGCCGCGGACGAACGTCGTCTTGCCCGAGCCGAGCTCGCCGGCGACGGTGACGACGTCCCCCGGCGCGAGCCGCCGCGCGAGCCGGCCGCCGAGCGCGGCCGTCTCCTCGGCGGAGGCCGTGACCAGCGTCAGCTCCACGCGGCGAAGGCTAGTGCGAGGCTATGCGCTCAGAAGAGGCCGAGCTGGACCTGCTCGACCGGCTCGGGCGCGAGCCCGAGCCGCGGCGCCGGCCCCGGCGGCTCGACGGGCCGGCCGAGCAGCTCCGGCAGGCGCGCGAAGTCCGCCTCCAGCACGTCGAGCATCCGCGGCGTGTAGAGAGCCGCCGCCGGATGGAAGAGCGGGTAGAGGACGACCCGCAAGCTGCCGAGCACCACCTCCTGCTCCTGCCCGTGGACACGCGTGATCCCGAGCGGCTTGCCCGACAGGAGCTTCGTCGCGAAGTTGCCGAGCGTGACAACGACCTTCGGCCGGATCAGCTCGATCTGGTGGAAGAGATGGCCTTCGCACGCCTCGATCTCCTCCGGGAGCGGATCGCGGTTCCCCGGCGGCCGGCATTTGAGCACGTTCGCGACGAAGACGTCCCCGCGTGTGAGGCCGATGCCCGCCAGCAGCTTGCCGAGCAGCTGGCCGGCGGCGCCGACGAACGGCACCCCCTGCCTGTCCTCGTGGAAGCCGGGCGCCTCGCCGACGAACATCAGGTCGGCGTCGGGCGCGCCGGAGCCGAAGACGACCTGCGTCCGCGTCTTCGCCAGCGGACAGCGCGTGCAGCCGGCGACGGCGTCGGCGAACGCGGCGAGCGGCAGCTCGACTTCAGCAGCAGCCACAGCTTCCGCCACAGCAGCCCCCGGTCTCACCGAAGCTCGGCTGCGTAGCGGTGCCGTGAGCGGCGAATACGGAGAACTGTCGCGAGACCTTGCGCGCGCCGCAGTCGGGGCACGCCGGCGACTCGTCGTCGATCCGGACGAGCTCCTCGAAGTGGCTCTCACAGGTCATGCAGACGTATTCGTAGATCGGCACGAAGAGGACGCTACCACAGCGTTACGCGCATCATGCGCCCCGGCCCGGACGGCACCCTGGTAGGCTGCCACCGCCCGGTATCCACGCGGAACTGGAGCCTCGAGATGCAGGTGGTGACGACGAAGGAAGCGCTGCGCGCGCTGCCGCGCGACGGCTCGGTCGGCCTGATCCCGACGATGGGGGCGCTGCACGAGGGCCATGCCGCGCTGTTCGGGGCCGCCTACGCGGAGTGCGACGTCGTCGTCGCGAGCCTGTTCGTGAACGCGCCGCAGTTCTCCGACCCCGCCGACCTCGACGCCTACCCGCGCGACCGCGACCGTGACGAGCGGTTCGCCGCCGAGCACGGCGTCGACGTCCTCTTCGCGCCCGAGGCGGACGAGATGTACCCGACCGGCTTCGCCACCTGGATCGAGCCGGGGGGCGCCGCGCTCGGGCTCGAGGGCGAGCGGCGTCCCGGCCACTTCCGCGCCGTCGCGACCGTTTGCGTGAAGCTGCTCAACCTCGTGCAGCCCGACCGCGCCTACTTCGGGCGCAAGGACGCGCAGCAGGTCGCGGTCCTGAAGCAGGTCGTGCGCGACCTCGACTTGCCGGTCGAGATCCGGGTCGTCCCGACGGTGCGGGACGCGGACGGGCTCGCGCTCTCGTCGCGGAACGCGCGCCTCTCCGCCGACGAGCGCGACCGCGCGCTCGCGATCCCGCGCGCGCTCGCGACGCGCGACCCGACGCGCGCGCGCGCAGTCCTGGCCGAGGCGGGGATCGAGCCCGAGTACGTCGCAGTCGCCGACCTCGACGGGCCGACGCTCGCCGTCGCCGCCCGCGTCGGCACGACACGGCTGATCGACAACGTCCTGCTCGACTCGTGAGCACCCGCCCGCGCGCCGCCGGCAAGCTGCCGCTGACCGCGCTCGCGGAGCTGAAGCGACGCCACGACAAGATCGTGATGGTGACCGCGTACGACGCCCCGGCGGCACGGCTCGCCGAGGAGGCGGGCGTCGACCTGATCCTGGTCGGGGACACCGCGGCGATGGTGATGCTCGGCCACGAGTCGACCGTGCCGGTGACGCTCGACGAGATGATCTTCCTGACGCGGGCGGTTGCGCGCACGGCGAGGCGACCGCTCGTCGTCGGCGACTTGCCGTTCGGCTCCTATCAGCCCTCCGACGAGGTCGCCGTCGCGAGCGCGATCCGGATCGTGAAGGAAGGCGGTGCCGACGTCGTCAAGCTCGAGGGCGCGGGCCTGATGACCGCGCGGTTGCGCGCGATCGCCGAGTCCGGGGTCGGCGTCATGGGACACATCGGCCTGACGCCGCAGTCGGCGACGAAGCTCGGCGGCTTCCGCGCGCAGGGACGAAGCGCCGGAGCGGCGCTCGAGCTCTACCGCGGCGCGCTCGCGCTCGAGGCAGCAGGCGCGTTCGCGATCGTGCTCGAGGCGGTGCCGGCGCCGGTCGCAGCGGCGATCACCGCCGCCGTCGGCGTGCCGACGATCGGCATCGGCGCCGGCCCGGGCTGCGACGGCCAGGTGCTCGTCTGGCACGACCTGCTCGGTCTCTACGCCGGCCACACGCCGCGGTTCGTCAAGCGCTACGCGGAGCTCGCCGACGAGATCGTCGATGCTCTCGGCCGCTACGCGGCCGAGGTCCGGAGCGGCGCGTTCCCGGAGGAGGAGCACACGTACTCGATCGAGGACGACGAGCTCGCCGAGTTCGAGGCGGCGCTCTCAGAGCTGCGTTAGCAGCGCCGCCGCCGCGACCGGGACGGACGCAGCCGCGGCCGAGCGCGGCCACGTCCAGCCGTGCACGGCGCGGACGCCGACGACGAGCAGCAGCGCCGCCCAGGCGACGAACGCAAGCCAGACGGTGGTGAAGACGTGTCGGCCCGCCGGCGCGACCGCGAGCGACAGCGCGAGCGGTGCGCACGCGAAGGCGAGCACGTGCCGCGCGCGCCGATAGGAGCCCTGCGAGCCGAGCAGTCGCGTCGAGCCGTACAGCAGCGCGCCGAAGGCCCAGTAGGCGGCGATCCCGGTCATGCCGCCGGCGAGGAAGATCCAGACGGCGAGGTCGAGCCCGTCGTACCGCTTCGACGCGGCCGAGGCGATCGCGAGCGCCATCCCCGCGAGCAGCACGATCAGCAGCACCGGCTCGCTTCGGTTCGCCGCCGACTCGCGGTCGTCGGCGCGGAGGGCGACGAAGACCGGGCGCGGCGCCTGCAGCACGAGCGCCGTTCGCAGCCACCACTCGCGCACGCCCTGCGGGCTCAGCGTCAGCGTGCTACTTCGTGACGATCTGCCCATCGTGGCACTTGTATTCGATCTGCCCGAGCCCGAGGTCGAGCTGCTCGGCGGGCGGGCGGCCGTCGCGGCAGATCGTGTCATGCCGATGGAGGTACGCGTAGACGCCGCCGCCGATCAGCGAGAGCAGCGTGAAGACGCCGAGCACGAGCAGCACCTGCCGCGGGCTCGGCAGCTTCCAGGGCCGCGGCCCCGCCCCGTCGCCCTCGACGACTCCGGTCACGGGCGCAGCTCCGAGAGCGGCAGCGAGCGGTGGACGCGCGGCGGGACGAGGAAGTTCTGCCGGTGCGTCGTCGTCAGCACCGAGTTGAACCCCTGACCACGCGAGCCCGGGGCGAACGGGAGCACGCGGCCGTTGGGGAGCACGCCGTCCATCGCGAGCCGGCCGCGGTTGAAGTCGTCGCTCGTCGGGTTGAAGACGACGAAGTGCAGGCCTGCCGCCGGCCCCGGCTGCACGCCGTCGCGCAGCGGCTGCGACGACCACGAGAACGGGTTGTCGAGGGTGTTGAAATCTGCGCGGTGCGGGATCGGCGTGCCGCGCTCGTAGACGACGCCGTCGGGGCCGACGTGCGTCTGCTGCAGGCGCGACGCCGGCTGGATCGAGCCGCTGTGCCCGATCGTCCGGTACCGCTCGTAGTCGCGGACGACCCCGGCCGCGCTCTGAGCCTGCGCGGGCCCCTGCCGTACCGTCAGCGTCGTCGCGGGGACGTCGAGGCCGGGGCGGAAGGCGGTGTCGACGCGCTCCTGGTGCGTGAAGTTGAGGTACCAGGCCTCGAGGTCCTCATACAGGTGCGAGACGTGCATGTGCGTCCCGTGCGCGAAGTACGCCTGCGGGCCGAGGTCGGCGTAGCCGAGCGTCTCGAGGTTCGCGATCCGCTCGCGGCCGGCCTGCTGCTTCTGCGTCGAGGTGAAGCCGAGGAAGAGCTCGGCCCCGTCCGGGATCAGGTCGGCGCCCGAGACGCCCGCCGCCGTCGCCATCTGCTTCGGCAGCCCGGGCCCGCCGTCGAAGCCGCCGCCCGCGAAGCCGCGACGGACGCTGGTGACGCGGAAGAGTGCGTCGTCGCCGAACAGGAGCTTCGCGGCAGCCTCGATGTGCGCGCGCACATCGCTGCGAAGGAGGACGGCGACCTCGTTCTGGTCGAGGACGACGTTCTCCGGGTCGCTCGGGAAGGTGCGCGCGTCGGTGAGCACGCGCACCGGCTTTGCCGCATCGGCGGTCGCGCGACGGTCGACCGGAATGTGCGTCGCCGCCTGGCCCGGCACGTAGCGTCGGAAGTACGGAAGCCCGTAGGCGACGGTGACGACGAGGCCCGCCGGCGTCGAGGCGTACGTGGCGTCGAGCCGTGCGAGCCGGCGCTCGAGCTCGGCGCGCGCCTCGGCGAGCGCGGCGGCGGTCTCGTCCGCGCGCAGGTTCGCGGTCACGAGCTGGCTGTGCAGCGGCGGCGCGAACACCTGCACGCCGTCGCTCGTCACGACCCGCAGGCCCTGGACGATGTGCTGCTCCGGCAGGTGCGCGGGCGCCGGCAGCGCCCGCTTCGGCGCGGGCGTCAGGCGGTCGACGAGCTCGTAGATACCGCCGCCGGCGAGCGCCGCACCGACGCCGCCGAGGACGAGCTCCCGCCGGGTCAGGTTCACGCTGTCAGCGTAGCCGGAGCAGGCCCGGCGCTCCCTCGCGGCGCCGACGGGCTAGCCTAGCTCGACGTCGCGGCCGTCGACCGCGAGGGTGCCGGCGACGCAGCAGTAGACCTCGTGCTCGCCGGAGTCGGTCTCGTCGTGTTCGGGGTAGCCGTCGGGGCCGGGAGGGAGCTCGAGCCGGTCGAGGCCGAAGGCGCCGAGGCCGAGCGCGCCTTGCGGATCGGTCGGAGGACGGCCTTGACCGGTTCCACCCCGGTCGCGTCGCGGACGCTGTAGCTCAGAGGCCCTCCTCCGCCGCCGGCGGGCGCGGCCCGTGGACCTCGAAGCCGTGCTCGCGGTAGGCGGCGGCGATCCTCGCGTCGTCGCGGGGGCGGTCGCGGCCGAGCGGCAGCTCGCGGACGGGGGCGGCGACGCTGCAGGCGCGGACGAACTGCTCGATCCCGGCCGGCGTCGAGAGCACGAGCACGCGCGCCGTCTCCGACTCGACCCGGAACGTGTGCGGCAGCCGGGCCGGCGCGAAGACGGTCGAGCCTCGCCCGGCCGCCCGTCGCTTGGCGAGGTCGCCGAGCCAGACGCTCAGCTCCCCCTCCAGAACGTGGAAGGTCTCGTCCTGCGGGTGCGAGTGCAGCTCGGGCGCGGCCCCGCGCGGGAACAGCACCTCGACGAGGGCGAAGCGGCCGCCGGTGGCGGCGCCGTCGAGCTTGACCGTCGCCAGCGTACCGAGAAACCAGAGCGGCTCGCCCTCGCCGACGGCGACCACGCCGGGCGAGAGCGGAACGCGGTCGCGCGTCGCCGGCCCGGACACGCTAGCCGCTCATCCCGGTGCTCGACTTCGGTACCGTCAGCCGGACGCTCGCCCGCTCGCCGCGCAGCGTGACCGTGACGGTGATCCTGCTCCCCGCGGCGAGCGCCACGTTGTTGCCGTAGTGGTAGTCGGAGCGGCCCATGCCGATCCCCTCCATGTCGGCCACCGGCACGCGAGTGGTCATGCCGTTGGCGCCGGTGATCGTGATCGCCGGCGAAGCGCCGGTGACGACTGCGCCGCTCGCGCGACGGCAGATGTGCACCTCGAGGTGACGCGCGCTTCCCATCGCCATCTTCCCCATCGCGCTCATCGCGCCGCCCAGCATCACCTCGCCGCTCGTCGGATGCTTCGCCTTCACCTGCGCCTGCGTGTACATCGCCTCCACGGGCACGAGCGAGATCGCGAACCGGTAGTGGGCGGTCGTGGCCAGCGCGCCGCTCCGGCACGGGCTCGCCGCAGCCTGCGCAGCGACCGCCGTCGCCGTCGCCGCGGCCAGCGCCAGGACGAGGACGACCGCGAGCCCGCCTCCGAGCCGCTTCGGTCGTGTCTTCGTCGGCGTCGTCTCCTCTGCCTCTCTTCTCTTGCTGGTCGAGCCGATAGAAAGGCTAGATCAGTGATTCCGTTTCAGTGGTCATAGGCGGTAAAGCTGCGGCCGGGTCGCCGAGGTGCCAGTTGTGCCAGACGGCGATCGCGAGTACGAACCCTGGGTCAACCCTGGGGTCAGACGCCGTGACGGAACTGACACACGCGTGTGCCGGAACCGTGACTCTTACTAGACAGTCGACTCGCGATCCGCGAGACTCCGCGGCTGAGCTGCGCTGGGCAGGCGATCGACGCTCAAAGAGGGCGTCGCGGCACCGCGCGGCTGGAGAGCCGGGAGCCACGGCTCTCCAAGCCGTGCGCGGGGTCAGACACCGTGACATCGAGCGCCTGGTGGCGCGAAGTCGCGGCTGACGGCACGGGCATTCAGTCGCTCCTCCCGTCGTCGGTCGCCTCCGGGAACTGCGCCCAAGCAGGGATCCGGTCCGGCTCGAGGCCGGCAGCGAGCTCGAGGCGGCCGATCATGTTGTAGAAGCCGATCAGCGCGGTCGCCTCCCAGATCGCCTGCTCGTCGAGGCCCGCCGCGCGCAACGCGTCGACGTCCGCCTCCTCGACCATCCCCGGCTGCAGGGTGAGCTTGCGCGCATAGCCGAGGAGCGCACGCGTCCTCGAACCGAGGTCGTAGGTGTGCCACCGATGGGCGAAGCGAATGTCGAGGTGCTCGTCACCGGTGAGCCGGCGGACGGCTTCCGTGTGGATGCCCAGGCAGGAACCGCCGCCCAACAGGCCGTAGACGACGGTGCCGATCATCTCCCGCTGGCGCCGCGAGAGCGGCGAGTCCGGGCGCAGGCTCAGATACTCGTTCAGCTGCCGCACCGGCTTGGCGACCGGTGGGCAGGCAAGCAGGACCGAAAGCACGCCCTTGAAGACGCCATAGACGCGCTTCGACTCCTCGATCAGCTCCCGCTCCGGCCCGCTCGCGCGCTCCTCGCTCAGGGTCAGGATCCCGGTCATGGCTTCTCCTTTCACGACTCAATATTGTGTCGCGATATTAGAAGGTAGCGGGCTCTCCCGTCAAATCCCGCCACAGCCCTGTGTACTCTAAAGCTACGATGGCACGCAGGTACGAGCTGAGAAAACGCGCCGAGCGCCAGGCGCAGACGCGGCGGCGAATCGTCGAGGCGGCGGTCGAGCTCCACGCCACCGTCGGACCGGCACGGACGACGGTCAGCGCGATCGCCGAGCGCGCCGGCGTCGAGCGCAAAACCTTCTACCGCCACTTCCCCGACCCGGACGACATCTTCGCCGCCTGCAGCGCCCACTTCCGCGCGCTCAACCCGCCCCCCGACCCGCAGACGTGGCTGGCGATCGCCCGCCCGCGCGAGCGGATCCACCGCGCTCTCGAGCAGTGCTACCGCTACTACCGGCGCAACGAACAGCTGCTGGCCAACGTCCTCCGCGACCGCGAGCTCGGGTTCCCGGTCGGCGAGGGCTTCCTCCGGCACCGCGCCGCCGCCAGGCAGGCGCTCGCCCGCGGCTTCGACGCCGACACGCGCAGACGGCGTGTGCTCGCCGCGGCGCTCGAGCTCGCTCTCGACTTCCGTACCTGGCAAGCGCTTGCCCGCGGCGGGCTCAGCGACAGACAGGCCGTCGAACTGACGTCCGCGCTCGTCTGCGCCGCCCTCGAGCCGCCCTGCGACCGCACCGCGAGCCCAGGCTCAGCCAGGCGACGCCGGGCGACCAGCCGACCCTGAACGCGGGCGCTGCTCGGGGGCTACGCGGCGGCGACGGCGCGCCGCTCGAGCAGCGGCCGCAGGAACTGACCGGTGTACGACTCCGGCACGGCGGCGACGTCCTCCGGCGTCCCCGTCGCGATCACCTCGCCGCCCGCCTCGCCGCCTTCCGGGCCGAGATCGACGAGCCAGTCCGCCTGCTTGATCACGTCGAGGTTGTGCTCGATCACGAGCACGGTGTTACCGCCGTCGACCAGCCGCTGCAGCACCTCGAGCAGCTTCTCGATGTCGGCGAAGTGCAGCCCCGTCGTCGGCTCGTCGAGGATGTAGAGCGTCCGCCCGGTCGCGACCTTGCAGAGCTCGGCGGCGAGCTTGACGCGCTGCGCCTCGCCGCCCGAGAGCGTCGTCGCCGGCTGGCCGAGCGTCATGTAGTCGAGACCGACGTCGTGCAGCGTCTGCAGCCGCCGCCGCAGCTTCGGGATCTTCGCGAAGAACTTGAGCGCCTCCTCGACCGACATCTCGAGCACGTCGGCGATCGTCTTCCCCTTGAAGCGCACCTCGAGCGTCTCCCGGTTGTAGCGCTTGCCCTTGCACGTCTCGCACGGCACGTACACGTCGGGCAGGAAGTGCATCTCGATCTTGATCTGGCCGTCACCCTTGCACGTCTCGCAGCGTCCGCCCTTGACGTTGAAGGAGAAGCGTCCCGGCTTGTAGCCGCGAACCTTCGCGTCCGGCGTGAGCGAGTAGAGCTCGCGGATGTGCGTGAAGAGGTCGGTGTACGTCGCCGGGTTCGAGCGCGGCGTGCGGCCGATCGGGCGCTGGTCGATCTCGATCACCTTGTCGAATGCCTCGATCCCCTCGACCGACCTGTGCTCGCCCGGCTTCACGCGCACGCGCTGGAGGCGGTTCGCGAGCGTCTTGTAGACGATCTCGTTGACGAGCGTCGACTTGCCGGAGCCGGAGACGCCCGTGACGGCGATGAACTTCCCGACCGGGAACTCGACGTCGATCGCCTTCAAGTTGTGCTCGGCCGCGCCGCGCACCGTGAAGACGCCGTTGTCGTCGCGGCGCCGCTTCGGCACCGGGATCGACCGCTTGCCGGCGAGGAACTGGCCGGTGATCGAGCGCGGCGTGCGCTGCACCTTCGCCGCGGTCCCCTCGGCGACGACGTGGCCGCCGTGCTCGCCCGCGCCCGGCCCCATGTCGACGAGCCAGTCGGCGCTCCGCATCATCTGCTCGTCGTGCTCGACGACGAGCACGGTGTTGCCGAGGTCGCGCAGGCGCTCGAGCGTCGCGATCAGCTTGTCGTTGTCGCGCTGGTGGAGCCCGATCGACGGCTCGTCGAGGATATAGAGCACGCCGACGAGCTGCGAGCCGATCTGCGTCGCGAGCCGAAGCCGCTGCGCCTCGCCGCCGGAGAGCGTCGCCGAGGCGCGGTCGAGCGCGAGGTAGCCGACGCCGACGTTCTCCAGGAACGTCAGCCGCTCGCGGATCTCCTTGACGACGCGCGCGCCGATCAGCGACTCGGTCTCCGTCAGCTCGAGCTGGTCGAGGAAGGCGAGCGCGCTCGTGACCGACAGCTGCGTGAACTCGTGGATGTTCTTGCCGCCGACCGTGACCGCGAGCACCTCCGGCTTCAGGCGCGCGCCCTTGCAGACGGGGCACGGCCGGAACGACATGTACTCCTCGATCCGCTCGCGCTGCGTGGCGCTGTCGGTGTCGCGGTAGCGCCGCTCGAGCGATGGGACGATGCCCTCGAAGGAGAGCATGTAGGAACGGCGGCGGCCCATCCGGTTGCGGTAGCTGACGTAGACGCGGTCGCCCTCGGTGCCGTAGAGGAAGTAGCTCTGCTCCTGCTCGGAGAGCTCCTGCCAGGGCTTGTCGACGTCGATCTCGTAGCGCTCGGCGATCGCCTGGATCACCGACTCGTAGAAGCTCGAGTTGCCGACCGACCACGGCACGAGCGCGCCGTCGGCGATCGAGCGGCTCGGGTCGGGGACGAGCAGGTCGGGATCGATCTCCTGCTGCGAGCCGAGTCCGGTGCAGCGCGGGCAGGCGCCGTGCGGCGAGTTGAACGAGAAGATGCGCGGCTGCAGCTCGGGCAGCGAGACGCCGTGCTCGGGGCAGGCGAACCGCTCCGAGTAGGTGAAGCTCTCGCCGCCGATCACGTCGACCGTCACCAGACCTTCCGCAAGTGCCAGCGCGGTCTCGACGGATTGGGTCAGTCGCTGCCGCAAGTCCTCCTTCATCGCGAGCCGGTCGACGACGACCTCGATCGTGTGCTTGAACTTCTTGTCGAGCGCGGGAACCTCCTCGAGCAGGTACTGCTCGCCGTCGACCTTGACGCGGGTGAAGCCCTCGTTGCGCAGCTCCTCGAAGAGGTCGCGATACTCGCCCTTGCGGTCGCGCACGACCGGCGCGTTGACCGTGAACCGTGTCCCCTCCGGCAGAGCCAGGATCTGCTCGACGATCGAGTCGAGGGACTGACCGGCGATCGGCCGCCCGCAGATCGGGCAGTGCGGCTGCCCGACCCGGGCGTAGAGGAGGCGCAGGTAGTCGTAGATCTCCGTCACCGTGCCGACGGTCGAGCGCGGGTTGCGCGAGGTGGTCTTCTGGTCGATCGAGATCGCAGGCGAGAGGCCGTCGATCGAGTCCACGTCCGGCTTCTCCATCATCTGCAGGAACTGGCGTGCGTACGCCGAGAGCGACTCGACGTAGCGCCGCTGGCCCTCGGCGTAGATCGTGTCGAAGGCAAGGCTCGACTTCCCGGACCCGGAGAGGCCCGTGATGCAGATGAGTCGCTGCCGCGGGAGCCGGACGGTGATGTCCTTGAGGTTGTGCTCCCTGGCGCCGTGGACGACGAGCTCGTCGGCTGCCATTCGCCGTCCATCTTACCGCCCGAACGGACGTTCGCACCGGATCGGCCGGGTTCTCCGTTGAACGGACGTGAGCCTCGCCAAGCGGGCATTCGTCGCGTCTGCGGTCGTAGTCGCGGTCGTCGTCGGTGCGCTCGCGCTCTGGAAGCTGCGCGTCGTCATCGCGCTGCTCTTCTCGGCGCTCGTCATCTCGGCGGCGATGCGCCCCGGCGTCGAGTGGCTGGCCGCGCGGCGAGTGCCGCGGCCGGCCGGCGTGCTCATCCACTACCTCGCGCTCCTGATCGTGATCGGCGTGCTGCTGTGGCAGATCGTCCCGGAGGCCGTCTCGCAGGTGCAGCAGGCGATCGGCAACGTCCCGACCACGCACGCCGAGATCGCGCGCGAGGCGCGTCACACGAGCGGGATCAAGCACGACCTGCTCCTCGCGCTCGACAAGCGGCTGCGGAACCTGCCCTCGGGCGCGAGCCTGATCCATCCCGCGATCTCGATCGGGAAGAAGGCGCTCGAGGCGCTCGTCGGGATCTTCTTCACGTTCGCGGTGGCGGCCTACTGGATCTTCGAGCGCGAGCGCGCGATGGACCTCGTGCTCGGCGCCGTCGGCCGGGGCGACCGCAAACGCGTTCGGGACACGTGGATCCTGATCGACCGGAAGCTCGGCGCGTTCGTGCGCGGCCAGCTGCTGATGATCGCGTTCGTCAGCACAGTCCTCTCGCTCGCGTTCTGGGGGATCGGGCTGCCGTACTGGCTGCTGCTCGGGGTCTTCGCCGGTCTCGTCGAGATGGTCCCGGTCGTCGGGCCGCTGGCCGCGGGCGTGCTCGCCGTCGGCGTCGCGGCGACGCAGAGCTGGCAGCAGGCGATTCTCGCCGCGATCGCCGTCTACGGCCTTCGGCTCCTGCAGGACTACGTCGTCAACCCGCGCGTGCTCGGGCACGCGGTCGGACTCTCACCGCTGATCGTCCTCGTCACCGTCTCCGCGGTCGGGATCCTGCTCGGCGGCGCCTACGTGATCCTGTCGGTACCGATCGCAGCCGTCTTCGCGACCCTGATCGACGTCTTCGTCCGCGACCGCGATCCGGCGCAGGAGGAGGTGCCGGCGGTGATCTTCCCTGCGAAGGAGCGCGAGGCCGGCTAGCGGCGCCTCAGGCCTTGCGCCAGCGGCCGAAAACGAGACCGCCCAACGTGAAGCCGAGCCCGAACGTGCCGGCGGTGAAGCCGCCGATCGCGATCCCCTTGCGCCACGGCGACAGCCGCTGCCACCGGCCGAGCGCCTCCTCCTCCTCCGGCGTCAGCGGCTCGCCGCGGCGCCGCTTGCGCAGCGCACCGCCGGCGCGCATGCCGAGATAGAGGTCGTCGAAGATCTGCTCGTCCGCCATGCTCGTCACTGTAGCCTGCTTCGACGGTGCAGACGTGCATCCTCCACGTGTCGGACCTGCACGTCGGCGCGCGGAGGTCGGACGACGACCTGGCCGCGAGCGCGGGCATCGCGGCGCTCGCCGAGCGGGTGGGCGCGGAGCTCGTTGTCGCCACCGGCGACATCACGCATCTCGGGCTCGCCTGGCAGCACGAGGCGGCGGCCCGGTTCCTGCGCCGTCTGGAGCGGCCGCTGCTCGTCGTGCCGGGGAACCACGACATCCCGTTCACGCTGCCGGGCCGATTCACGCGCACGTGGCGGAACTTCGAGCGCGAGTGGCAGACGACCGAGCCCGTCTACTCGTCGCAGGCGATCCACGCCGTCGGCCTGAACTCCGTCCGGCCGTGGCGCCACCAGTCCGGGGGGATCCGCAAGGCGCAGCTCGCGCGCGCGCGATCGCGGCTGCAGGAAGCGGGCGAGGGCTCGCTGCGCGTCGTCGCGCTGCACCACCAGCTCGTCGGTGCGCCGTGGCGGACGCGCAAGCGTCCGGTCGCACGGCGCAACCGCGTGCTCGCAGCGCTCGTCGACAGCGGCGCCGAGCTGATCCTCGGCGGGCACGTCCACCAGCATGCGGTCTGCGAGCGCCACGAGTTCGAGGCCGTCGGCGCGGAGGCGCGCGGCGTCGTCGTCTCCGTCGCGCCCGGTTTCGCGCGGCCGCGGCCGAGCCGCCGCGGCGAGGCGCGCGGCGTCGTCGTCTACCGGGCCGACGACCGGAGGCTCGCGGTCGACGCCTACCTCTGGCTCGGCGAGACGTGGGAGCAAACGGCGACACGCGAGTTTCCGCGCCGCCGCTGACTCAGAGCGGCGGCCGGCGCGCCCCCGGGCCCCAGAACGGCCGCTTCTGCACGTAGCGACGGTACGCCGCGAGCAGCACGACGGCGACGAGCACCGAGCCGACGAGCCCGGCACCGGTACCGCCGAAGACGACGCGCACGACGATGCCGCCGATCACCGAGCCGGCGAGTCCCAGTGCGATCGTCGCCCAGACCGGCATCGGGTCCGGCCCCGGCACGGCCAGCCGGGCCAGCGCACCGACGACGAGACCCCAGATCAGGATGAAGAGGACGAAGAGCAGCATCAGGCGGCGGCCTCCTCCGCCAGGGCGCTCAGCTCGCGGCGCAGCTCCTTGATCTCGTCGCGCAGCTTCGCCGCATACTCGAAACGCAGCTCCTCGGCGGCCGCGAACATCTCCTCCTCGAGCGTGATCACGAGCCGCTCGAGCTCCCCGCGGTCCATCCCCTCCACCTGCCGGCCGCGGCGCGAGCGTTTCGGGACGTGCGGCGCCTCGAGCGAGAGGAACTCGGCGATGTCGGAGACGCCCTTCTGGATCGACTCGGGCGTGATCCGGTGCTCCTCGTTGTACGCGAGCTGCTTCGCGCGGCGTCGGTTCGTCTCGTCGATCGCGTACTCGATCGCCTCCGTGTACTTGTCCGCGTACATCAGCACGCGGCCGTTGACGTTGCGCGCGGCGCGGCCGATCGTCTGGATCAGCGCCGTCTGGCCGCGCAGGAAGCCTTCTTTGTCGGCGTCGAGGATCGCGACCAGCGACACCTCGGGGAGGTCGAGCCCCTCGCGGAGCAGGTTGACGCCGACGAGGACGTCGTACTCGCCGAGCCGGAGCTCGCGGATGATCTGGATCCGCTCGAGCGTGTCGACTTCGGAGTGCAGGTAGCGGGCCCTGACGCCGGCCTCGAGCAGGTAGTCGGTCAGGTCCTCGGCCATCTTCTTCGTCAAGGTCGTGACGAGCACGCGCTCGCCCCGCTCCTCGCGCCGGCGGATCTCGCCGAGCAGATCGTCGATCTGGTTCTTCGTGGGGCGCAGCTCGACCTCGGGGTCGACGATCCCGGTCGGGCGGATCAGCTGCTCGGCGACGCGGCTCGAGTGCCGCAGCTCCCAGCCGCCCGGGGTGGCGGAGACGAACACGAGCTGCGGGACCTTGGCCAGGAACTCGTCGAACCGCAGCGGCCGGTTGTCGAGCGCGGAGGGCAGGCGGAAGCCGTAGTCGACCAGCGTCTGCTTGCGCGAGCGGTCGCCCTCGTACATACCGCCGAGCTGCGGCACCGTCTGGTGCGACTCGTCGACGAAGCAGACGAAGTCGCTCGGGAAGTAGTCGAGCAGCGTGTGCGGCGCCGAGCCGGCGGGCCGGCCGTCGAGGATGCGCGAGTAGTTCTCGATCCCGTTGCAGAACCCGAGCTCCTGCATCATCTCCAGGTCGTACTCGGTGCGCTGGCGGATCCGGTGCGCCTCGAGCATGCGCCCCTCCGACTCGAACTTCTTCACCTGCTGGGCGAGCTCGCGGCGGATCTCGACCACTGCACGCTCGATCGTCGGCTTCGAGGTCACGTACTGCGTCGCCGGGAAGACCGTGATCGTGTCGAGCCGCGACAGCACCTCCCCGGTCAGGGGGTCGAAGTGCGTGATCTGCTCCACCTCGTCGCCGAAGAACGAGACTCGGTACGCGGTCTCGGAGTAGGCCGGCTGGAGCTCGAGCACGTCGCCCTTGACGCGGAAGCGGCCGCGCCCGAGGAGGGTGTCGTTGCGCGCGTACTGGATGTCGACGAGCTTGCGGAGCACCAGGTCGCGGTCCTGCTCCTCGCCGACGTTGAGAAACACCACCTTCTTCTCGTACTCCTCCGGCGAGCCGAGCCCGTAGATGCACGACACCGACGCGACGATGATCACGTCGCGGCGCGAGAGCAGGTTCGACGTCGCCGCGTGCCGGAGGCGGTCGATGTCGTCGTTGCGCGAGCTGTCCTTCTCGATGTAGAGGTCGGCCTGGGGCACGTACGCCTCGGGCTGGTAGTAGTCGTAGTAGGAGACGAAGTACTCGACCGCGTTTCCCGGGAAGAACTCGCGGAACTCGTTGCAGAGCTGCGCCGCCAGCGTCTTGTTGTGCGCGATCACGAGCGCCGGCTTGCCGACCTGCTCGATGATCCACGCCATCGTCGCGGTCTTCCCGGTGCCGGTCGCGCCGAGCAGCGTCTGGTAGCGCTCGCCCGCGAGGAGGCCGGCCGCGAGCAGCTCGATCGCCTGCGGCTGGTCGCCCGTCGGCGTGTACGCGCTCGACGTTCTCAGCTCCGGCATTTGCGGAGAGGGTATCGTCCGCGCCCGCCCCGACCGGGCTGCGGGCAGCTCAGCGCCGCGAAGCTCGTCGAGCTGGCCGGCGCGCTCTTCGCCGCGGTCGTCAAGAGCTGCTCGACCTACACCTACGAGCTACGCGGCGGCGTCGCTGCAGCGGCTCGGGCCCGTCCTGCGACTCCGCGTGCGGCGCGCGGGCGCGACGGCCATCATCGGCTTTCGCCCGGTCGCCGACGCCAAGCTCCCCGTCGTCCCCCGCCGGCCGCGCCCGTAGCGTCGCGGCGTCGGCCGCGCAGCGGCGGTTAGTCGCCCCAGTCGAAGTCGCGCGAGCGCGACCAGAGTGTCTCGTCCGACTGCTCGTCGCGCCTCGGCTCGTCGGCCGAGCCTTCGACGGGCGGCGGACCGATGAACGTGTCGTCGCTCGGCCAGTCGAGTGACGTCGGCTCGTCGACGATCGACTGGACGCCGTCGAGCGTGTCCTCGACCCGCGCCTGCTCCTCCGTCTTGAACAACGGATGGTTCTCGAACGGATCGTCGCTCATGTAGCGCTCGAGCGGCATCTCGTGCTCGAGCGCTGCGTTGCGGCGCTTGAGCTCGAGATGCTCCTGGATCACCTGCGCGAACAGTGACGGGGTCTCGACGACCATGTGCCCTCCAGCTCGTACGACATTCCCACCCGGCGGGAGTTTAACGCGCGAGGACGCCGTCTGGCGTGCCGACGCGGTCCTTGCCGCTCCGCTTCGCGAGGTAGAGCGCGTCGTCTGCGGAGGCGATCAGGAGCTCGAGATCGCCGCAGGCGGGATACGCGGCGACGCCGAAGCTGGCGCTGACGGCGACCCGTTCGCCGCCGGGTCCCGTGATCTCGCGCCGCGCGAGCGAGCGACGTGCGCGGTCGGCAACCGCGGCGCCGCCCTCCGCGTCCGTTCCCGGCAGAACGAGCGCGAACTCCTCCCCGCCCCACCGCCCCGCGAGATCGACGTCGCGCACCGTCTCGGCGAGCGACTTCGCGAACGCGCAGAGGACGGCGTCGCCGAACGGGTGTCCGTAGCGGTCGTTGACGTCCTTGAAGTCGTCGAGATCGGCGAACACGAGGCAGACGGCGCCGTTGTAGCGTTCCGCCCGCGCGAGCTCGGTCCGCAGCATCTCCTCGACCGCGCGGCGATTCGCAAGGCCGGTGAGCTCGTCGACGCGCGCCTGACGCTCGACGACGTGATGCAGGTGGGCGTTCTCGAGCGCGACCACCGCGTGCGCGACGAGCGACACCGCCGCCTCGCGGCGCGCTTCGTCGAAGCTCTCGCCCGCGAGCACGACGGTCCCGAAGTCGTTCCGGCCGGCGCGCAGGGGCAGCTCGAGGAACTGCGCCCCCGTCGCGAGATCGCCGGTCCGAGCGAGCTCGGCGCCGGGCGCGATCACGACGCCGCTCCTCGCACCGGTCACCTCGACCGCTGTCTCGACGACGACGCGCAGCAGCTGGTCGACGTCGTGCGTGGCCGCCAGCACTTCTGCGAACCGCGCGGTGCCCTTCCGCGCGCGCCGACGTTCGTCGTCGAGCTCGGCCAGCCGCTGCTCGAGCTGCGCCGCCATCCGGTTGAACGCGTCGGCGACGCGCGAGAACTCGTCGTGGCCCCTGACCTCGACCCGCGTGCTCAGCCGGCCGTGCGCGATCTCGTCGGCGGCACGGATCAGCCGGTTGAGCGAGCGGACGATCGAGAGCCCGAGGAAGTAGATCAAGGAGCCGATCCCGAGCACGGCGGCGAACAGCAGGGCCACGATCTGCTTGCGCGCCGAGCCGATCGCGTGGTCGAGCTCGCTCTGACGGGCGAGCGCCGCGAACTGCACCCCGTCCGGGGCCGTGAGCTGCGACGTGAGCAGGCCGCGGTAGGCGACGCCGCCGAGCACGACCCGACCGGCGACGCCGGGGACGAGCGCGATCTGCCGCCCGGTCGCGAGGCCGGAGACGATCTCGCCGCCTCGAATCGCGACGAGGGTGTCGCGCGGGTCGAGGTCGCTCCGCAGGCGGTCGACGACGTCGGCGATCGAGACCGGCTGAGCCCGCCGCTCCGATGCATCGAGCCGCTGCGCGTAGCCGGCGACCGCGAAGCGGACGTCCGCGCGCAGCCGGCTGTCGATGCGTTGCGTCTCGCGGCGCTTCACGAACGTGTCGAAGCCGTAGTACGCCACCGCCGTCGGAATGATCGCGAGCAGCACGAACCAGCCGATCAGCTTGAACCTGAAGCTCCGCACGCTCGCCTCCGCCGGGGTCTCCCTTCGCTCCCCTTGTACACGAAGTTTCGGCCGCCATGGCACGAACCACGAGGGGAATGAGAGAATCCGGCTATGGCCAAGATCACACGCTTGATCGGCCGCCGCGCCGGCGTCTGGGGCACGGCGGTCGCGCTCTGGAAGCTCTGGCAGCGGATCCCGCCCAAGCACCGCAAGCGGCTGATCCAGCAGGCGCGCAAGCACGGCCCGCGGCTCGCGAAGCAGGCCTACCAGGCGCGCCGCAAGGCCCGTCGCCTAGTCTGACGACAGACGCAGGGCTTCGCGCGCGATCCGGTCCTGCTCGATGACGTGCGCCGTCGGGTATCCCTCGGCGGCGCTCGCCCGCCACGGTCTGCCGACGTACCGCACGGGCTTGCCGGCCGCGGCTTCCTCGAGCCGGTGGCGGATCGTCCGCCACGCGCCCATGTTCTGCGGCTCCTCCTGCACCCAGACGACCTCGTCCAGCGACGGGTACGACGCGATCAGGTCGCGCGCTGCCTGCACCGGGAACGGGTAGAGCTGCTCGAGCCGCGCGATCGCGACGGACTCGGCCGGTGCGCGGTCCGGATGGCCGGCGATGTCGTAGTAGACCTTGCCCGAGCAGAGCACGAGCCGCCGGATCCGGCTCTTGTCGGTCACCTCCGGGTCGTCGAGGACCGGCCGCCAGCCGCCGTGGGCGAGCTCGGCGAGCGTCGACGACGCGGCCTTCAGCCGCAGCAGGCCCTTCGGCGTCATCACGACGAGCGGCCGCGCGACCGGCACCAGCGCCTCGCGGCGCAGGACGTGGAAGTACTGTGCCGACGTCGTGCAGTTGACGATGCGCAGGTTCTCCTGCGCCGCGAGCTGGAGGAAGCGCTCGAGCCGGGCGCTCGAGTGCTCCGGCCCGTTGCCCTCGTAGCCGTGCGGAAGCAGCATCGTCAGCCGCGAGGTCTGCTTCCACTTCGCCAGTCCGCTCGAGATGAACTGGTCGATGATCGTTTGAGCGCCGTTCGCGAAGTCGCCGAACTGCGCCTCCCAGAGCACCAGCGCGTCGGGCGCAGCTGTCGAGTAGCCGTACTCGAAGCCGAGGCAGGCGTACTCCGAGAGCGGCGAGTTGTAGACCTCGAACGAGGCCGTCGCCCCGTCCAGGTGCTGCATCGGCGTGTAGCGGTCACCGGTGGTGGCGTCGTGCAGCACCAGGTGACGCTGCGCGAACGTACCGCGCTCCGTGTCCTGCCCGGTGAGCCGGACGGCGATGCCGTCGACGAGCAGGGACGCGAACGCAAGCGCTTCCGCGTGGCCCCAGTCGATCCCGCCCTCGTCCAGCGCGGCGCGCCTTCGCTCGAGCTGCCGCTCGAGCTTCGGGTGGACGGCGAAACCCGACGGCACGCGCAGCAGCTGCTCCGTCAGCTCGCGCAGGCGCCACTCGGGCACCGCCGTCGTGATCTCGGCGGCGACGCTGCGCGGCAGGCTCTCGTCGTGCGTCTTCGCCGGGATGCCCTCCGCGAACGAGGCCTTCAGCCGGTCGTGCGCCTCGCGTAGGCGGGCGTCCACCTCGGCGACGAGCGACTCCGCCTCCTCGGCGCTGAGGACGCCCTCCGCGATCAGCTGCCTCGCGTACAGCTCGCGCACGGTCGGATGCGCCTCGATGCGCGCGACCATCAGCGGCTGCGTGTAGCCGGCTTCGTCCTGCTCGTTGTGGCCGAAGCGCCGGTAGCCGACGACGTCGATGACGACGTCGTGGCCGAAGCGGCGCCGGTAGGCGAGCGCGAGTCGCACCGCCGAGATCGCGGCCTCGGGATCGTCCGCATTGACATGCACGATCGGCACGTCGAAGCCCTTCGCGAGGTCGGACGAGTACCGCGTCGATCGCTCCTGCGCCGGGTCGGTCGTGAAGCCGATCTGGTTGTTCATGATCAGGTGGAGCGTGCCGCCGGTGGAGTAGCCCTCGAGCGCCTCGAGGTTGAGCGTCTCGGCGACGACGCCCTGGCCTGCGAAGGCGGCGTCGCCGTGCAGGAGGATCGGCATCGCGACGCTGGGGTCGTGGCGGGCCGCACCGGCGGAGCGGTCCGTCTGCTCGGCTCGAGTGCGGCCCTCGACGACCGGGTCGACGGCTTCGAGATGACTGGGATTCGCGACGAGGGTGACGCCGACCTTGCCGGCGGCGGTCGAGCGCGTGCCGCGCGCGCCGAGGTGGTACTTGACGTCGCCCGTGCCGCCCTCGGCGGCGTCGACGACAGCCTCGAGCATGCGCTCGCCCTCGAACTCGCGCAAGATCCGCTCGTACGGCAAGCCGATCGTGTGCGCGAGGACGTTCAGCCGGCCCCGATGCGCCATGCCGAGCACGACCTCGCGCGCGCCGTCGGCGGCCGCCAGCTCGAGCGCCTCGTCGATCATCGGGATCGTCACGTCGAGGCCTTCGATCGAGAACTGCTTCTGGCCGATGAACGCGCGCCGGAGGTACCGCTCCGAGCCCTCGACCTCGCACAGCCGCCTGTAGAGGCCGCGCTTCTCCTCGGCGCTGAGCGGAACGCGGTACCGCCACGACTCGATCGCCTGCCGCAGCCAGACGCGCTGCTCGTGGTCGGAGATGTGCTCGATCTCGTACGCCATCGTCCCGCAGTACGTCTCCTGCAGGCGCGGCAGCGCCTCGAGCAGCGTCTCGCCGCCGACGCTGACGCGCAAGATTCGCGTCGGGATCCGCGCCCGCAGCTCCGGCGTCAGCTTCGGCTCGAGGTGGAGCGGGTCGAGCGCCGGGTCGCCGGGCGGCTCGGAGCCGAGCGGGTCGAGTCGGGCTGCGAGGTGGCCGTGCATCCGGTGAGCCTTCACGAGCGCCATCGCGGCCGCGACGCCGCCGAGCAGCTCGGCGTCGAGCTGCGCGAGCTCGGCAGGCGGGGAGGCAACCGCGACGCTGCCGCCGTTGGCGGCGTGCGCGCGGTCGAGCAGGCGCGCAAGCCCCGGCAGCGAGGCGACGAGCTCCCCATCGGCGCGCTCGAAGAGCGCGCGCCACTCGGCCGGGACGGCCTCGGGATTCTCGAGGTATTCGTCGAGGAGCAGACGCGCGTAGCCGGCGTTCAGGCCGTCGACGTCGTGCATGATCATCCTGTTCTTTTGTAGCAACGGCCGAGTTCCTGCCGCTGCTTCCGCACGGGCTCAGCTGCGCGCCCGGTCGTGCTGCTCGCGCGCGACGCGCGCCGCGCGCCGCGGCCGGCGCCCGTGCGGTCCGCCGCGCGGCGGCCGCGAGCGCGGCGGCCGCTTCCACGGCTTCCAGTTGACGCCCTCGTTGCCCCCCTGCGTGCCGACCTCGGGCTCGGACCTGATCGCCCACCAGACGACCCAGCACACGTACAGGATCGGGATCTTGAGGACGAGCAAGAAGACGAGCGCGGTCCACACGGTGTCGGAAGTCTAGGACACCGATGCCCGATTGTGTGACGGTTGAGACAAAGTTCGTGGTGCGACGTTTCAGCGGTAGCTCCTGCCTTCGTCGCGACGGTAGGCCCAGAGGGCGAGGAGCGCAAACCCACCCGCGAAGGCCGCGAGCCGCGCCCACGGCGCGGGCGTGAACGGCTGGCCGGTTGCGACGGCGGCGAGCACGTCGCCGAACGCCCGCGTCGGGAGGTACGGCGACACAGCCGCAACGGCGGCCGGAAGCCGGCTCGGCCGCTGCCACAGCCCGCCCGCGTAGGAGAGGCCGAGGTAGAACAGATTCGCGATCGGGAGCGCCGCACGGGGCGGCGCCAGGAACCCGAGCGCGATCCCGAGCATGGCGAACGGCACCGTCCCGAGCGTCAGCACGAGCGCGAGCTCGAGCCAGCCCGCCGCCGGCAACGCGGCCTCCGTCGTCGCGAGGCCGGCCGCGACCACCGCCGCGGACGCGGCGAGGGCGAACGGCACCGCAGCGAGCGTCCGCGCGCCAAGCCGTGCTCGCGGTGCGACAGGCAGCGTCCGCAGGTATGCCTCCCACGGCGAGGCGCGGTCGGCGGCGATGCCGACGCCGAACTGGAAGAACGCGACGCCGAGCGCCGCGAAGCCGGCGAACGTCGCCAGCTCGGCGGCCGCGCCGGCGCGGTCGGCCGGCGCCGCGAAGACGAGGAAGAACGCGGCCGGGAAGAGCAGGGTCGGCACGACGTACGCCGGATAGCGAGCGAGCTCGAGCGTCTGCGCACGCGCGTGCGCGAGGACGACGTTCACGGCGGAAGCCTCCGCGCCGCGATCGCCTCCTCCAGCGTCAGCGGCCGCACTTCGAGCTCTGCGAGCGGGACGCCGCGACGGACGAGCTGCTCCAGCGCCGCACCGGCGTCGCGCGTGAGGATCGCGAGGCAGTCGCCGTCGCGTTCCGCGCCCTCGACCGCGAGCCCGGGGGGCGCGCGGAACCGCACCCGGGTCAGGCCCGCAGCGGCCTTGATCGCCGCGACGCTGTCGTCGGCGGCGACGACGCCGCGGTCGAGCAGCACGACGCGGTGCGCGAGCGCGTCCGCCTCGTCGAGGTGGTGCGTCGTCAGGAGGATCGTGCCCCCGTCGCCTGCGTGCGCGCGGACGGCGGCCCAGACGTCGCGTCGGGCATCCGGATCGAGCCCGGCCGTCGGCTCGTCCAGGACGACGAGCGCCGGCCGGCCTGCGAAGGCGAGCGCGACGGCGACGCGCCGCCGCTCGCCGCCGGAGAGGCCGCCGAGCTGCCGGGGCGCGAGCGAGGCGAGCCCGAAGCGCTCGAGCAGGGCCGCGTCGGGCGCCGGCGTCGGATAGTGGACGCGAACCAGCGCGAGGAGCTCGCGGACTCGCAGCGTCGTCGGGAACGTCGGCTCCTGTAGCGCGACGCCGACGTTCCGCCGCGCGGCGGGCACGCGCGGGTCGAGCCCGAAGAGGCGGGCGGTGCCGCTGTCCGGCTGCCGCAGGCCGAGCAGGAGCGCGAGCGCCGTCGTCTTGCCGGCGCCGTTCGCCCCGAGCAGCGCCGCCACTTCTCCGCGCTCGACTGCAAACGTCGCGCTCGTCAGCGCCACCGTCTGTCCGAAGCGCTTCGTCACGGCGTCGAGCGCGGCGACGCTCATGCGCGGCTCCGATCGACGAGGGCGCCGACGAGGACGTTGTAGGTCCAGTGCGCGACGATGCTCGCGGCGAGCAACCCGGTCGTGAGGTAGACCGCGGCGAAGGCGCCGCCGGTGCCGAGGTGGAGTCGTCGGCGCGCGCGATGGAGAAGCGCGAACCCGATCGTGCTCAGCACGAGCGCCGGCACGACGCCGGCCGGCAGCAGCTCCCCCAGGGCGACCCGTCGCCACACCACCTCCTCGTTCGCCGCCCACAACCCCAGGACCGCCAGGCGCGCGGCGAAGAGCGGCCACCGGGCCGGCGCCACCAGGAGACGCGGTCGGCGGCGCGCAGCGACGCCGAAGAGCGCGAGCCCGCAGCCGGCGCCGGCAGCGCATGCGGCCGGCAGCGGGAGCCGTACCGCCGGGCGCGGCGGCGACAGCGCCAGCAGGCACACGGCCGTCGCCGCCGCGCCCGTGACGAGTCGGAGCCAGAGCGCCGCGCCCGCGCTCACGCGCGACCTCCGAGGACGACCGCGTACACGCTCGCCTCGTCGAGGCCGTTCGCGCCGACGAGCGCGTCGAGGCGGCAGTCGTAGTAGCCGCCCACGGGTAGCGCGGGCAGGCCGAGCGCCGCCGCCGCCAGCACGACGTTCTGGACGACGTGACCCGCCTCGACGAGCGCGAACCGGTAGCCGCGCAGCCCGTACTTGAAGCGCGAGCGCCAGAACATCGCCGTCACGACGAGCACCGCCGCCGCCCGCTCGCTCGGCGCCGGGTCGACGAACGCGGCGGCGACGAGCTTCGGGTCGAGCAGGTCCAGGCAGGCGAGGCGATGGGTGAACGGGTCGTAGTGGAAGGCCGCGCGCTGGGCGCCGGAGACGGCGAGCGCGAGCACGTACAGCTCGAGCGGGTAGAGCGCGCCCGCAGACGGGACGGTGCGTCGTTCTGCCGTCGCGGCGTAGGCGGCTTCGAGCACGGCGCCGAGCTCGCGCACGCTCAACGATCGCCGCTCCGACGGCGCGCTCGAGCGCCGTGCGGCCAGGGCGTCGGCCAGTCCGACGTGCGGCAACACTCCACGCGCCAGCTCGATGCCCGGACGGTGCCCGTGGATGCGGCTCGAGCGAGCGACCGTCTGCTGCAGCTCCGGCCTGCGGGCGAGCTCGAGCAGCGTCCCAAGGCGGCGCGGTGCGACGCGCGGGTAGAGGCGCGACGACTCGTGGAATGCTTCCGCCGCGTCGTCGAGCTCGACGCCCGTGGGGCCGTAGACGAGCGAGGCGAACTCCGCGGTTGGACTGACGGCGTTCATGGGAACGGGTGCGGCTCCGTGTTCACGTCGTGCTCGCGCAGCGGGCGCGCGCGAAGGCCGAGCTGCCACGCCGCCTCGTAGAGCCGTCTGCCGCCGAGGAAGCGGGCACGGTGGAGGACGTCGAGCGGGCAGAGCTCGGGCGCGAGCACCTTGAGGACGGCGAGGCCGAGCGCGCGGACGTCGGGGGCAGTGACGTCGACGGCATACGCCGTCGATCCCGCCGCCGCGACCCGCGCGCAGAG
Source organism: Gaiellaceae bacterium (assembly GCA_035651195.1). Taxonomy (GTDB): domain Bacteria; phylum Actinomycetota; class Thermoleophilia; order Gaiellales; family Gaiellaceae; genus PALSA-600. Next base: position 13,537 of record DASRGD010000044.1, on the reverse strand, counting down.
CGCGGCGAGCTGGGCGCCGGCCGTCGCGCCCTCGAGCGACGGCAGGTCGCCGACGAGGCTCGGCTCCACCGCGCCGTCGAGGAAGCGCGCGGCGCCGTGGCGGTCGACGTAGTAGCGGATGTGGTCGTCGAACGACGCGATCTCGTCCGGCACCGGCCGTCTGCCTCCGGCGACGAGCGCGAGCTTCACCGACGCCGCGCGCGCCGCGAACGCCTCCGAGAGCGCCTTCCACCATGCCCGCTCGACGGTCGGCGCGGTGCCGGCGCCGACTCCGAGCGCACCCGGGTAGCCGGCCGGGGCGCGCACGACCCCGAGCACCGACGGCAGCCGGTGGAAGACCGAGAGGTCGATCGCCCGGTACGGCAAGCCGACCGGCGCGAAGAGCGTCCGGTCGAGCGCGCTGATCGCTTCGTCGGCCGACCAGTCGAGCACCGGCAGCGAGAGCCGATTCGCCCAGACGATCATGAACGCGTCGCGTTCGAGCAGTTCGCACAGACCGCGAACGAGCGCATCCTCGGCCCGCGTTGCACACGCGGTGCCGCTGCTCGTCGCGTAGCCGATGCTGACGCTGCCCCGCGGCGCGACGCCGCCGAGGAAGACGAGCTCCGCGGGCAGCAGCGCCCGACGGCGTTCGGGCAGCGAGTATCCCTCGACCCACGCCACCGGGGTCTCGCGCGTGAACGGCCTGAACGGGAAGCCGCGCCGTGCATGCTGCCGTCGCGAGAAGAGGGCGAAACGGCCCGGCTCGACCGCTTCGGCCCCGAGCTCGCGCGCCGATCCGACCACCAGCCGGTCGACCGGGACGGTGCTCGCGGAGTACCGTTCGAGCGCCTCGCCGACGGCGGCGGCCGCGGCGTCGCGGCGCGTCGGCGCGGCCGCGCCGCTCCGCGCGCCGCGGCCGAGCGCGCCGACCTCGGCGGCGAACTGATGGAGCGGCGGGTCGGTGCTCGACTGCAGGCATTCCTCGAGCGAGCGAACGATCCCGGTGTACGGCGAGACGGCGCGGCGCAGCTGGCGCGGCAGCAAGTCGGTGCTCACGCCGCCGCCTGGTGCCATGGTAGGCGCGGGACCAGTCTCTCGGCGGGTGAGCACGCCGGGCAGCGAGGGTGTCGCAGCACCGGGTGCTCACCCACCGAGAGCGCCGGGCATGCCTCGACCGCAAAGAGGACGCCCGGCAAGGTGGTGTCGCAGCCGCCGAGCCAGCGCAGGACGAGATGCGCCGCGACCCCGACCGCGACCGCGGTCAGAGCGGCGTCGGCAACCGCCGCAGTCGGCACGGCCTCGAGCTCGGCGAGCTGGTCGCCGTATTCCAGGTTCGCCGCGCGGCGGCGGCGGACGCACTCGTAGCAGCACGACTCGCCGGGGACGACGAGCGGCCCGACGGCGGCGAGCCGGCCGTCGTACGCGGCGACCGGGAGCCACGGACGGCCGCTCGCGAGTGCGGCGCGGTTCCACGCGTCGAGGCGGTCGAGCTCGTCGCCGGCCGGCGCGACGACGGCCAGGTCGACGCGATCGCGAGCCTGCCAGCGGCAGCGGCGGACGCCGCCGATCCCGGACAGCCGGAGCAGACGCGCGATCTCGACCGCGGACGGCGCCGAGCCGACGACGCCGACGACGGCGGCTCGGAGCCGCCCCGCAGCGACCTCGGGGGCGACCCGGAACGCAGCCGCCACGGCGTGCGCCGCATCGCGGAGCTCCGGCGGCGCGGGCGGTCCCTCGACGAGCAGCTCGTGCGCGGCGAGCACCTCGAGCGCGTGGTCGACGGCCGCCCGCGCGCCGACCCCGAGCCGCGCGACCAGGTCCTCGCGGCTCCGCGTGCCGTCGAGCAGCGGCAGGAGCACCGGCAGGAGCGTCCGCACGGCGCCGCCTTCGAGGACGACGACCGTCTGCCCGTGCTCGAGCAGCACGCGGTCGTCGACCCCGACCAGGCGGTACCAGGGCGTGAGCAGCGGGCGGCGCGGGACGGCCGTCATCGATCGCCGCTGCCCTGCCCCATGCACGAGCAACTGCAGCAGCACGTCTGCACCATCGCGAACAGCTCGACCGGCCGGCCGAGCGCCGTTGCCCGCAGGTCGAGCAGGTCGCTCGTCAGCTGCGCGAACATCAGCGGCAGTCGTAGACGCAGCCGCAGCATGAGCAGCTGCAGCAGCTGATGACGGCGGCGAAGAGCTCTCGGCCCCCTCCGCGCACGATCGCCGTGAGGTCGAGCAGCTCGCTCGTCAATTCGTGGAACATCCGCTCCTCCTTGTTGTCTTTCTGGCGAACGTAGCCGACGAGCTGTCACGCGTGGGCAACAGCTTCGTGACGAAACTGCGCCGTTTGCGATCCTCGAGCAGCTGGTGCCGCCGCGCCAGTGGCCGTTTCGGACAAGACGCGATCTCACGGTCGCGTCGACCGCGGCGTTTCAGGATCGTGCTGCTCTGCTGCTCACGCGTGCCGCTGCCGCTCGCGGTGCGCACGCGCCTTCGCGCGGTTGCCGCACGAGCGCATCGAGCACCAGGCGCGCGACTGGTTCTTCGCGTGGTCGACGAACGCCCACTCGCAGTCGTGCGCGCGGCACGCCTTCAGGCGTGGCCAGCTGCCGTCGGCGAACGACGCATGCACGGCGGCGACGACGCGCCCCAGCGCGCCGGCCACGCCCGTCGCGGCCGGGACGAGCGTCGGCTCGCCGTCGAGGAACCGCAGCTCGATGCGGCCTCGGCGAGCCGCCTCGTCGAGCACCCGCTGGGCGGCAGCGGCGTCGACCGCGACGCCGTTGTTCGCGAGCAGGAGCGTCCGCAGCGCCTCCCTCAACTCGATCGCCCGCGCGAGGTCGTCGACGGTCGCGCGCGCGGCGCCGGCGAGGCCACGGTCTCGGAGCCAGGCGGCGAGCACGGTGGGCGTCTGGAGCTCCTCCTCGTCGCCGTAGACGTCCTTGTGGAGCGTGTTGACGAAGTCCTGGATCAGTTGCGTACCTGTAACCATCGTCCTTGCGTTGCAGGTTATGTAACCGGTATAATCGTAGCACGAGTTACGGCGAGCTGAAAGGAGCAGAGATGAACCATCCGGCGTTTCGGCAGTTCCTCCTGAGCGAGCACGCGCACCGGCTCGACGAGCGCTCGAGGCGGCAGTACGACAAACCGGCCGAAGAGACGCGGCGCGACGCGGAGGTCGAGGTCGTGCTCCGCCTCTGCACCGTCCACGACGACGAGGCGCTCGAGCGCCTGGCCGAGCTGGAAGCGCGTCCGCTCCCGCGCGGGCGGTTCCTGGTCGCGGAGGCAAACGGGCGGCTCGTGGCGGCGCAGCCGCTTGCCGGCGGCCCGGCGCTCGCGGATCCGTTCGAGCCGACCGCACACGTCCTGCCGCTGATGCAGCTTCGGCTGCGGCAGCTGACGGCGGCCGGGAACGGCAGGCGCTTTCCGCTCCGCCTCTGGAGCACGGCGCGCCCTTGAGAGCATGGGCCGAGCCGAGCCTTGCGCGAGCCGTCGTGTCGTCGCCGTGGACGAACAACTCGCGGAGCCGGCGCCGACGCTGACGGATTGAGACGGTTCGCGGCGCACTCTTCCGCCTGCGCCCCGCGCCGCACGCGGCCACGAGCAGCACGGCGCTCGCCACGCCGTCGTCGTTCAAGGCGAGGAGTTCCTCCTCGACCCCGAACGGCTCGGCCGCTCGACGGGACATTCGAGCAAGCCGGGCAAAGTCACCGTGGCCGGAAGAACCGGCGCCGACGTGCCGAAGGGCACGGCAGCGAAGATCCTTCGACAAGCAGGCTACGAGGGCCGAATCGATGAGCCAATACCTGGTGGTGATCGAACACGAAGGGGAGTCATGGGGCGCTATTGCCCCCGATCTCCCGGGCGTCGGCGTGGTCGGAGACACGCAGGAGGAGGTGGAACGGCTGATCCGAGAGGCGATCACCTTCCACCTCGACGGCCTTCGAGATGCAGGCGAGCCGATCCCGAAGCCGACCGCGGTGGGGACCGCTCGTCGAAGTCCCTGCTGCCTGACGATCCACGTCCCCAGACGCGGGCCGATTCGCGCGATACCTTGTTCGCCCCGTCGGCAGCGAACCTGCTGCACAGCGACACAAACGATGATGGACCCAGCCGGGCTCGAACCGGCGACCTTCTGGATGCCATCCAGACGCTCTCCCAGCTGAGCTATGGGCCCGGACGCGCTCAGTCTAGCGTCCGCCCTCGATCGCGGGCGACAAGGGCGATCCCGAGACTCGACCGCAGTCTCGGTGATCGCCGCCTCGCCGGCGCCCTCTCTCTGCAGTCGTCAGCTCGGGCAACAGGAATCGCGGCGTATCGGGGAATCGCGGCGTATCGGCGGCCTCGGTGTGGGCCGCGCCGGGGAAGGACGGCGACTACGCGGTCGCGACCGCAGGCGTCTCCTGCGGCACGTCGCCCCACAGGTCCTCGAGCCGATAGAAGTCGCGCGCGGCCGGCGTGAAGACGTGCAGGACGATGTCGAGGTAGTCGGCGACGATCCACGTCGCCTCCCGCTCGCCGGCGACCGATCGCGGCAGCAGACGCTCGTCGTGCTTGAGGCGCGTGTGCACCTCGTCCCAGATCGCCTTCGTCTGGCGCGGGTTCGCACCCGTGCAGACGACGAAGTAGTCGGTGTAGCTGCACACCCGTTGCATGTCGAGGATGACGACGTCCTTCGCGAGCTTCTCCTGTGCGAGCGCCGCGATGCGCCTGGCCTGTTCGATGGACGTCAAGTGCGCTCAGTGTAGCTACGCGCCTGCCTGTACAAACCCTCGCGCTCGACGATCGCCGCAACGCGCGGCGGCACGTCCTCGAGCCGCCAGCGCGCGCGCAGCGCGCTGGACGCCTGCGGCTCAGCGAGCTCGAAGAAGAGCACCCGCTCCGGCGCTGCCAGGCCGGCGAGCACCGGCTCGAGACGCTCGCGCGGGTAGCCCCGCCGGGCGGCGACGGCGACTCGAGCGAGCCGTAGCACCTCGTCCGGCTCCTTCCACGCGAGAAAGCCCGCGAACTCGTCGGCGCCGATCAGGAACACCGGGTCCGACCACTCGGGATGCGCCCGCAACGTGTCGACCGTGCGCGGATGCTCGTCGAGGACGACCTCCTCGTCCGGGAAGGCCGCCCGCGCGAGCTGGAGCCGGAGCGCCGCCGGCGTCTCGACGTGCTTGTGCCCCGGGTCGGCGGCGACGAGGACGAGCACGCGGTCGAGGCCGAGCGTCTCCTTCGCCGCCTGCAGCAGTGCGACGTGGCCGTTGTGCGGCGGGTCGAAGGCGCCGCCGAAGAGCCCGATCACGGCGCGAGCTCCAGCGTCTCGCCGCCGACCTCGACCTCGGCGCCGGTGCGCGCCCCGGCTGCGCGCAGCGCACGCTCGAGCTCGTCGGCCGGTGGCGGCGTGCCGACGACGCGGAAGCCCCGCTCCGTCCGCAACAGCTGCCACGGCCGCGCCCGCGGTCGCGGCCGGTAGACGGCGTAGTCGGCGAGCTCGTCGCCGGGCGCCGGCGCGGCCTCGGGCACGAGCGAGAACAGCCGCCGGCGAAACTCGTCGACGCCCGCCCCGGTCGCGCACGACAGCGCGAACACGGCGACGACGCGGTCGTCGGCAACGTCGAACGCGGGCGCAGGCGCGAGGTCGATCTTGTTCAGGACGACGATCTGCGGCCGCGACTCGAGTCCGGCGCCATAGGCGGCGAGCTCGGCGTCGATCGTCGCCCACTGCTCGGCGAGCGGCTTCGAGACGTCGAGCACGTGGATCAGCGTGCGCGCGCGCTCCAGATGCGCGAGGAACTCGTGCCCGAGCCCGACGCCTTCGCTCGCGCCCTCGATCAGGCCGGGTACGTCGGCGACGACGAGCTGCCGCCCGTCCGTCGCCTCGACCGTGCCGAGCACGGGCTGCAGCGTCGTGAACGCGTAGCCGGCCACCTTCGGGCGCGCGTTCGAGATGCGCGCGAGCAGCGACGACTTGCCCGCGTTCGGCAGCCCGACGAGCGCGGCGTCCGCGAGCAGCTTGAGCTGCAGCTCGACCTCCCGCTCCTCCCCCGGTAGGCCGACCTCGGCGAAGCGCGGCGCCTGGCGCGTCGAGCTCGCCAAGCGCGCGTTGCCGCGGCCGCCTGGGCCGCCGCGCGCGAGGACGACGCGCGCACCAGGGTGCGCAAGATCGGCGACGAGCTCGTCCCGCTCGCGGACCTGCGTCCCGACCGGGACGTGGAGCTCGACATCGCCGCCGTCGGCGCCGTGCCGGCGCCCCGGACCGCCGTTGCCGCCCTTCGGGGCGGCGATGCGCTGCCGGCGGCGGAACGCGGACAGGTCGCGCAGCGCCGGGTCGGCGATCACGACGACGTCGCCGCCGGCGCCACCGTCGCCGCCGTCGGGCCCGCCCTTCGGCACGTACTTCTCGCGCCGAAAGGAGAGCGCGCCGTCGCCGCCGCGACCACCTGCGACCTGGAGCCGGACGCGGTCGCTGAACAGCTACTCGACGACCGAGACGACGCGGCGCTCGCCGCTCGTCCGGAACGCTGCCTTGCCGTCGCGGACGGCGAAGATCGTGTCGTCACGGCCGATCTCGGTGCCGGGGCCGGGGCGGAAGCGGGTGCCGCGCTGGCGGACGATGATCTGGCCCGCCTTCACGGTCTGGCCTGCGAAGATCTTCACGCCGAGGTACTTCGGGTTCGAGTCGCGCCCGTTCTTCGACGAGCCGAGGCCCTTCTTGTGTGCCATCTACGTCTCCTCCTTGGCGGCGAGCGCGGACTCGAGCGCGGCGATCGCGCCCTTGCGCGCCGCGTTCGCCCGCTCGAACCTGAGCGCCGCCTCGAGCATCCGGCGGTTCCAGGTCTTCGCGCCTTCGCTCACCTGGGCGACCGTCAGCTGCTCGTAGCCGCTCGGCATGCCCTTGACGTGCGCGCCCTCGGTCGGCGGCGCCGCGGCCGCGGCCTTCGCCGGCGCGGCCTTCTTCGGGGCCGCGGGCTTGGCGCCGATGGAGACCTCGAGCCGCGAGGTGGCGGCACGGTAGCCGGTGTGGCGCTTGTAGCCGGTGCGCCGGCGGTACTTGCCGATCCGGATCTTCGGCCCGCGCTCGTGCGCGACGACCTTGATCGTCACCTTCGGGCTGCCGAGCAGCACCTCGGGCGCGAAGGTGCCCCCCTCGTCCGCCGAGACGCGGTCGACGACGAGCGTCTCGCCGTCGCGGACGCGGTGCTGCTTGTTCCCGAGCCTGATGATGGCGTACTCCATCGGCCGCACAGAGTAGCGGGACTAGTCGAGCCCCTCCCATTCGCTCATCGGCGTGTACGCCCAGCCGTCGGAGCCGTTCCGGGCCGCGGCCTCCTCCGCCGGGGCCTCCGCCGGCGACCGCTCGTCGGTGATCGTCTCCGTCGCGGCGGTCGTGCGCTTGCGCCGGTTGCGGCCGCCGCGGGTGCCGCGTCGCGTCCGCTTCCGCGTCGGCGCAGGCGTGGCGCCGTCCTCCGACGGCTCGCCGAGGTCCCGCTCGGGAACGTGGATGACCGGCGCCGGCGCCTTCTGCTCGGGCTCCTCCGCGGGCAGCGCGAGCGGCTCCGCTGGCGCCGCGCCGGCCGGCTCCGCCGCCGCTGCCGCCGCCGTCTTCTTGCGCCGGTTGCGCCCGCCGCGGCTCCCCCGCCGCGTCCGCTTCCTCGGCGCCCCCGGCGCCTCTTCGCCTGCCTCCGTCTCCGTGTCCGCCTCCGCGTCCGCGGCCGCCGCCTCCTCCGCAACCGCCTTCTTCGCGCGCGGGGCGCGGGTCGGCTTCTCGGCCTCGCCCTCCGCCGTGATCGGCGGCTCGTGCTGCTCGACGGCGTCGACGAGCTCGGCGTACGCGCCGCCTTCCTGGACGGCGGTGATGCGGACGCGGACCTTCTTGCCGACGAGCTTGGCGGCCTCGGCGACGGTGACGTCGATCCCGTCGACCTTGCCGACGCCGGCGCGCGCGTCGTACAGGCCGACCTCGCCGAGCTTCAGCTCGAGCTCCTGGCCCGCCTCGACGGGGGCGTCGGGAGCGAGCTTCGCAACCGTCCCCTGCTCGAGGACGCGGAAGTGGTCGAGGTGGACCTGATCGAGCCCGACGAGGAAGAAGCGCCGTCTCGTCGTCTCCTCGAGCTCGCGCAGCCGGTTCGCGGCGGGCCCCGCGACGAGCGCGGCGATCCGCGAGTTGACCTCGACCTTGAAGGCCTTCGCGCGCGAGCCGGGGGTCGCGAGCGCTCGCAGCTTGCGCTCGATCTCGAGCGCGGTCGTCGACTCGGAGACGATGATCCCGTCGCCGTCGCAGGTCGGGCACTTGCGCGTCATCACCTCGCGCGGCCCGTCGGTGACGTTCTGGCGCGTCATCTCGACCAGGCCGAGCGGCGAGATCTCGACGACGTACGTCTTCGTCCGGTCGCGCTCGAGCTCCTGCCGCAGCGCCTCCTCGACCGCGCCGCGGTTCTTCGGATTCGCCATGTCGATGAAGTCGATGACGATGATCCCGCCGACGTCGCGCAGCCGCAGCTGGCGCACGACCTCCTTCACCGCCTCGAGGTTGTTCTTCGTGATCGTGTCCTCGAGCCGGCCGGCCGACTTCTTCGAGCGCGAGCCGACGAAGCGGCCCGTGTTGACGTCGATGACGGTGAACGCCTCGGCGTAGTCGAAGATCAGGTAGCCGCCGGAGGGAAGGTCGACGCGGCGGTTGAGCGTCGAGCGGATCTCCTGCTCGACGCCGAACTTCTCCATCAACGGCACGGGGTCGCGGTAGCGGTGGACGCGCTCGACCATGTGCGGCGACGTCTTCTTCAGGTAGCCGACGATGCGCTTGTGGGCGCGGTCGTTGTCGACGAGCAGGCGCTCGAAGTCGCCGGTGAAGAGGTCGCGCGTCACACGGAGCGGCAGCTCCGCCTCCTGGTAGATCAGGGTCGGCGTCGTCGTCGTCTTCGCCCGCGTCTCGATCGTCTTCCAGAGCCGCTGCAGGAAGTCGAGGTCGCGGGCGACGTCCTCCGGGGACGCACCCTCGGCCGCCGTGCGCACGATCACGCCTCCCTGCTTCGGCGTCAGGTCCTTGAGAATCGCCTTCAGGCGGTTCCGCTCCTCGTCCTCGAGCCGGCGCGAGACGCCGAGCCCGTCGCCGTGCGGGACGTAGACGACGAAGCGGCCGGGGAGCGAGATCTCGGTCGTGAGGCGTGCGCCCTTCGTCTTCATCGGGTCCTTGACGGCCTGGACGAGGATCGTCTGGCCGCGCTGGATCAGATCCTGGATCTTGCGCGCGCCCTTGCGGCCTTCGAGCTCGGGGCCGACGATCTCGTCGACGTAGAGGAAGCCGTTCTTCTCGAGGCCGATCTCGACGAACGCCGCCTCCATCCCCGGCAGGACGTTGTCGACGATGCCGAGGTAGATGTTGCCGGCGATCGACCGGTGCTCGGGCCGCTCGAGGTAGACCTCGGCGACGCGATCGTCCTCGAGGACGGCGACGCGCTTCTCGCCGGCGTCGACCGAGACGAGGAGCTCGCGCTTCGCCTTCGGCAGCGGTGCGCGCTTCGGCGCCTGCCGCCGCGGTGGACGCGTCCGCTGGCTCTGCCGGCGCTCCGCCGGCTGCGGCTCGTCCTCGGCGGCGGCCGGGGCGGCTGCGGCTCCGCGCTTGCGGCCGCGACCGCCGCGCGTGCCGCGACGGCGTTTCTTCGGAGTGGTCGGCTGTCCGTCGTCGGGCTGGCGCTCGGCCGGCCCGGCGGCGGTGATGCTTTCAGGTGCGAGTGTCGGAGCGGCCGCCGTCTCCGGCGCCGACTCCACCTCCCGTTTCCTTCGTCGGAACCAGGACAGTGGCAAATGTGTTCTCCTTGGGACTGCGCGCGCGCAGCCGGTCGCCCGGGCACGCGTCGCTGATTGATGTGAGAAGCCTTGGCATGGCCTGCGTGCAGGGTATCAAGCGGCTCAAGCTGCCTCGATCGCCGGGCTCAGCCGCGCGCGGCGGACGCGGATCGCCCGCAGCCGCTGGTTGAGCCGCACCCACGCCCACGGCTCGACCTCGAGGTACCGCGTCACCGTCTGGCCGCGGGTGGCCTCCAGGTACTCGAACCAGGCATCGGCCTCTTCGATCAGCAGGAGCTCATGGGCTTCGCGGTTGCCGCTCGGAGCCATCGGCCTCGCGGTACAGGCTAGGACCGTCGTCGGACGGCAGACGTCGGTGCGGCGGCATGCTCGAAGTAGCGCCGGGCCGCCTCCCCCACCGCTCGCGTCCCGGCCGCGGCGACCGCGCCCTTCACCGCCCAGCCGGCGAGCGGGACGGCGTCGAGCGCCTGCCGCGCAAGGGCGCGGAACCCGAAGCCCGCCCCGACGACGCCGGCCGCTTCGAGCGCGCGCTCGCCGCCGGCGGCGAGGCCGTAGGCCTCCGCGATCGCCGTCACGAGCCGCACCTGGCCGAGCGTGAGCACCGGCATGTCGACGGCGGGGACGAACAGCCCCGCGGCGAGCAGCCCGTTCCGCCGTTCGGCCGCGGCGATCAGCTCGTCGACGACCGCCGTCCGCAGGACGGGCAGCGCCGCCGCGAGCGCCGGGCCGTTGCCGCCGAGCCGCCGCGCGAGCGCGGACGCGATCGCGGTGACGGGGAACCCCTGACCCGCGACGACGCGGACGAGGTCGGTCGCGAGCACGTACGGCACGTCGTCGGCGTCGGTGACGGCGACGATCGGGACGCGCGCGATCGAGGCCTCGCGCAGCCGCTGCTCGTCCGGGGCGCCGACCCAGACGAGCGCAGCCGCCCCGTCCAGGCGTCCGCCTTCGCGGACGAGGCCCGGCCTTCCGTCGCGGCCGAGCTCGCGCGCGAGCAGCGGCACGAGCGCCGCGGCGCCGTCGACGACCAGCGCGCCCGGCGCCCGTGGAGGCGGGCGCAGGGCCGCGAGCAGGGCCAGCGCGCTACGCGTCCCAGTCACCTGCCGAGCTAGTGACGTCTGCGACCGCGGACGTGGATCGACTGGAGGATCCCGACCGCGAGCAGGTTGGTGATCATCGACGATCCGCCGACGGAGACGAACGGGAGCGGGATGCCGGTGATCGGTGCGATCCCGATCGCCATGCCGACGTTGACGTAGACCTGGAACATGAACGCGAACACGATCCCGCCGGCGACGGCGGCGCCGAAGAGGTCGCGCGACGCGGTGACGATCTTGAGGCCACGCCAGACGACGAGCAGGTAGAGCAGGAGCAGGAAGGACGCGCCGAGGAAGCCGCGCTGCTCGGCGAGCGACGAGAACGCGAAGTCGGTCGCATGCGCCGGCGTGTAGTCGAGGCGCGTCTGCGTCGCCCCGGCGACGCCGCGGCCGCGAAGTCCGCCCGCGCCGACGGCGATGATCGACTGCTCGATGTTGTAGTTCGCGCCGCGCGGGTCGGTGCCGGGGTGCGTGAAGCCCGTGAGGCGGTGCGCCTGGTAGGGCTTGAGCACGTTCACCCCCGCCGCCGGCAGCCACCAGAGGACGGCGAGCACGCCGAGCAGGCCGGCGACGCCCATCACCGCCAGGTGCAGCCAGCGGACGCCGACGGTGAAGAGGACGGCGCCGAGCGCGGCGGTGTAGACGAGCGCGGTGCCGACGTCGGGCTGCACGAAGACGAGCGCGATCGGGCCGGCCGCGAGCGCCACGGCGGCCAGCGGCACGGAGAACTCGTGCAGGCGCTTCGCCCGGTCGGCCAAGAAGCCGGCGACGAAGAGCGTGAAGAACACCTTCCCGAACTCGGATGGCTGGAACTGGAAGAAGCCGACGTCGATCCAGCGGTGCGAGCCGCGCGTGGCGGCGCCGGCGACCAGCACGAGCGCCATCAGCGCCAGCGTGCCGCCGTAGATGACGCTCTTGTAACGGCGATAGACGGCGGGATCGATCAGCGTGGCGACGACGAGCAGGGCCCCGCCGACGAGCGCGTACAGCGCCTGGCGGCCGGCGACGCTGCCGCCGGGGTCGTGCTTCGTGATCCCGTCGATCGCCCGCAGACCGTAGGCGACGATCGCGACGGCGGCGCCGAGCAGCACCCAGTCGACGTGGCGCAGGAACCCGACGACGCCTCCACTCTCCGCCTCGCGGCGGGGCCGGAGCCCGCGGGCGCGGCTGTCGACGGCCTCGATCGTCATCGGCTCGTCATCAGTCGGAGATGTGGCTCGTCAGCGTACCGTGCTTGTGGAAGTACGCCTCGAACACCTTCAGCGCCGCCGGCGCCGCGGCGACGCCGCCGTGGCCGCCGTTCTCGATCACGGCGCAGACGACGATCGTCGGCTGGTCGGTCGGACCGTACCCGCACCACCAGGACTGGTTGAACTCGACCGCGTTCGGGTAGCCCGGCAGCTTGAAGAGCTTCTGCGCCGTGCCGGTCTTGCCGGCGATCGGGACCGGGAAGTTGCCGAAGACGCCGTACGAGGTGCCGATCGGCGAGTGCGTCGCCGCGAAGAGACCCTCCTGCACGATCTTCAACGCTGCCGGGTCGACGCCGCTCACCGTCGGCGGCTGACCGCCCAGGCTCTCGAGCACGCGCGGGGCGCGCGGATCGCCGGTCGGCTGCTCGACGTCCTTGACGAGGTACGGCGTGACGAGCTTGCCGCCGTTCGCGATCAGCGCGTAGAAGCGCGCCATCTGCATCGGCGTCACGAGCAGGTCGCCCTGGCCGATCGCGAGCTGGACCGAGTACCCCGGTTTCCAGACGCGGTCGATCGCCGTGTAGGGCTTGCCCGCGAAGTGCTCGCGCCGCCACTCCGGGGTCGGGACGAGCCCGCCGTACTCGCCCTGCAGATCGAGCCCCGTCACGGCGCCGAACCCGAAGCGCGAGGCCCAGTTCTGGAGCGGATGCCCCGCGCTCGGCGGCAGCGAGTAGAACTTGTAGCCCAGCTGGTAGAAGTAGGTGTCGCACGATTCGGCAAGCGCGGTGCGCAGGTCGATCCACTGGTTGACGAACGGATCCCAGTTCGTGAACGTCTCCCCTTTGCCGGTCACGCCGGGCACCGTGAAGGTCGGTGAGCAGAGGAGCGTCGAGTTCGGCTGGAGGACGTGCTCCTGCATCGCGGCGAGCGCAGTCACCGGCTTCCACGTCGAGCCCGGGGGATAGCCGACCGCGATCGCGCGGTCGATCCCGGGGAAGTTGTCCTTGCGGGCAACGCTCTCGTTCTGGAGCGGCGCGAGCTTGCTCGGGTCGCGGCTGACGTAGACCGACGGCTTGTAGGTCGGGTTCGACGCGAGTGCGAGCACGGCGCCGTCGCGCGGGTCGAGCGCCACGATCGCACCGCCGTCGGCCGCCCACTGGCCGTTCTGGTGCGCGACCTTGATGCCGTAGGTGAGCGCCTGCTCGGCCGCCCGTTGCACGTCGATGTCGATGGTGAGGCGCAGTGCATTTCCCGGCCTCTGCAGCGTCGTCGGCTGCACCGCGCTCGTCGGTCGGCCGCGCGAGTCCACGGTCAGCTGCGCCGACCCGTCGCGCCCCCGCAGGTACTGGTCGAACTCCGCCTCGACCCCGGACTGGCCGATGCTGTCCGTCGGCTGGTACCCGAGCTTCTTGTCGGCCTTGTACTCCGTAGCGCTGATCGGGCCGACGTAACCGAGGATGTGCGCGGCGAGGGACTGGTGCGG
>DASRGD010000043.1:0-43539 GCA_035651195.1 Gaiellaceae bacterium | reverse complement strand
GTGGAAGTGCCGTCGCTCAACGGATAAAAGGTACTCCGGGGATAACAGGCTTATCCTTCCCAAGAGTCCACATCGACGGAAGGGTTTGGCACCTCGATGTCGGCTCGTCGCATCCTGGGGCTGGAGTAGGTCCCAAGGGTTGGGCTGTTCGCCCATTAAAGCGGTACGCGAGCTGGGTTCAGAACGTCGTGAGACAGTAGACCATTGCTGTCTATAAATCTGGCTATGTGCTGGAAACTCCGTGCATCCTGCGCTACTCAGCGTCGACGTCCGGCCGGACGTTTACGCTAGTGACAACGTGTCAGGTGCGGACAATCAGCAGGAAAGGCTGGATAGCTACATCGCGGGTTACGTCGACGGAGAAGGCAGCTTCTCGGTCTCGGTGCAACGCAATCCGACCTGTCGTGTCGGGTTTCAGCTCGTTCCTGAGTTCCACGTCAGCCAGAACGGCGACAGGGCTCAAGTGCTCGAGCTGATCCAACAGCGACTCGGTTGCGGACGCCTTCGACCGAACAGCCGTCGGGATCGTGCTCTCGTGCTCGTCGTGCGCAATCTCCACGACCTGCTCGAACGAGTGATTCCATTCTTCGAACGAAACCCAATTCTCTCCACGAAGCATGCGGACTTCGAGAAGTTCGCCGCCATCGTGCGTGAGCTTGCTCTCGGCCACCACCGCACCGATGCCGGCTTCGGTCGGCTCCTCGGGCTCGCCCTCTCCATGAACGGAGGCGGACGGTTCAGGAAAGTGCGCTGGCAAGAGCTCGTAGCTGTCCAGAATCCTCAGAGACTGCACGCCAGACAGGGCCGCGAGGCCCGGAAGATACAGTCCGAGCTGCATGGCGACATGCAGAGTCAGGCAGAAATGACCTGGCCCCCGAGCGTCGCTCGGGAGTAACAACACTGTCGGTCCCTATCCACCATGGGCGTTGGAGGCTTGAGAGGAGTCGTCTCTAGTACGAGAGGACCGAGACGAACGGACCTCTGGTGTATCAGTCGTCGCGCCAGCGGCGTTGCTGATTAGCCACGTCTGGACGGGATAACCGCTGAAAGCATCTAAGCGGGAAGCCCACCTCGAGATGAGGCCTCCCATCTCCTCGAGAGAGTAAGAGCCGTGGAAGACCACCACGTCGATAGGCGGGACGTGCACGCACAGCAATGTGTTCAGCGGACCCGTACTAATTGCTCGAGGTCTTGATTTGAACGCACGATCGCTGCTATGGAGTTTTGAGGGTGCGCTGCGCGCGATCTCTCACAAGTTGGGCGGCCTTAGCGGCGGGGAAACACCTCTTCCCATTCCGAACAGAGAAGTTAAGCCCGCCAGCGCCGATGGTACTCGGAGAGCGATCTCCCGGGAGAGTAGGACGCCGCCCATTTCTTCGTCCTGACCGGGGACGGACGGGAGTCCGCCCCGGCTGGGCTCTGCCGGACCGCCGCGCGCTCCCCGTTCTCAGCCCTGAGCGAGCCGCGTCTGCTCGGGATCGGAGTCGTCGAGCTGCCAGCGCCGCCCCGTGTCGGGGCAGACGTAGCCCTCGCCGTCGGCGTCGGGCTGGAGATGCGTGGCCACGTATTCGCCCGCCTCTTCTCCGTAGAGCTCCTCGACCTCGTAGCAGCGGCAGCCCATCGAGGTCACTCCCTGCCCGCGCTCAGGCGGCGCGTAACCTCTCGCGCCACTCCGGGTCGAGCGCGCGCAGCCGGCGGACGCGCTCCCCAAGCGGCGGATGCGTCACGAACAGCGTCGCGAGCCCTTCGTCCGCGAACGGGTTCGTCGTGTAGAGGGGCTCCGTCGCAGGGCTCGCCTCGAACGCGACGAGCTCCATCGACTGCTCCAGCCGCAGCAGCGCATCCGCGAGCCCGTGCGGCGAGTCGCACAGCTCGGCCGCGAACCGGTCGGCGTCGAACTCGCGCTTCGGAGAGAGCAGGAGATGCACGAACGACGCCGCCACCGGCGCGAACACGAACAGGAGCACGCGCTGGAGGAGCCCGCCGATCCGCGAGGCCTCGACCAGCGCGCCGGCGAGCGTCACCGCGATCGTCTGCACGAGCACGTCGCGGCGACGGAGATGCGCGAGCTCGTGCGCGACGATCCCCTCGAGCTCGGCCGGCGTCGCGACACCGAGAAGCCCGACCGAGACGGCGAGCGCCGCGCCCCCGCGGGCGCCGCGGCCGGCGGCGAGCGCGCGCGGGTAGCCGTCGGGGAGCACGTAGAGCTTCGGTCGGATGACGCCGGCGCGCCCCGAGAGGCTCTCGACGGTCGCGTGCAGCGCCGGCGCCTCTCCCGGCAACAGCTCGCGCGCCCCGACCATCCCCATCCCGATGCGGTCGGCATAGAAGTACAGCGCCGCTGCGGCGAGCACGACGGATGCGAGGAAGAGGAGCGCGAGCCGGTAGCCGCCGAGCTGCCAGCCAAGCGCTCCCATGGCGAGGCCCGGCACGATCAGCAGGATCCAGGCCTTGCCCAGGTTGACGGCGATCGCGAGGCGATGCCGCACGACCGCTACGCCTCGTCGTCGCGCTCGTCCGCGTCGTCCTCTGCGAGCCCGTGCGGTGGCCAGTCGGGCTCGGGAGCATCGCACCGGCTCGAGCAGTGGAGGGAGGCGATGTTCTGCAGCGGGATGAGGATGTGCCCGTTGAGCTCGATGTGCGCGACGTCCTCGACGTAGCAGTACGCGGTCAGGACGCCGTCCTGATACTCGCCGCCGAACAGGGCGATCTCGACCTGCTCGCCCTTGTACTTGTTGGTGTAGTCCTCCACCGAACGGTCAGTCTATCCGCCTGAAGACGCCCTCCTCGACGGCGATTCTGGCCACCGTTCCGTTGGCTGGGCCGCGATGTTGCAGCCGGTACGAGCGGAGGTCGGCGCCGTCCGCGTGCGCGAGCAGCGCGCGCATGACGCCGCCGTGCAAGACGCACAGCACCTGCCCATCGGGGTGAGCGGCCGCGATCCGCCCGATCGCGGCGACGATCCGTGCGCTCATCGCCTCGTGCGGCTCCCCGTCTCGCCAGCCGTCGTCGCCGTCGGCGTGGCGGCGGAGCCCCTCCGGATAGCGACGCTCGATCTCCGCCGTCGTCAGGCCGGACCACTCGCCGACGTCGATCTCGCGGAGCGCAGCGTCGACCGTGACGGCAATCCGATGTGCCTCCGCGACGACCTCGGCCGTGGCTCGTGCGCGCTCCAGATCGCTCGCGTAGATCGCGTCGAGCCGGACCCGGGCGAGCCTGTCGGCGAGCTCTCGCGCCTGGCGGCGGCCGGCATCCGAGAGCGGCGGATCGGCATGACCCTGCCACCGTCCTTCACGGTTCCACTCACTCTGGCCGTGCCGGACGAGGAGGATCGTCGTCACGAAGGCTAAGGTAGCCGCCGCATGGATCTCGGCCTGCGCGACAACGTCTGCGTCGTCACGGGCTCGACGGCCGGCATCGGACTCGCGGTCGCGCGGCAGCTGCGCGCCGAGGGCGCGCTCGTCGTGACGTCGGGCAGAAGCGGGGCCGGAATCGGCGACCTGCACGTGCGCGCCGACCTTTCGCGGCCCGGCGAGCCCGAACGGCTGGTCGCCGCCGCCGAGGAGCGCTTCGGGCGGGTCGACTGCCTCGTCAACAACGTCGGCTGGGCGGAGATCCACCGCTTCGACGAGCTGACCGAGGAGATCTGGGAGCGGTCGTGGCAGCTGAACGTGATGAGCGCGGTGCGCGCCACTCAGGCCGCGCTGACGGGGATGCGCGAGCGCGGCCGCGGCGTGATCGTGAACGTCTCGTCGACCGCGGCGAAGCGTCCGTCGACAGGCATGCCGGACTACTCGGTGACGAAGGCCGCGGTGCTGTCGCTCTCCCGGCTCGTCGCCGACCTCTACGCGCGGGACGGCATCCGCTGCAACGCGGTCACGCCGGGGCCGACCGCGACGGATGCCTGGCTCGAAGCGGGCGGGCTGGCCGACCAGCAGGGAGAGCGGGACGAGGTGTTCGCGCGGGTCGCGGCCGCCAGGCCGCTCGGACGGTACGCCGAACCAGACGAGATCGCGGCCGTGATCGTCTTCCTCTGCTCGGAGCGCTCGAGCTACGTCACCGGCGCCGCCTGGAGCGCCGACGGAGGCACGGTGCCGATCATCGTCTAGCCGCGCGGCGGTCGTCTCGCCCGCCCCCGTGCCGGGTCGGGCCCGGCTCTCGCGCCGCCGCCTCCGCGACCGCGTCGGCCCTGTGGACGAGTCGGTACACAATCGGCGCGAGACCGAGTCAGCGACGTGGCAGCTCGACGGGTATCGTCGCCTGCGAGGGAGGCGGGTGTGAGCCCCACCCTGGGTGGGGGGCGCGCGGGCCTCGAAGCGCGCACGCGCGAGGGTCGGTGAGCTTCGCGCGGCTGTCGCCGGCCGCCGAACTGTCTACCCTGGCGGCGTGCCCGAGGCGGCCGGATTCGTTGCCGATGCGTTCCCCGCGCGGGTGCGCGAGCAGGAGGAGCAGACGCTCTCGCCGCTTGCGGTCCGGTCGTACGAGACGCGCGGGCGGCTGCGACCGGAGGACGAATGCACGGTGCGGACGCCGTTCCAGCGCGACCGCGACCGGATCGTGCACTCGAAGCCGTTCCGCCGCCTGAAGGGCAAGACCCAGGTCTTCATCGACCCGGCCGGCGACCACTACCGCACGCGGATGACGCACACGCTCGAGACCACGGGCATCGCCCGCGTCGTTGCGCGTGCGCTGCGACTCAACGAGGACCTCGTCGAAGCGATCGGCCTCGGCCACGACACCGGGCACACGCCGTTCGGCCACGCGGGAGAGGAAGCGCTCGACACCGCCCTCCGTGAACGGTTCGGCGGCAGCTTCCGCCACAACGAGCAGTCGCTGCGGATCGCCGAGCGCCTGAACCTGACGCACGAGGTGCGTGACGGCATCCTCACGCACACGGGAGCGCGCGAGCCCGAGACACACGAGGGCAGGATCGTCCGCATCGTCGATCGCGTCGCGTACATCAACCATGACATCGACGACGCGATCCGGTACGGGCTGCTCGCAGAAGGCGACCTGCCGCGCGAGGAGCTCGCGGTGCTCGGACACACGGGGGCGAAGCGCATCGACACGCTCGTCCACGACCTGATCGAGACCTCCGAACGCGTCGGCGACATCGCGCAGAGCGACGAGATCGGCGCGGCGATGCTCTCGCTCCGCTCGTTCATGTTCGACCACGTCTACCTCGGTCCGGAGACGCGTCGCGAGCACGAGCGGGCGCGCGACACGATCCACCGGATCTTCGACCTGCTCGCCGAGCGCGGCGACCCGCCCGACGAGATCACCGAGTTCATCGCCGGCATGACCGACCGCTTCGCGCTCGCGTACGCTGCCCGCCTCTAGTGGCGCGGATCACGGACACGAGCGTCGAGGCCGTGAAGCAGGGCGCGGACTTCGTCGCGGTCGTCGAAGAACGGACGCCCCTTCGCAAGGCGGGCGCGCGGCTTACCGGCCGCTGCCCCTTCCACGAGGAGCGGACGCCGAGCTTCTCCGTCAACGCCGTCGACAAACTCTTCTACTGCTTCGGCTGCGGCAAGGGCGGCGACATGATCACGTTCGTCAGGGAGACGCAGGGCGTCGACTTCGCCGGGGCGGTCGAGTGGCTCGCCGACCGATTCCGGATCCCGCTCGAGTACGAGCAGACGTCGCCGGCGGACGACGCCCGCCGCCGCCGGCGGGAGCGACTGCGCCGGGTCCTCGAGCAGGCGGCGGTGTTCTACGAGCGCGCGCTCTGGGAGTCGCAGGCCGGCTCGCTCGCGCGCGACTACCTCGCCGGCCGCGGCTTGCGCGAGGAGATCTGCCGCGAGTTCCGGCTCGGGCTCGCAGTCGGCGGCACAACGCTCACGCGCAAGGCGCTCGCCAAGGGCTTCACGCTCGACGAGCTGCGCTTGGCGGGCCTGGCGCGGAAGCGCGGCGACGACTACTTCCAGCATCGGCTGCTCTTCCCGCTCACCGACGCGCGCGGACGCGTCGTCGGCTTCCAGGCGCGGCGGCTGCACGACGAGGATCCGCTCCGCGCGAAGTACGTCAACACGCCCGAGTCGGAGCTCTTCCGCAAGGGCGCGATCGTCTACGGCCTCGACAAGGCGCGAGCGTCGATCGCACGCGAGAACCGCGCCTGCGTCGTCGAGGGCAACACCGACGTCCTCGCGCTGCGTCAGGCCGGCTTCGAGCCGGTCGTCGCCTGCATGGGCACCGCGCTCACGGACGCGCAGCTGCGCGAGCTCGGCCGGCTGACGAAGCGGCTCTGGCTGGCGTTCGACGGCGACGCCGCCGGCGAGGCCGCGGCGTTGCGCGGGATGGAGCTGGCGGTCGGGCAGGGTTTCGACGTCAAGGTCGTCGCGCTCGAGCCCGGCCGCGACCCGGCCGACGACCCGGCGGGATTCGAGCGGCGGCTCGCGGCGGCGAAGCCCTACCCGGTCTACCGCGTCCAGGTCGAGATCGAACGGGCCGCCGACGCGGCGGCGGCGCACCGGAGCGTGAAGGCGCTCCTCGACGCGCTGCCGGAGTCGCCCGACCGCCAGGCCGCCTGGGCGCTGGCGACCGACCGGCTCGGGACGATGACGTTGCGCGCCGCCGTTCCCGCGGCGAGGGCCGCTGCGGCATCGGCACGCGTTCTCGGCGCCGCGGAGCGGCACGAGCGCGACGCGCTCGCGGGCGTCGTCGCCCACCCGCGCCTGCGCCCAGTGCTCGCCGAGCTGACGCCGGAGCACTTCCACGACGCCACGACCCGGGCGCTGCGTGCGCACCTCGTCGAAGGGACGCCGCTCGACGTCGCCGGCATCGCCCTCCTCGCCGAGCTCGACGCGCGAGCCGAGGCAGAGGGGATCGACGAAGAGACGGGGAAAGAGCTCCTCCTGCGGCTGCGTGAACGCCAGCTGCGGAGCGAGCTCCAGCACGCCGACCTCGAACGGACGAAGGAGCTCCAGGAAGCGCTGACGCGACTGCGCGCGGCCTACGACTGACGCGCGGGCGCCGCGGCGGGCGTCGCCGACGATCGGCGGGTTTCAACCGGCCGAGTAGGTGGAAAGGGTCACAGCGTCGTTCGATCTTCCGGGAGGTCGCGACCATGGAGATCGGGAAGCCGAAGCGGACGTACAGGGTTGAGCCGCTGCGGGAGCCGGTGCCCTCGAAGCAACCACCGAAGGAGCGTCCGCGGCCGGCGAGGAAAGTACCGACGCCCGCCCCGGCGAAGTGACCGCGTCCGACGCCGTACTCGTCGAGGCTCCGGACTTCGCGGGCGTGATCGAGGCCTGGCGCGTCTGGCGCGTCGTCGCCGGCAAGGACGGATATACGCTTGGCAGCGTCATCAAGCCGACGCTGTGGCCGCCGCGGGAGCCGCTGGTGGCGGAATGCCTGTGTAGCTCGCCGGTCGTGACGTGGTTTCGCCGGCGGCGCTCGCCGCACGAGATCCCCGACGAGCGCTGCGAATGCGGGATCTACGCCGCCTCGTTGCCGACCGTCGGCCAGTACCTGCGCGACCCGCCTGCGAACCTCGCGGTCGCCCGGGTGCTCGGCCAGGTGTCGCTCTGGGGACGGGTCGTCGAGTGCGAGCGGGGCTACCGGGCGTCGCACGCCTATCCGCTGCGGCTGTTCGTCCCGGTCGACTCGTCGGTGCACCGGCGCCACCGCTGGCGAGCCCTCGTCCACGGATTGGATGCCTACGGCGTGCCCGTCGAGGCGCTGCCGGCACGCTGCGCGGAGGCGGCACGCGTCCTCGAGCGGGAGCAGCTCGCGTCGTCGCGGCACGCCGACGGTCTCTGACTCGCCCGCACCCGTCGCCTGGATTTCGGCTGCCGGGCGACGGATAATCGGCAGCGCATGTCCGGGGTCGGGGGTCTACGAGGGAAGTCGCGTCGTCCACGCGCCCAGCGTGCGCGCGCGGAGCGGCTCGAGGCCGTGCCGGGCGAGCAGCGCCGCCGCCGATGAACGTGCTCGATCTCCTCGGAGGCGGGGTGCAGGAGACCGCGCTCGTCGAGCCGGACGCGGGGCGGCGCGTCTCGTTCGGCGAGCTGCGGGGCGAGGTCGAGGAGCTCGCGCGCAAGCTGGCCGGCGCCGGCGTCACGCGCGGCGACACGGTCGCGTCGATCGTGCCGGACGGCCCGCTGTTCGTGCGGCTCCTGCTCGCGACGACGGCGCTCGGGGCCGCGGCGGCGCCGCTCAACCCGACGTACACGAGCGACGAGTTCCGCTTCTACCTCGACGACCTCGCCCCGCGGCTCGTGCTGACGACCGCCGGCGACGCCGCCGCCGCGCGGCGCGCGGCCGCCGGCGACCTGCGTTTCGTCGACGTCGACGGCGCCGAGTTCGCGGCAGCCGCCACGGCGCCGTTCGAGCCGGCCCAGCCGGACGACGTGGCGCTCGTCCTGCACACGAGCGGGACGACGAGCCGGCCGAAACAGGTGCCGCTGCTGCACCGCAACCTCGTCGCGAGCGCCCGCGGCATCGCCGAGTTCTACGAGCTGACGGAGGAAGACGTCTCCTTCTGCGCCATGCCGCTCTTCCACGTCCACGGCCTCGTCGCGTCCGTGGCCGCCGCGCTCGCCGCCGGCGGGTCGGTCGTGGTGCCGTCTCGCTTCGCGCCCGGGCGGCTGCAACGCTACGCGAGCGAGTACGGCGTCACGTGGCTCTCCGCCGGTCCGACGTTCCACGCCGCCATCCTCGACCGGCTCGACGGCGCTCGCATCCGGTCGCTTCGGTTCGTGCGCTCGTGCTCGTCCGCGCTCTCGCCGGAGCTCCACGCCCGCTGCGAGGCCGGGTACGGCGTGCCGATGCTGGAGGCGTACGGAATGACCGAGGGCAGCCACCAGATCGCGTCGAATCCCCTGCCCCCGCGCGAGCGGAAGGTGGGATCCGTCGGCCTCCCGAGCCACGGCGTCGAGATCCGCGTCGTCGACCGCGACGGCGACGACGTCGAGCTGGGCGAGGTGGCGATCAGGGGGCCCGGGGTGACGCCGGGGTACGTGGCGAATCCCGCCGCCAACGCCGAGTCGTTCTTCGGCGACGGCTGGTTCCGCACGGGCGACCGGGGGCGGATCGACCGCGACGGCTACCTGACACTGGACGGGCGCATCAAGGAGCTGATCATCCGCGGCGGCGACAACATCTCGCCGTTCGAGGTCGAGGCGGCGCTGAAGGCACATCCGCGCGTCGCCGACGCGGTCGCATTCGCGATCCCGGACGAGCGGTACGGCGAGGAGGTCGGTGCCGCGGTCGTGCTGACGGGCGAGAGCGACGAGCGCGAGCTCCGTGCCTGGTGCCGCGAGCGGCTGGCGCCGTTCAAGGTGCCGCGGCGGATCTTCCTGCTCGACGAGATTCCCCGGACGCCGACGGGAAAGCTCCAGCGGGCGCGCATCGGCGGCCGGCTGACCGGCGCCGACTCGTGAGGTTCGTCGTCCTCGGCGCCGGTGCGATCGGCGCGTACGTCGGCGCGGCGCTCGCCCGCGGCGGCGTCGACGTGACGCTGGTCGCCCGCGGCGAGCAGCTACGCGCGCTCCAGGAGGACGGGGTGCAGGTGCTCTCCGGACGCGGCAACTTCGAGGCGCGCCCGCCGGCGACGGGCGACTGGAGCGTGATCGGAGACGCCGACGTCGTCATCCTCGGCCTCAAGGCGTACTCCCTCACGGCGGCGGCGCCGCGGCTCGGCGAGCTCCTGCGCCCGGGCGCCGCGGTCGTCTGCGCGCAGAACGGAATCCCGTGGTGGTACTTCCAGTCGCACGGCGGCGACCTGGACGGACTCGTGCTCGAGGCGGTCGACCCCGGCGGCGTGATCGCCGACTCGCTGCCGGCCGCGGCCGCCGTCGGCTGCGTCGTCTACTGCTCGACGGAGCTCGTCGCGCCGGGCGTCGTCCGCCACCTCGAGGGCACGCGTTTCTCGCTCGGCGAGCCGGATCGAAGCGTCAGCGAGCGGTGCAACGCGATCTCGGACGCGTTCCGCGCCGGCGGCCTCAAGGCGCCCGTCGAGCGCGACCTGCGCAGCGAGATCTGGCTGAAGCTGCTCGGGAACGCGACGTTCAACCCGATCTCGGCGCTGACGCGCGCGACGCTACGGGAGCTCGGCACGACCGACGAGATGCGCACGCTCCTGCGCGCGACGTTCGACGAGATCGCCGCCGTCGCCGTGCGCCTCGGGATCACGTTCCCCGTCTCGCTCGACCGGCGCCTCGAGGCCGGCTTCGCGGTCGGCGACCACAAGACCTCGATGCTCCAGGACCTCGAGAACGGGAAGCCGCTCGAGTACCAGTGCATGACGGGAGCCGTGGTCGAGCTCGCGCGGCGGCTCGAGCTCGCGACGCCGCGCCTCGACACGATCCACGCCTGCATCGACCTCGTCGACCGGCTTCGAGCGGAGCAGCGGGCGACGCCGCTTCCCGACCGGGTCGGAGTCTGATCCGAAGATCGATGATGTATACATTGACGATCGTAAGCTTCGGCGAGCAGCGAGAGGATGCGACCCCGGAGGCGCGCGGCTCGATCGTGATGCGTGGCATCACGAAGGCTTATGGGGCGACGATCGCGAACGACTCGGTCGACTTCGAGCTCCGGCCGGGCGAGATCCACGCGCTCCTCGGCGAGAACGGCGCCGGCAAGACGACGCTGATGAACATCCTCTTCGGGCTCGTCGCCCAGGACGAGGGCGAGATCGTGATCGGCGGCGAGCCCGTTCGCTTCGCGTCGCCGCACGATGCGCTTGCGCGTGGCATCGGGATGGTGCACCAGCAATTCATGCTCGTGCAGAACTTCACCGTCGCCGAGAACGTCGTCCTGGGCGCGATCTCGAAGTGGAACATGGCGTTTCGGCGCGCCGAGGTCGAGCGTGGCGTGCAGGAGACGGCCGAGCGCTACGGCCTCGCCGTCGTCGCAGGCCAGCGGATCCGCGAGCTGCCGGTCGACGCCCAGCAGCGAGTCGAGATCCTGAAGCTCCTCTACCGCGGCGCGACGATCCTCATCCTCGACGAGCCGACGTCGTTCCTCGGCCCGGCGCAGGTCGACCGCCTGTTCGGGACGCTGAAGGAGCTGCGAGACACGGGACACTCGATCGTGATCGTCACGCACAAGCTGCGCGAGGTGATGGCGGTCGCCGATCGCGTGACGGTGCTGAAGAAGGGTCGCAACGTCGTCACAGCCGAGCGCGGCAGCTTCGACGAGCGCATGCTCGCCGTGGCGATGACGGGACGCGATCTGCTCGCGCTGCCGCCGCGGACGAAGGCGCACCTCGACGAGGCGGCGCTGTTCCGCGTTCGCGACCTCGTCGTTCACGGCGCGCGTGCTCTGCACGCCGTGCACGGCGTCAGCTTCGACATCCACGCCGGCGAGATCCTCGGCATCGCCGGCGTCGAAGGCAACGGCCAGCGGGAGCTCGTCGACTCGATCGCCGGCATCATCAAGGTCGAGAGCGGAACCGTCGTCCTCGACGGGCAGGAGCTGACCGGCGTGTCGCCCCAGCGGCTCCACGCCGCCGG
Source organism: Gaiellaceae bacterium (assembly GCA_035651195.1). GTDB lineage: Bacteria > Actinomycetota > Thermoleophilia > Gaiellales > Gaiellaceae > PALSA-600. Next base: position 32,080 of record DASRGD010000043.1, on the reverse strand, counting down.
CGTCAGCATCATCCCGGAGGACCGGCGCGTCTGGGGGCTCGTGCTCGACATGACGGTCGCCGAGAACCTGGCCCTGGCGCAGATCCCGGGCGGGGACTTCTCGCAGCGGGGGATTCTGCGCTGGCGCGACGTCCGCATGCGCGCACGCGAGCTGCTCGAGCTGTACGACGTCCGGCCCGCCGACCCCGACGTGCCGGTCATCTCGCTCTCGGGCGGCAACCAGCAGAAGGTGGTGCTCGCCCGCGAGCTGGCACGCGACCCGAAGCTCCTGATCGCCGCCCATCCGACGCACGGGCTTGACGTCGGCGCGACCGAGTACGTCCACCGCCGCCTGCTCGAGGTGCGCGAGTCGGGGAGCGCGGTGATGCTCGTCTCGCACGATCTCGACGAGCTGCTGAAGCTGTCCGACCGGGTGCTCGTCCTGTTTCGAGGCCGGGTGCGGTACGAGGCGCCGGTGAGCGAGCTGTCGATGGACGAGATGGCGATGGCGATGGCCGGGACCGGGGGAGGAGCGGCTGACGCCGAGCTCGCGCACGTCGGGGCGGGCGGCGACCCCGCCACCTGATGGACCCCGCCGACGCACGCCCGCTGGACGAGCCGAAGCCGCGCCCGCTGACCGCTGTCGGCTTGCTGGCACGCGGGATCGCGGCGCCGTCGCGCGACCGGCTGCGCTCGGTCGGCTGGACGGTGATCTCGGCGGCGGCGACCGCAGGCGTCGTCGCCGCGATCCTCGCGCTGCTCGGAGCGAACCCGGCGACGGCCTTCCGCGCCCTCGTCTCGGGAGCGCTCGGGAACGAGTTCAACTTCGGGCAGACCGTGATGATCACGACGCTGCTCGCGCTGACCGGACTTGCGGCGGCGATCCCCTTCTCGGCCCGGCTCTGGAACGTGGGCGGCGAGGGGCAGATGTACTTCGGCGCGTTCTGCGCCGCGGGTCTCGGGCTGACGCTGCCGGCGTCGCTCCCGCACTGGTTCTTCGCGCCGCTCGTCCTCGTCCTGTCCGCGCTCGGCGGCGCGGTCTGGGGCCTCATCCCCGGCGCGCTCAAGGCGCTGATCAACGCGAACGAGGTGATCGTGTCGCTGATGAGCGTGTTCGCGGCGATCCTGCTCGCCGACTACGCGATCACGGTCATCTGGCCGCAGGGGATCGCGCCCCAGACGCAGGACGCTCCGGCGAACACGCTGCTCCCGAACATCTGGTCCGGCACGCTCGTCACCGCCGGTGCTCCGGTCGCGCTCTTCTGCGTCCTCGTCGCGTGGGTGATCATGGCGCGGACCAGGCTCGGGTTCGAGATCCGCGCCGTCGGCCTGAACCCGTTCGCGTCGCGCCTGAACGGCATGCGCGTCGGCCGGATCGCGGTCTACGCGTTCATGCTCGGCGGCGCGTTCGCAGGTGCCGCCGGCGCGATCGCCGTCGTCGGCATCTACGGCAACCTGCCGACGGACTTCTCCGGCAACTTCGGCTTCCTCGGAATCGCGGTCGCGCTCCTTGCGCGGCTGAGCCCGCTCTGGATCCTGCCCTCCGCCTTCTTCTTCGCGATCCTCCGTGTCGGCTCGAACGGCCTCCAGGTGGCGACCGGATTGTCGCCGTCGGTCGGTGAGATCATCGTCGCCACGTTCGTGATCCTGCTGCTCGCGTTCCGCGTCATCCGCCTGCGTTACGCGGAGGCGGCGCAGTGAGCGCCACGCAGACGACGTTCGCGCTCGGGATCAGCCTGATGGCCCCGATCCTCTGGGCTGCGCTCGGCGAGCTGATCGTCGAGCAGAGCGGCGTGCTCAACATCGGCATCGAGGGCGTGATGCTGATCGGGGCGTTCGTGTCCGCGATCGGCTACCACTTCGTCGGCAGCCTCTACGTCGGACTGCTCGCGGCGATCGGCTCGGGGCTCGCCTGCGGGCTCGTCCTGTCGATCCTCTACGTGCGCCTCGGGACCGACCAGATCGTGACGGGAATCCTGTTCAACGTGTTCGCCTTGGGCTTCACGACGACGCTGTACACGAAGTACCTGGGCGGCGGCGTCAGCAACGCGTTCGGGAATCTCCACATCCCGGGGCTGTCGAGCATCCCGTGGCTCGGGCCGATCCTGTTCGACCAGAACTTCCTTGTCTACGCGGCCATCCTCGCCGCGCCCCTCGTCTACTACCTCGTGCATCGCACGTGGTTCGGCCTCTACGCGCGCGCCGCCGCCGAGAACCCGCGCGCAGTGGAGAGCGCAGGCCTCGACGTCTGGCGCCTCCGCTACCCGGCCGTCGTCCTCGGCTGCATGCTGACCGCGGTCGGCGGCGCCACGATCGTCCTCTCGACGTCCGGCGGCTTCGTCGCCGGCCTCACGTCGGGCCGGGGCTACATCGCGCTGGCCGTCGTCGTCCTCGCCCGCTGGAATCCCTACGGAGCCGTGCTCGGCAGCGTCCTCTTCGGCGTCGCCGAGGCGCTGCAGTTCCAGGTCCAGAACCTCGGCTTCCTCTCCAAGATTCCCTCCGACTTCGTGCTGATGTTCCCGTACATCGTCACCGTCGTCGCGGTCGTCTTCGCGCTCGGCTCGCGGTACCCCGCAGCCTGCGGCATCCCGTTCCGGCCGAGCGCGAAGAGCGCCTGACAGTAGTCGAGAGTCGAAAGGAGGCACGTCGATGACGACGCACACCGTCACCGTGGTGATCAACCAGCAGCAGGAAGAGATGCTCGACCGGCTCGTCGCCGAGCAGCGTCACGGCTCGACGCACGCCGAGGTGATCCGCAGCGGCTTCGTCGCGTTCTGCCGGGAGCACCCGGAGTTCCTCGCCGGCGAGCGGGGGGAGGCGTAGCCGTGACGGGGCGCGACGTCGTCTTCGAGCACGTGCTCGAGCCCGGCACCGGCAAGGCCGTGCCCGTCCTTCGCGGCCAGATCCTCCGCATCGAGCAGCTCGGCGACGGTCAGTGCGCAGACTTCAACGCCTTCAACCTGCACGACTACAAGGAGTACTTCCACACCGGCCGCACCCGTCATCTCCACGGCCTCTTCCCCAAGGAAGGCGACATGCTCTGGTCGGCACCGCCGCGGGAACGGCCGATGTTCACGATCATCCGCGACACCGTCGGCACGAACGACGTGCTCTACCCGCGCTGCACCGGCTTCCTGTACGAGTACCAGTACGGGTTCGAGCGGCACACGAACTGCCACGACATCCTGGCCGAGTCGATCCGCGAGTACGGGCTGACGCCGGACGACGTGCACGACTCGTTCAACTTCTGGATGCACACCGGCGTCGACCAGACCGGGCACCCGTACATCAAGCGGATGCTCGCGGCGAAGGGAGACTACGTCGAGCTGATCGCCCACTTCGACATCCTGGCCGTGCCGAACGTCTGCGGCGCCGACATCTTCAGCACGTCGAACTTCGAGCTGAAGCCGCTGAAGCTGCAGGTGCTGGAGTCGACGCCGAAGGAGCGGGAACGGTTCCTCGAGCCGGAGGAGCGGCGGTACCGGAACCAGCGAACGCCGGCCGACTTCAAGCAGAAGGAGATCAGGGTGATGCGCGAGCTCGAGCGGGATGCGTCGTACGTGCCCGAGTGGCCGGTCTACCCGATCGTCACCCACGGCGTCGAGGTCGAGCTCGCGGACGAGGAGTACGCGCTCGTCGACCGGCTGCGGGCGAACGGCGCCTTCGGGCAGACCGACGGCGCGATCGTCCGGCACGCGTTCTTCAGCTGGTGGATCGAGCACTACATGCAGGGGCCGAAGCACCTGCACGCCGGCGAGTGAGGCGGCGCCGCGGCTAGGCGGGCGGTACGCGAGCAGGACTACGTCGGCGTGGACGCAGCGCTCGAGCGAGGAGCGAGGCGGCCGGAGCCGGTTTGACCGCCCACGGCTCCGGCGAGTAGAACTTCGCCTCGTGCCCGAGCCGGTCCTGTGGGCAAAGCTCCCGTGGCAAGAGCTCGAGGCTCTCGCCGCGCAGCCGCCGCGCATGGTCATCTGGCCGCTCGGCACGACCGAGCAGCACGGCCGCCACCTGCCGACCGACGTCGACGTCAAGAACTGCTGGGAGATCGCGCTCAGCGTCTCCGCCGAGACGGGAGTCCCGCTGCTCCCGGCACTCCCGTTCGGCGACTCGCGCCACTGGGAGGGCTGGCCCGGGACCCTGTCGGTGCAGCCGGAGACGCTGCTGCAGTTGTTCCTCGACGTCGGCGCCGGGATCGTCGCGACCGGCTTCCGGAAGCTCGTACTGCTCAACGGGCACATCGGCAACGGCCCGGTGCTCGCGCTCGCGGAGGGAAAGATCCGCGAGCGCTATCCGCAGCTGCAGGTTCGCGCGCTCAGCTGGTGGGACGTCTCGCCGCGCGTGATCGACCTCGTCTACCGCGACTCGATCCCCGGCACGCTACGGAGCTTTCACGCGAACGACGGCGAGACGTCCGTCTACCTCACCCACTCGCCGGAGCTCGTCGATCTCGAGCTCGCCGTCGACGAGCCGCGCGACTACGAGCGGTCGGCGTTCACGTACCACTCCCGCAAGCTCACGACCAGCGGCGTGATCGGCGAACCGACCGCCGCGAGCGCAGCGAGGGGGGAGGAGATCCTCTCCTTCGCGATCGAGGACCTCGTCCGGTTCGTGCGTCGCGCTGCGGACGAGCAGGTCCCGGACGACATCTGGCCTATTCGCGGAGCGCGGCGGGAATGACGAACTCGAACCCCTTCTCGGCCGCCTCCATCAGGCAGGCCGTCATCACCGCCGAGCGCAGCACGTCGGCGTCCGTCCTTCCCGGCAAGAGCCCGAGCGCACGAATCTCCTCGAGCTGCTCGTACTCCTCGTCGTCGAGCTCGACGAGCACCGGACGCGGGTCGAGCGGGAAGTTCGGGAACCTCGGCTCGTACGACTCGTTCCGCCTCAGCTCACGGTCGGCCTTGATCCGGCTGACGCGGAAGTCGCTCACCTTCCGCTGATTCCTGCGGCTGTTGAAGTCGCGCTCGATCCGTTCGACGATGGCGAGCGTCTCCTCCGACGGCTCAAAGACCTGGAACCGAATCGACTTCAGGCGGAAGTTGCTCGTCGTGAAGACGTCGCCGGAGCCGCAGACGATCGGGACGGAGAGCGTGTCGAAGATCGCCAGCAGGTCGACGTAGTCCCCCTGCCTGCCCGTGTTCGGCCCGAGCGTCATCCTGCCGCTCGAGTCGACGTCGGTGTTCATCCAGAGGTTGAACGAGTCGTGCACGTCGTCCGGCGTCAGGTCGTACTCGCCGATCGCCTCCGCGAGCGTGTCCTGGCAGTTCGTGTGCAGGTCGAAGCCGAGCGTGCGCTCGAACAACGTCGCGTTGCAACGCGCCCCGAGCGTCTCCGCCTTGCACGTCTCGGGCATCTCGAGGATCGCGAACATGACGCGGTCACGCGGTGACTGCGTGTAGATGTTGTCGCCCTTCTTCGGGAACATCCCGTGGTAGGCGCGCGTGCGGCCGACGTCGAGCCGCTCCTTGTAGTCGTAGAGGTTGAACGCGTTGAAGTCGACGCACTGCCCGCCCTCTTCCTCCTGGATGATCCGGAGCACCTCGCCGCGGTAGACCGGGAGCGCCCGCCCCGTGACGGGCGGCAGCACCTCGTCGTGCCGCATCGGCCCGTACGCGGTCACACCTTCTCCTTCGCCGGCAGGAACGCCTTGACGTACCGGCGGAACGCGAACCTCGCGACCTCCGCGTCGTCCGGCCCGAGGCCGTGCTTCGCGCGCAGCTTGTCGAGCAGCTGACGCTGCTGCCTGTTGAACTCCGTCTCGACCGTCTTCATCGCTCCTCCGCGCTTGCGCCTCTGTTGAAGTCGACTTCGGGCGACCCTATCATTGTCCGACTCGGGCGGCAGCTACCCGCCCGGACCAGGGTCATCGCACAAGGAGAAAGGATCGGGCGCCACATGAAGGTGACACGCTCGAACATCCGGCGGATCGTGGCCGCGGTCGTCGCGACCGGCCTCGCAGCCGGGGTGTTCGTGACCGTCGCGACTCCGGCTTCCGCGAAGAAGCTGAAGGTCGCCTTGATCGTCGTCGGGACGGAGAACGACCGCTCGTGGTCGAACGCCTGGTCGAACGGCGCCAAGCAGGCGGCGAAGCAGTTTGGCTCGAAGATCGACCTCAAGATCGTCGGCAACGTCGTGCAGCCCGACCAGTTCCTCGCCCAGGGGTCGGCGTTCGGCTCGCAGGGCTACGACCTCGTCATCAAGGGAGGCGGGCCGACGTCGTTCACGCCGAAGGACCCGATCTACGTCCTCGCGCAGAAGTTCCCGAAGACGACGTGGATCTACGCGCCGCTCGCGTTCCCAGGCGGGAAGGGCCCCACCACCGGACCGAGCAACCTCTACTTCGCGGACATCAAGCAGCAGGACGGCTCGTTCCGCGCCGGCGTCCTCGCCGGGATGCTGACGAAGACGAACAAGCTCGGCGCCGTGAACGGCTTCGCATTCCCGGCGCTGACACGACAGCCGGAGGGCTTCGTCCTCGGCGCGCGCTGCGTCAACTCGAAAGTGCAGTTCGTGCAGAAGTACATCAACAGCTGGGCCGACACCGCGCTGGCAAGCGCAGCCGCGAAGACGATGATGCAGAGCGGCGCCGACTTCCTGTTCGCCGCCGTCGACTCCGCGTCGCAGGGGATGTTCGAGGCGGCCAAGCAGAAGCCCGGCACGTACGTGATCCCGTCGTACTTCGACGACCACTTCGAGGCGCCGTCGGTCGTCCTGACGAGCGTCATCTACAACCTCGACAAGGTCGGCTACGACCTGATCAAGCGCTTCGTCAACCACCAGCTGCCCCCGCACTGGTATCACGTCTACGACTTCGCCAACTTCGGCGTCGGCCACTTCGCGCCGTTCTACAACCTCGACTCGGCCGTGACGCCCGCGGCGACGGCAGAGCTCGCGAAGGTCGACGCGGCGATTCGCGCCGGGAAGATCAAGATCCCCGACGTGATCGGGAGCCCGAACATCGGCGTCGTCGGCGCCGGAACCAAGATCCCGGTCCAGAGCATCGGCTGCACGCCTGTGCGCTAACGGGCACCTCGCGCGGCGGCCCCGTGATCAGGGGCCGCCGCGCCGTGCCGGAGCCGGGACGCGGCGAGGCTCGAGCTGAGTGCGTGACGACCGCGCGCAGCTCCGTGGTCGTCTGCTGGCCGTCGCCGCCGGCGCGTGCTACGGCACGCTCGGCACGTTCAGCAAGCTCTTCTACGCCCACGGCGGCCGCCCGTTCGAGCTGATCGTGCTCCGCTTCGGCGGCACGACGCTCGTGCTCGGCGCGCTCGTCGCCTTGCGCGGCCGGACGCGGCCCGGCAGGCGCTTCGTGCTCGCCGGCCTCGCGCTGGGTGCATTCCAGTTCGGCGCGAACATCACGTTGTTGCGGGCGTTCGAACAGGCGCCGGCCGGCTTCGTCGTGCTCGTCTTCTACGTCTACCCGCTGCTCGTGACGCTCGGCGGCGTGCTGCTGTTCCGCGAGGAGTTCGGCCTGCACCGCGCGCTCGTCCTCGTCGTCGGGCTCGCGGGGATCGCGCTCACCGTCGGCACGCCGGCGACCACGCCGGCGCTCGGCGCCGTGCTCGCCCTCGCGGGCGGCATCTTCACCGCGAGCTTCATCCTCGGCTCGCGCTACCTGCTGCACGCGTCGACGCTCGAGCCGGTGGAGGTTGCAGCGCTCATGTACGTTCTCCCGGCGGCGGGCTTCGCCGTCGCCGCCGCGATCGGCGGCTTCCACGTGCCCGAGACGGTCGCTTTCACCTGGGCGGGCGGCGTCGTCCTCGTCAGCAGCGTCGCGGCGATGATCCTCTTCTTCGCCGCGATCAAGGCCGTCGGCGCCGGCACGGCGGCGCTGCTCGCGACCATCGAGCCGCTCGTCGGCGTCGTGCTCGCCTACCTGGTGCTCGGCGAGTCGTTGACCGCCCTCCAGCTCGTCGGCGGCGCACTCGTCCTCGGCTCAGTCGCGTCACTCGCCCGGCGCGGGCGTCTCTCCCGCCGGGTGCCGGCGCCGGTGCCGGATACGTGAGCGGGGAGGTCGGAATCGTTCGCGGCGCGCGGGACACGCTCCCCGTCGGCTTCGCGCTGCTTCTCATCGGGCTGGCCTGGGGCTACCTCGCCCACGCCGTCGGCCTGCCGTGGTGGATCGCGGTCCTGATGTCGCTCGTGGTCTACGCCGGACCGGCCCAGTTCCTCGCGGCGGCGCTGATCACGATCGGCGCCGGCATCCCGGCGATCGTCGCGACGACCTTCGTCGCCAACCTCCGCTACTCGCTGTTCGCCGCCACGCTCGTGCCGTTGCTCCGCGACGCACCGCCGGCGCGCCTGGTTCCGCTCGCCCACGTCGTCGCCGACGGCTCGTTCGCCGTCACGCTCCGCCACGTCGCCGCGCATCCCGACGGGCGCCGGCTCGACCTCTACCTCCTCGGCAGCTCGATCGTCGGCTTCGCCACGTTCCCGCCGGCGACGCTCGCCGGCGCGCTGCTCGGCAGCTCGCTGCCGCCGCTGCTCGCGTACGGGTTCGGCTTCGCGTCGCCGGCGATCTTCATCGGCTTCCTCGTGCCGCTCATCCGCGACCGGGTCGCGGCGGCGGTGGCGGTGCTGAGCGGCGCCGCCACCGTCCTCGGCAATACCTACTTGCCGGCCGGGACCGGGCCGGTGCTCGCGATCGTCTGCGCGTCCGTCGTCGGGGGGACGATCAGGTGGAGACGGGAACCGCGCTCGTCCTGACCGCCGGCATGGCCGGCGTGACGTACTGCACGCGCCTGCCGCTGTTCCTGCTCGCGATCTGGCAGGTCCGGCTGCCGCTCCTGCTCGACCTCGTGCTCGGCGAGATCCCCGTCGCCGCGTTCGCAGCGATCGTCGTCCCGGGCGTGCTCGCGCCGCACGGGCACGTCGATCTCCACCCGTCGAACCTCTACCTGTACGCGGGGCTCGCGTCCGCGGCGGCGGTCGTGGTCTCCCGCAGGCTGGTCGTCACGATCGCCGTCGGCGTCGGGCTCGCGATCCTGCTCCGGCAGCTCTTCGGCTGACAGCTTGCCGCGGGAACCGGGGGCTATACTCGGCCGCGCGAACGCGACGCGAGGAGGTGTGGTGAGCTTTCGGATTGCCGTCGTTCAGCCGCTCAGCTCGCCTCCCCCGGAGGACGAGCGCAACATCGAGCAGGCCGTTCGCTTCGTCGAGGAGGCGGCGGGACGCGGCGCCGAGTTCGTCGCCTTCCCGGAGTCGTACCCGGGGCCGTGGCGGATGCCGGCCACGTTCGATCCGACACCGGCGATGGAGGAGGTCGCGCGACGGTGCGGGGTCTACGTCCAGTACGGGACGCTCGAGCCGATCGACGACGACGCGAAGACGGCCTACAACCTGCTGCGGCTGGCGCGTCCCGACGGCGGCGAGACCGGGAAGTACCGGCGGACGCACCCGCCCGGGCCGTGGATCTACACCGGCGGCCGCTACTGGGAGTTCCAGTACGTCCCGGGCGACGAGTACCCGACGTTCGAGACCGAGCACGCAGTCGTCGGGCTCGCGATGTGCAGCGAGGCGTACATGCCCGAGGTGACGCGCGCCCTCGCGCTGCGGGGCGCCGAGCTCCTCTTCATGCCCGCGGGCTGCAACAAGCAGAAGCTCTGGGCGACGTGGCGCAACCTGATCTGGTCGCGGGCGATCGAGAACCTCGCCGTCGTCGTGACGACGCAGAACCTATTCGGGCCCGACGACCGCGGCCTCGCGATGGTCGCGGCTCCGGAGGAGATCCTGTTCGAGAGCGAGGGGCCCGGCGTCTTCTACGTCGACGTCGACCTCGACCGGGCACGTGAGCTTCGTGCTCGCGAGGACACCGTCACGTCGAGCCTGACCGAGGGCGCCAAGGCGGGGCTCCTGACCCAGTGGCAGCGTCCGGAGCTGTACGAGCGCTTCTTCCCGCGCGAGGAGGCGGTCCCCTAGCACGATCGTTCGCGCTCCGCCGGCAGCGTGGCCGGCACCCGACTCGAAGGAGGCTGGCGATGGCAGCGACAGAGGTGATCCGGCTTGGCGTCTGCCAACCGCGCGCCGCGTGGGGCGCGGAGGCAGCGCGCAACGTCGACGACGCGGTGGCGTTCGTCCGGCAAGCGGCGGCGCTCGAGATCGACCTGCTGCTCTTCCCGGAGACCTACCCGGGCCCGTACACGAACGACCTGCGCTACGAGGTCGTGCCGCCGCTCCGCGAGGCGGCCGCGCACTACGGCGTCGCCCTCGTCGCCGGGACGACGACCGAGACGGAGCCCGGGAGCGGCGCCTTCCACGTCGAGGCGGTCGTGATCGACGCCGCCGGCGAGGAGGTCGGCCGCTACCGGCGCTCGCACCCGCTCGGTCCGTACGTCTTCCCGGGCGGCTCGTTCTGGGACCTCAACTACAAGGAGGGCGACGAGCTGCCGGTCTTCGACCTCGGCTGGGGCAAGGTCGGGGTCGCGATCTGCAGCGAGGTCTTCGTGCCCGAGATCGCGCGCACGCTCGCGCTCAAGGGCGCCGAGGTGTGCCTCTTCCCGACCGGGATCCTGATCGACGAGTTCGGCTACTCGGAGAACTGGCGCACGCTCGTCAGGGCCCGCGCGATCGAGAACCTGATGTACACGGCGACGACGATCCACCTCTTCCCGCGGGAGTTCCTCGGCGCCGACGCGGCGGCCGTCGGCAGCATCGGCACCGGCTCGGGGCTGACGGCCGGGCACGCGATGATCTGCTCGCCGGAGCGGACGCTCGCGGCGACGCACGAGCCGGGGATCCTCACGGCCGACCTCGACCTCGCCCACCTGCGCCGGCTGCGCGAGGCGGAGGAGGTGATGTGCCTGCCGGCGCCGTTCCGGACGATCCCGGGCGTGCTCGCCTGGCGGCGGCCCGAGCTCTACGAGCTCGGGGCGCTCGAAGCGGTCGGAGCGTGAGAGCGCGGGCGGCCCGGAGAGCGGGCCGCCCGACCGCTAACAGCCGATCGACTTGGGGTCGATCTTCGTCCCGGCGCCGACCTTGCCGATCACGTTGTCGTCGTGGGGCACGCGGATCTTCCCGCTCGCGATCCATTGCTGGTACTGCTTCACCTTCTTCAGGTTCGCCGCGCCGACGAACGCCGCGTGCTGGCGGAACGGCGCGAGGCCGCCCACTTCCTTGAGCGTGTAGACGTCCTGCTCGCGAGGCGTGAGCTGGTGGTGGAGCGCTTTCGTGAACAGCTGGTTCAGCACCTTGTCGAAGCCGTAGAGGGCACTCGTCAGCACCACCTTCGGCGCCGCTGAGTAGCTGTCGGCGTACTGCGAGACGACGTAGGTGTTCGGCTTCTTCGCGGCGGCGGTGTACATCCCCTGGATGTCGGTATCGCCCGCCGAGAGGATGATGTCGGCGCCGTCGGCCATCATCGACGTCGTGGCGCTGTTCGCAAGCTGGATGTCGGTCCAGCTGTTGATGTACTTCTGCTCGAACTTCACCTTCGGGTTGACGCAGCGGGCGCCGAGCGCGAAGCCCTCGGGCTGCCGGGTGAGCAGCGGGAACGCGTAACCGTTCACGGAGCCGATCACGTTCGTCTTCGTGCTCAGCCCGGCGAGGACGCCGGCGAGGAAGGTCGAGTCCTGCTGCTTGACGTTCATCCAGACCGTGTTCGGCGGCTGGGCCTTCAGCTTCGCCGGCGGCTGCTCGTAGAAGGTGATGAAGGTCGTCTTCGGGAACTGCTTCGCCAGCTTCGTCTCGGCATCCGGCGCGAAGCCGACGCAGATGCAGATCACGTCGTAGCCGGCCGAGGCGAGCGCCGCCGCCTGGTTCTCGGCCTGGTCGGGCGCGTTGATGTTGCCGACCCAACGCGCCTTGATCCCGGTGTTGCGCTGGAACAGCTGCACGCCCTGGTACCAGGCCTCGCCCCAGTTCGCGTCGTTCGTCGTCCCGGTCGCGAGCACGGCGAACCGCATCGTGGCCGAGCGCGACGCCGAGGCGCCGCCGCCGAGCAATGCCGCCGACGCGACGGCGCCGATCACGGCGACGGCTGCACGCGTCCTGCGGGACACGAAGCCCCCTCCACTCATGAGCCCCTCCTTCGGAGATCGCGGGCGCCGAGTGTACAAGCCCCTGCTCGCGGCTTCAATCGCGAGCGCCCCCGTTCGCGCCGACGACGCCGGTGTGGCGCGCATAGACTCGCGCGACGCGCGTCGGGGCGCTCCCGCACCTCGAGGAGGGAATTCGATGAGCTCGATCCTGTTGACGAACGGTTACGTGATCACGGTCGACGCCGGCCGCAACGTCTACCCGCAGGGATTCGTGCACGTCGTTCGCGAGCGGATCGCGGCCGTCGGGCCGATGCGCGAGCTCGGGGCGCGGCGGGCGGACGAGACGATCGACCTGCACGGCATGGCGGTGATCCCGGGGCTGATCAACCTCCACAACCACCACTGGGCGAGCCTCTTCAAGAACACGAGCGACGGCCTCCTGCTCGAGCCGTGGCTCGACCAGATCATCGTCCCGATCCTCCCGCAGCTGACGCCGGAGGTGCTGCGCACGTCCGCCTACCTCGGTGCGCTCGAGCTGATCCGCACGGGGACGACGTGCAGCCTCAACCACGTCGTCAACGTCAACAACGAGGAGTCGTTCGCCGCGATCTGCGAGCCCGTCGTCGACGTCGGCATCCGGCAGCTCGTGACGAAGGAGGTCCGCGGAACGCCCGATCCTGCGTTCAACCCGGCCGCGCCGGCGCATCCGCACGTCCGCGACGCCGACGAGGAGATCGCCTTCGCGGAGGAGATGCTCGACCGCTGGGCGGGCGCCGGCGACGTCGTCCACATGGGGCTCGCGATCGAGACGTGCGCGATGTGGCTGCTCCACAACTCGACGTCGGAGGAGATCATCCACCGCGGGCTCGACCTGGCCAGGCGGCGCAACCTCAAGATCACGAACCACTGCGCGGCCGGGACGCCGTGGCTCTCGATCGCGGAGTTCGAGCGCTTCACCGGCGGCGGCGACGTCGACTACCTCGTGCGCATCGGCGCCATGGCGGCGAACTGGGTCCTGATCCACTCGATCTGGCTGAAGCCGCGCGAGCACGACCACGTCGCGCGCTGGGGCGCGAGCTGCGTCACCTGTCCCGTCTCGAATGCCTACAGCTGCGACGGGATCGCCGACGTGAAGGGAATGCTCGAGGCGGGAGTGAACGTGGGCATCGGCACCGACGGCACCTACGTGAACTGCTCGATCGACATGCTCCAGCAGATGAAGTTCGCGGCGCTGATCCAGAACGTCACGCACCTCGACAACACGCTCTTCACCGCCGAACGGGTGCTCGAGATGGCGACGATCGACGGCGCGCGGGCGATCGGGCTCGAGCACGAGATCGGCTCGCTCGAGACCGGCAAGCGCGCCGACATCGCCGTCTTCGACCTCGACAAGGCGCATACCACCGTCGCGAACCGCCCCGTCTCCGCGCTCGTCTTCTCCGCCCACGGGACGGACGTCGACACGGTGATCGTGAACGGGAAGGTGCTCCTCCGCCGCGGTCAGCTCGCGTTCGCCGACGAGGCCGAGGTGCTCGCCGACTCGCGCCGGCTCGCGCGCGAGGTGCTGGAGAAGGCGGGGCTGACCCACCGCGTCGACGTGCACTGGAACCCGGTTCCCGACCTCCGCCGGCCCGGCCGCGGCCGCGAGAGCGCCGTCGAGCCCCCCGTCCGCGTCCTCGAGGGCGCCGTCCCGGCGCAGGATTGACGCCGTCGTGAACGCACGCATCGTCGACCTGACCGTCCCCGTCGGCGTCGAGACGAAGAGCCCGCCGTCGACGGACATGCGCGTCACCTTCGAGCGGCACAACCGCGGCCCCGGCTTCTGGCAGGTGACGTCGATCCACCAGAGCCTGCACACCGGCAGCCACGTCGACTCGTCGCTGCACTGCTACGAGGACGGCGGCACGACCGACCAGATCCCGCTCGAGCAGGTGATCGGCGACGGCGCGCTCTTCGACCTCGGCGACCTCGAGCCGAGCACCGAGATCGAGGTGGAGCACCTGGAGCGCGCCGACCCGGGCCTCGCGGCGGGGCAGATCGCGATCGTGCGCACCGGCTGGACCGACCGCGCCTGGGGCGACTTCCCGCGCTTCTTCGTCGAGTCGCCCTACCTGTCGGTGGCGGCGGCCGAGTGGCTGGCCGCGCGCGAGCCGAAGGCGGTCTGCTTCGACTTCTTCGAGGAGTACTCGGCGCGCCTGCCGGAGTTCGGCTCCGAGGACTTCGTCGTCCACAGGGCGTTCCTCGAGAAGGGCATCGTCCTGATCGAGCAGGCGACGCGCCTGTCGGAGCTCGTCGGCAAGCGCTTCGAGTTCTTCGCCCCCTTCTCCAAGGTCGTCGGCGCCGAGGGGGCGCCGGCGCGGATCTTCGCGCTCGTCTACGACTGAGCGAGGGCTACGGCCGCGGGATGACGGGCAGCAGCAGGCGCGAGCGGTGCGTCCGCCCCTCGAGGACGGTGTTGTCGGCCGGCACGAAGAGCGACCTGTTCGCCCAGCGGCCGAGCTGATCGAGCGGGTCGCAGCTCGCGAGCTCGAGCCGCAGACGGTGGCCCGGGCGGAAGAGGTTGCTCGTCGGCCAGATCTCGATCGCGTACTCGCCCGGCTCGCCCGGAGGCACCGGCGCGGCCGCCGCCGCCGTGTGCGGGTGCCACGGCCGGTACGGCAGCGTCCGCTCCGGGTCGAGCGCGCGGTGCGACGCGCGGAGCCAGCCCTTCGCGAGCACGTCGCGCGTTCCGTCCGGCGCCTCGTCGCAGAACCAGGCGATCCAGTCGGTGTCTTCCGCGGTGCTCGCGGCGACGAGCGTGAGCGCGACCGGCCCGGTCACCTCGAGCTCCCGCTCGAGCGGCGGCGAGCGGTAGACGAGCCGCGGCTCGCCGCGCACCCACGCGGCCGCGTCCTGCGGCCGGTAGGCGTACGTCCGGGCGCTGTCGTCGCCCGGCGTCTCCTCGAGCGTGCCTGCGAGGCCGCCGCCCGGGCCGCCGAGGAACCACTCCCGCCACGTCGTGCGCGCGAGCGGCCACTCGCGCTCGCCGCGCCAGCGGTCCTCGCCCTGCACCCAGATCCGGATCGGGTCGCCGTCGAGGACGCCGGTGTCGAGCTCCTTCAGCCACAGGTCGTACCAGCGGAGCGCCTCGAGGTGGTAGGTCGCGTACGGCCGCATCGGCAGCGGGCGCGGCCCGAGCAGCAGCCGCTTCTCGATCGAGCCGGTCTCGGTCCACGCCTCGAGCGCGCCGCGGAGATGGAGGTCGTGGTAGCGCCAGTTCGTCCCGAAGTAGGCGGGCACGCCGATGCGGCCGAGGACCGGCCAGGCTGCCCGCGCGCGGTAGTAGGGCCCGTCGAACGGCTCCGCGAGCCCGAGCAGGCCGCGGACGTGCCGCTCGATGCCGGCGACGCGCGCGCGCCGGCCGCTCCACGCGTTCAGGAAGGTGACGTCGGCGGCCCAGTCGCGTGCGAACTCGGCGGGGATACCGCCGTGGAAGAACGCGTCGCGGTACCAGTCGGTGAGCGCGTCCTGCGGGAAGATCGCCTTCAGGCTCGGCGGTGCGAGCGCCGCGAGCTGGTTCTGGCAGACGCCGAAGTAGGAGCAGCCGACCATCCCGACGCGGCCGTCGCACCACGGCGCGGCCGCGACGTGGTCGACGAGCCTCCGCCAGGTCGGCGATCTCGGTCGGCCCGAGCAGGTCCCAGTCGCCCTCCGAGTCGTTCGAGCCGCGCGCGTCGGCGATCACGTGCACGTATCCGCGCGGAACCCAGAACTCGGTGATCCCGGCCTCGTTCTGCGGGATCGGCACGGACGTCCGCTGTACCTGCCGGCCGTAGGGCGACCAGGCGACGAGGGCGGGGAAGCGCCTGCCCGGTGCGCTCGGGCGGAAGACGTCGTAGGCGATGCGGACCCCGTCCCGCAGCCCGAGGCGCAGCCCCGTCTCGGCGGTGAGCTCGTACCGCGGCTCGGACAGCTCCGGCGTCCGCGGCGCCTCGTCGTGCGGCAGCTGCGGCCAGGCCGACGGGTTGACGCCGCGCACGCGGTCGGGGTCGACCTCGGCCGGCGAGCGCGGGAAGTCCCGGATCGGGAGCGTGCTCAGCGCGCCGTGCGGACGTCGTTGCGCAGGACGCCGACTCCCTCGAGCTCGATCTCGACGACGTCGCCGTCCTGCAGCGCGACCTTCGGCTCGCGGAAGACGCCGACGCCGCCCGGCGTTCCGGTCAGGATCAGGTCGCCCGGCTCGAGCGTCAGCACCCCCGAGATGTACGCGACGAGCTGCGGAACCGAGAAGATCAGCATGCTCGTGCGCGCGTCCTGCAGCACCTCGCCGTTCAGCCGCTGCTGGATCCGCAGGTCGCCCGGGTCGAGCTCGTCGGCCGGAACGATGCGCGGGCCGACGGGGCAGAAGGTGTCGTAGCCCTTGCCCCGAAACCACTGGCCGTCGCGGTGCTGCGCGTCGCGGGCGCTGACGTCGTTCGCGCACGTGTAGCCCGCGACGTAGGCGAGGGCGTCCGCCTCCGGGACCGCGTGCGCACGCCGGCCGATCACGACCGCGAGCTCCGCCTCGGCGTCGACGTGGCCGATCCCGGGCGGCAGGAGGATCGCGTCGCCGTCGCCGCAGAGGGTGTTCGCGAACTTGCCGAACAGGAGCGGCGCCTTCGGAAGCTCGACGCTCTGCTCCTCCGCGTGGCGGCGGTAGTTGAGGCCGAGGCAGACGATCTTCGGGTCGGCGCGCCCGAAGCGCGACCGCCACTGCTCGCGCGTCGAGTTGCCGTTCGGCGAAGGCACGGCAGCGAACCCTACGCAACCGCGCGACGCGAGGCCGCCGAGCTTGTCCCTAGAGTCCGCTGCTCGTGGTCGTCGACGTGCACGCACACGTGATCGTCCCGGGCCTCGGCGCCGAGGTGCGCTGGGACGAGCGGGGGCAGGTCGTCGAGCTCGAGGGCCGGACGTTCCGTTCCGCCCTGCGCGAGTTCGTCGAGATCGCGTCGATCCTCGAGGAGCAGGACCGGGCGGGCGTCGACCTCGTCGTCCTCTGCCCGTGGGTCCACCTGCTCGGGCGCGAGCCGAGGCGGCAGAACGAGGCGCTCGCGCAGCTCGTCGGCGACCGTGTGGCGTGCCTCGGGACCGTGCCGCTCGACCGGCCGGAGCTGCTCGGCGAGCTGATGGCCGACGGACGCCTGTCGGGGGTGGAGGTGCCGGCGTCGCTCGACGGCGACTACCTCGGCGCCGACCGCTTCCGCCCTTTCTGGGCGGCCGCCGAGGAGAGCGGGGCGCTCGTCTTCGTGCACCCGCCGATGGGCGGCCTCGGCCTGCCGGTCCTCCAGGAGCACTACCTGTGGAACACGGTCGGCAACCCCGTCGAGACGACGATCAGCGCCGCGCACCTCGTCATGCAGGGCGTCCTCGACGACCACCCGCGCCTCCGCATCGTGCTCGCGCACGGCGGCGGCGCGATCGCGGCGCTGCGCGGCCGGCTGCAGCACGCCCAGACCTTCAAGCCGCCGGGTCGCGACGTGATCGCGGCGATTCGCCGCTTCCACTTCGACACGGTCGTGCACGACGTCGGCGTGCTGCGGGCGCTCGTCGACTTCGCCGGCCCCGAGCGCGTCCTCTGCGGGTCCGACTACCCGTTCGACATGGGCGACGCCAGCCCCGCCGAGAGCGTGCGGGCACTCGGGCTGCCGGAGGCCGACGAGCGCGCGATCCTGGGCGCGAACGCGCTGCGGCTCCTGCGGCGCGGCTGACCGACGCGGTCAGAAGCCGGCGGCGTAGCCGTCCTTGCGTGCGTCGGAGCCGCCGAGCAGGACGTCGTCGGCGACGACGATCGCCTGCCCGCCGCCGAAGAGCGCGCGGTCTCGGCTCAGGATCGGCTTGCGGCCGAGCGCCTCGATCTCGGGCGCGCGCTCCCAGAGCGGCTCCTCGAGCGCCACCTCGTCGCGCTCGACGCGGAACCGCGGCCGGTCGAGCGCGGCCTGCGGGTCGAGCCCGTCGTCGACGAGGGCGGACACGAGCTGGACGTGCGCCTGCGCCTGGATGAAGGCGCCCATGACGCCGAACGGCCCGAGCAGCCGCCGCTCGCGGAGCAGCAGCCCGGGAATGATCGTGTGGAAGGGCCGGCGGCCGGGCTCGACGCGCCCGCCGACGGCGAAGCAGGCGCCGCGGTTGTGCAGGCAGACGCCCGTTCCCGGGGCGACGACCCCCGAGCCAAAACGGTCGAACAGGCTCTGGATGAACGACACGGCCGTGCCGTCGCCGTCGACGGCGCAGAGGTAGACGGTGCCGCCCGCCGGCTCGGCGACGGCGGCGGCGGCGCTGCGCCGCCGCTGCTCGAGCCGCTCCGGCTCGAGCAGCGGCGAGACGTCGACGCCGTCGCGGACGTGTGCGAGCGCGTCCTCGAGCCCCAGCGAGACGCACTCGACCTGCGCCGCGAACGTGGGCTCGCCGAGCGCGAGCAGACCGAGTCCCGCGAGCGCCGCCACGCCCTGCGTCGGCGCCGGCAGCTCGCAGACGGTGACGCCGCGGTAGGAGAGCCGCAGCGGCTCGACCCAGCGCGGCCGGAAGGCGCGGAGCTCCTCCTCCGTGAGCAGGGTCGCGCCGGCGACCGCGCGCGCGACCGAGCCCTCGTAGAAGCCGGCGGCTCCCTCGTCGGCGATCAGCCGGAGCGTCGAGCCGAGCTCCGGCAGCGTGAACCGCTGCCCAAGCCGCGGCGGCGGTCCGAGCTCGCGCGGCGCCGGGGCCGCGGCCCAGACGGCGGCGGTGACGGCGCCGGCGGCGACGCCGCGCTCGGCGGCGTCGACGGCGTCGGCCAGCAGCGAGTCGAGGCCGAGCGTCCCGTGCCGCTCGCAGAGCGCCGCCCAGCCTGCGACCGCGCCCGGCAGCGTCACCGACGCGGGGCCGCTCGTGGCGACGGGCGCGTCGGGATCCGCGGCGAGCGCCGCCGGCCCGGCGGCGTCGAGGCCGGTCAGCGTCCCGTCCTTCCACACGAGCGCGAAGCAGTCGCCGCCGATCCCCGTCGCCATCGGCTCGGCGACGCAGAGCACGGCGGCGGCGGCGACCGCGGCGTCGACGGCGTTGCCGCCGCGCTCGAGCACGCGCAGGCCCGCGCGCGTCGCGAGCGGCTGGCTCGTGGCGACCATCGCGTTGGCGGCGACGGCCGGCGGCCGTGCGGGCGCATGTCGGAAGACGGATCCGCCGGCCTCGGCGGCAGGGCTCGAGCTCATCGCTGGCTGCACCTCCAGTGTCGACGGTTGCGCGGCTGAGCGACTGATTCTTCACGCTCCGCCGCGAGCCCGTCGCGAGCGCGCGTCCTTTAGGCTCCGGGCCAATGGCGCCGGCATCGAGTGCCGTCTCCGCTCCACGTCGAGCGCGAGTCGTCGGGAGCTCCGTGCCGCGGAAGGAGGATTTGCCGCACCTGACGGGGACGGCACGCTTCGTCGGCGACGTCGAGCTGCCGGGCATGCTGCACGCGAGGATCGTCCGCAGCCCGCTTGCGCACGCTCGCATCAGCTCGATCGGCACCGGCGAGGCGCTCGCGCAGCCGGGCGTCGCCGCCGTGCTCACCGCCGACGACCTGCCGCCCGCGACGCCGCCGATCCCGACGCGGATGTTCTCGCAGCCCGGCCTGGAGCGCTTCCTCCAGCAGCCGCTCGCGCGCGACACCGTTCGCTACTCGGGCGAGCCCGTCGCCGTCGTCGTCGCCGCCTCCCGCTACGTCGCCGAGGACGCGGCCGAGCTCGTCGAGCTGGAGCTCGAGCCGCTCGAGCCGGTGCTCGCGGTGGAGCGGGCGCTCGAGCCGGAAGCGCCGGTCCTGCACGAGGAGGCGGGGACGAACGTCGCCGGCAGCTTCGTCGTCGAGCACGGCGACATCGACGCCGCGTTCGCCGCTGCCGCCCTCGTCGTCGAGGAGCGGCTCGCGGTGCAGCGGCACGCCGCGGTGCCGCTGGAGCCGCGCGGCCTCGTCGCGAACCTCGACGAGAGCGGGGTGGTGACCGTGCTCGGGGCCGCGAAGATCCCGCACGTCAACCGGCGCATCCTCGCGCAGCTCCTCGGCTGGCCCGAGGCACGGGTCCGGCTCGTCGAGCTGCACGTCGGCGGCGGGTTCGGCGCCCGCGGCGAGTTCTACCCGGAGGACTTCCTCGTCCCGTACTGCGCCGTGCGGCTCGGACGACCGGTCAGCTGGATCGAGGACCGCGCGGAGCACCTGCGCGCCTGCAACCACTCGCGCGAGCAGGTCCACGAGCTCGCGCTGGCGCTCGACGGCAACGGCAGGTTCCTCGGCCTGCGCGACCGGCTGCTCAACGACTCGGGTGCCTACGTCCGCACCCACGGCCTCGTCGTGCCGGGGATGGGGGCGGCCCTGTTGCCGGGGCCGTATCGGTGGCCGGCGTACCGGTGCGAGGTCAGCCACGTCGTCACGTGCAAGACGCCCGCGGGCACGTACCGGTCGCCCGGCCGCTACGAGGCGAACTTCGCCCGCGAGCGGCTGATCGACGTCGCTGCGCACAGGCTCGGGCTCGACCCGGTCGAGCTGCGGCGCCGCAACCTCGTCCCGCCGACGGGGATGCCGTACGCGAGCGGGACGAACACGGACGGGCACCCCGTCGTCTACGACAGCGGCGACTACCCCCTGCTGCTCGAGAAGGCGTGCCGGCGCTTCGACTGGGACGGGCTCCGGCGCTGGCGGCACGAGCGGCCCGGGGACGGCCGCCGGCGCGGGCTCGGCCTCGCCTTCTTCGTCGAGAAGAGCGGCATCGCGCGCTGGGAGTACGCCCGTGTCGAGCTCTCCGGCAGCGGCGCCGCGACCGTCTACTCGGGCAGCGCCTCGATGGGCCAGGGCGTCGAGACCGTGCTCGCGCAGGTCTGCGCCGACGCGCTCGGCGTCGCGTTCGAGGACGTCACCGTCGTCCACGGCGACACCGCCAGCATCCCCGACGGGATGGGCGCGTTCGGCAGCCGCGCGGCGACGCTCGGCGGCAGCGCCGTCCACCTCGCGGCCGAGTCGCTGCGCACGCGCGTACGCGAGCAGGGCGCGCCGGCGCCGGGGGAGACGCTGTCGGCGGATGCCCGCTTCGAGTCGGAGGACATGACGTTTCCCTACGGCGTCCACGTCGCGGCCGTCGAGGTCGACGTCGAGACCGGGCGGGTCGACATCCACCGCTACGGGGTCGCATACGACGTCGGCCGTGCCCTCAACCCGACGCTCGTCGAGGGGCAGATCGTCGGCGGCGTCGCGCAGGGCGTCGGCGGCGCGCTGCTCGAAGAGCTCGTGTACGACGAGCGCGGACAACTCCTGTCCGCGTCGTTCGTCGACTACCTGCTCCCGACGGCGGTGGAGGTCCCGCCGGTGGACGTGCTGATCACCGAGGACGCGCCGACGCCTCGCAACCCACTCGGGGCGAAGGGCGCGGGCGAGGGGGGCGCGGCGGCGGCCGGGGCCGCGGTCGCGAACGCTGTCGCCGACGCGCTCGGCGTCGAGGTGACGCGGCTGCCGCTCTCGCCGGAACGCGTCGTCGCCCTCGCCGGGGGCCGCACGTGAAGCCGCCGCCGTTCGAGTACGACGACCCGCGCAGGCTCGACGAGGCGCTCGCCCTGCTCGCCGAGCACGGCGCGGAGGCGAAGGTCCTCGCCGGCGGGCAGAGCCTCGTCCCGCTTCTCAACTTCCGGCTCGCGCGGCCGCGGCGGCTGATCGACGTCAACGGCCTCGGCGAGCTCGACTACCTGCGCTTCGAGAACGGCACGCTCCGCATCGGCGCGTTGACGCGCCAGGCGGCGCTGGAGCGTTCGAGCGAGACGGCGCAGCGGGTGCCGCTGCTGACTCGGGCGGTGCGGTTCGTCGGCCACCCGCAGATCCGCAACCGCGGCACCGTCGGCGGCTCCGTCGCCCACGCCGACCCCGCCGCCGAGCTGCCGGCGGCGCTGAGCGCGCTCGACGCGCGCTACCGGCTCCGCACGCGAAGCGGCGAGCGGGTCGTCGCGTCCGAGGAGCTGTTCCTCGCCGCCCGGACGACGGCGCTCGCCCCCGACGAGCTGCTCGTCGAGGTCGAGGTCGACGTGCCGGGGCCGGCGACCGGGTCGGCGTTCGTCGAGTTCTCGCGCCGGTACGGCGGCGCCGCGCTCGCCGGCGCCGCCGTCCTCGTGACGCTGGACGGGAGCGGTGCCTGCGAGCGCGCGCGGATCGGCCTGCTCGCGGCCGGGCCGACGCCGGTGCGCGCGCGCGAGGCCGAGGTGTGGCTCCGCGGCGCGACGATCGACGCGGCCACGGCGGCCGAGGCGGGCGCGCGGGCCGCGGCCGGCGTCACGCCGCCCGGCGACATCCACGGCAGCTCGGACTACCGGCGTGCGCTCGTTGAGACGATGGTTACGCGCGCGCTCCTCGAGGCGGTCGCGCGGGCATGACGCTGCGGCGTGTCTCGGTCGAGCTCAACGGCCGTCTCGTCGAGGCGACGGTGGAGCCGCGCCTGCTCCTCTCCGACTTCATCCGCCACGACGCCGGGCTGACCGGGACGCACGTCGGCTGCGAGCACGGCGTCTGCGGGGCGTGCACGGTGCAACTCGACGGCGCGCCGGTGCGGTCGTGCCTGCTGTTCGCGGTGCAGGCGAACGGGCGCAGCATCCGCACCGTCGAGAGCCTCGCGGCCGCGAACGGCGACCTGCATCCGCTCCAGCAGGCGTTCCACGAGAGCCACGCGCTGCAGTGCGGCTTCTGTACCCCGGGCTTCCTGATGACGCTCGAGGCGGTCTTCCGCGAGACGGACGTGACGGCGCTCGCCGACCGTGAGATCCGCGAGCTCCTCGCGGGACACCTCTGCCGCTGCACCGGCTACCAGAACATCGTTCGCGCGGTGCGGCTCGCGGGCGAGAGGATGCGCGCGTGAAGGTCGTCGACCTGACGCATCCCTTCTCGATCCACACGCCCGGCTGGGTCGGCTACCCGTCGCCGAAGCTCTCGTACTTCCAGCGCCTGGCGACGCACGGCATCGTCTCGCAGCTGCTCGAGCTGCCGCTGCATTCCGGAACGCACTTCGACGGCGAGCTGCACATCGTCTCCGGCGGCAACGACGTCGCCTCCGTCCCGATCGACCGGCTGTGCCGCGAGGGCGTGATCGTCGACATCTCCGACGAGATGCACGACTGGGCGGTGATCAAGCCGCGCCACATCACCGACCGGATCGAGGTGCGGCGGGGCGACGTCCTCCTCTACAACACGGGCTACCACCGCTTCTACAACGGCGCTCCGGAGGAGGACGAGGAGCGCTACTTCCTCCGTCACCCCGGCGGCGACCGCGAGTTCGCGGAGTGGCTGGTGGAGCTGGAGCTCGCCTGGACCGGGTTCGACTGCGCGTCGGGCGACAACCCGCTGAACACCTCGATCCGGACGAGGTGGCGGCCCGAGATCGCGGCCCAGTTCCGCGCGGAGAGCGGCGTCGACCCGGACGAGCTCTTCCCGGTCGACGACCTGTTCGTCATGCACAAGGTGCCGTTCCGACACGGGATCACGCACGTCGAGAACCTCGGCGGCGCGATCGGGAGCGTCGGCACGCGCCGCTGCCTGATCGGCGCCTTCCCGATCCCGATCCAGGGCGGGGAGGCGTCGCCGTGCCGGGTCGTCGCCTTCGTCGACGAATGAACGCGGTCGGCAGCTTCGAGGCGCTCGCCGAGTCGGAGCCGTTCGAGGGGCTGCGCCGCCGGACGTTCGACGGCCAGGGCGCGACGGTCAGCGAGTACCGCTTCGCGCCGGGAGCGCGGTTCCCGCTCCACGCGCACGCGGAGGAGCAGATCACGCTCGTCACCGACGGCGAGGTCGAGCTGACCGCGGGCGCCGAGACGGTGCGGCTCGCGGCGGGCGGCTGGGCCGTGACGGCGGGCGGGGTGCCGCACGGGATCCGGGCCGGGGAGCGCGGCGCCCGCGTGCTCGCGATCGTCGTGCCGCGCCGTCCGGCACCGGACGCGTACGAGCTCCTCGGGTAGGATCGCCGTCCCGTGGCCGTCTCGTCGTTCCCGGCCGTTGCGATCCTGCGCGGCGGCGAGCCGCTCGACATCGTCGCCCACGGCGGGCGTGCGGTCGCGCTCGCGTGGCCCGGCACCGGCTCGCATCGGCGCGCGATGCACCGGATCGACCTCGACGCGGGCGGCGAGACGCGACGGCTGCGGCACGAGTCGGAGGCGGTCTACGTCGTCGCCGACGGCGTCGGGGCGGTCGACGGGTCGTCGCTCGAGCGCCGCCGCATGGTCTACGTCCCGGCGCGGACCGCGTACGCGTTCGCGGCGTCGGAGCCGATGACGATCTGGGGCGGCCCCTGCCCGCCCGACCCGGCGCTCTACGGCGGCGGCGAGCCGCTGCCGGCCGACGGCGACGGCGACGGCGCGGTGCGCGTGTACGACGCGGAGACGGAAGGCGTGCCGCTGCCGACGATCGGCAAGGGTGCACGCCTCGTCGTCTGGCCCGGCGTCGGCGCCGAGATCGCGACGATGAACCTCGCGATCCTGGAGCCCGGCGAGGAGAACGCGCCGCACTCGCACGAGGGATCGGACGACACGATCGCGATCCTCGAGGGCGAGGGCTCGATCGACGACCTCGACCGCGGCGTCACGCACACGTTCGCCGCCGGCGAGGTCGTCTTCGTGCAGGCGGGCGTCCGGCACAAGGTGAAGGCCGACCGCGGCGTCGGGATCGTCTCCGCCGGCGGGCCCTGCCCGCCGGACTACGGGATGCTGCGGGCTCTCGGCCTGCTGTGACCGTCGCGCCAACCGAGCGCCGGACGGCGCTCGGCCGAGCGCTCCTCCGCTTCGAGGACCGCGCGTTGCTGACCGGAACGGCTCGCTTCGTCGACGACCTCGTCGTTCCGGACGTCCTGCACGCGGCGTTCGTTCGCAGCCCGCTCGCCCACGCGAGGATCGTGACCGTCGACCTTGGGCCTGCGCGCGCGACCGCCGGCGTCGCCGCGGCCTTCGCCGCCGACGAGCTCGGGCTGCCGCCGCTCGCTGCGCCGTGCGAGACCCCGAATGCCTACTGCCCGCCGCGCCCGCTCCTCGCCGAGGAGGTCGTCCGCTTCGCCGCCGAGCCGCTCGCGGTCGTCGTCGCCGACTCCCGCTACGCGGCGGAGGACGGGGCCGACGCCGTCCGGCTCGAGCTCGATCCGCTCGAGCCGATCGTCGACCCGCGCCGCGCGCTCGCCGACGACGCGCCGCTCCTCCACCCGGCACGGCCGAACGTCTACGTCGAGTCGAGGATCGACGCCGGCGACGTCGACGCCGCGTTCGCGGAGGCGGCCGCGGTCGTCGAGGCCGAGCTCGTGCACGGCCGGTCGGCGGCCGCGCCGCTCGAGCCGCGGGGCGTGCTCGCGCTGCCGGACGGCGCCGGTCTCGTGCTGCACGCCTCGACGCAGGGGCCCCACAAGCTCAGGCTCGCCGTCGCCGAGACGCTCGGGCTCGCGCTCGACGACGTGCGCGTGCTCTGTCCGGCAGTCGGCGGCGGCTTCGGGCAGAAGGCGCACGTGTACCCGGAGGAGATCGTCGTCGCCTGGCTCGCGCTCCGGCTCGAGCGGCCCGTGAAGTGGACCGAGGACCGGAGCGAGAACCTCGTCGCGGCGAGCCATGCACGCGAGCAGCGGGTGCGCGTGCGCGCGGCCGCCGCCGCGGACGGGCGGCTGCTCGCGCTCGACGTCGACCAGCTCGTCGACCAGGGCGCCTACGGCACCTACCCGCACGGGACGACGCTCGAGGCGTTGACGACGCCGTCGCTCCTGCCGGGGCCGTACCGACTGCCCGCCCTGCGCGTGCGCGCGCGGGCGCTCGCGACGAACAAGTGCCCACAGGGCGCCTACCGGGGCGTCGGCTTCGCCGTCTCGGCCTACGTGCACGAGCGCGTGCTCGACCTGCTCGCCGCCGAGCTGGGTCTCGCGCCGCCGGAGATCCGGCGCCGGAACCTGCTGCGCGCGGACGAGCTTCCGCACGTCAGCCTCACGAACCAGCGCTACGACGGCGGCGACTATCACGCCGCGCTCGAGCTCGCGCTCGCCGCCGCCGGCCTCGACCGCGTCGAGGAAGAGCGGCGCGCCGCCCGCGCGACCGGCCGCCTCCGCGGCGTCGGCGTCGCCTGCTACGTCGAGCCGACCGGGATGAACTCGACCGTATTCGTCCGCCGCGGCATGGTCGGGATCGAGGGCTACGACGGCGCGCACCTCTCGCTGGGCGCCGACGGCCGCGTAACCGTCTGGACGACGACCCCGACGATCGGTCAGGGCACGGACACGACGTTCGCGCAGATCGTCGCCGAGGTGCTCGGCGTCGAGCCGGAGGCGGTGACCGTCGCGCCGGCCGACACCGCCGTCGGCGGTCTCGCCGGCACCGGCACGTTCGCGAGCCGGAGCGCCGTCTCCGCCGGCGGTGCGCTCACGCGGGCGGCCGAGGAGCTCCGCGCACGGGTGCTGGCGGACGCCGCCCACCGGCTCGACGCGCCGCCGGACGAGCTGACGCTCGCCGACGGCCAGGTGCGCATCGCGGACGAGCCGGCCGCGGCCGTGTCGCTCGGCGAGCTCGCGGCCGCGGCCGCCGGCGGCCGCTACGCCGTCAGCGCGCACTACGACCCGCCGGCGGTCGCGTACCCGTACGCAGCGCATGTCTGCGTGGTCGACGTCGACCCGGACACGGGTGGTGTCGAGCTCGTCCGCTACGCGATCGCGGACGACTGCGGCCGCGTCATCAACCCGATGATCGTCGCGGGTCAGGTGCACGGCGCGACGGCGCAGGGAATTGCAGAGGCGCTGTTCGAGGCGGTGCGGTACGACGACGCGGGCCGACCGCGGAACGGCACGCTGTACGACTTCCTGCTGCCGACGGCGGCGGAGCTGCCCGCGTTCGCGCTCGAGCACTGCGAGATCCCGTCGCCGACGACCGTCCACGGCGTCAAGGGTGTCGGCGAGGGCGGGACGATCGGCGCCGCAGCCGCCGTCGCGAACGCCGTCTGCGACGCGCTCGGCCTCCAGCTGAACGAGATCCCGCTCGACCCGGAGCGCATCCGGGCCGAGGCGCGCCGCGCGCTGGCGCGCGTCCGACCGGGCCGCACGTAGACTCCGGCCGTGGCCAGGCGGATCGAGATGCGGGAGCGGCTGAACGCAGAGCTCAAGCTCGCCCCACGTCGGACGGCGGTGCTCGCGATCGACACGCACCGCGGACACCTCGACCCGGAGATCGCGACCATGCCTGTCGCCGCGGACGCAGCCGCCGAGGTCGTCGCGGCCTCGCAGCGGCTGCTGGCCGCCACTCGCGCGGCCGGCATCCCGAGCGTCTACGCGGTCATGCACAACCGGCTTGTCGACGGCGAGAGCGAGTACCTGCGGAACCCGTGGTGGCGGGCCGTCGACGGTCTCCGCGAGAAGCTGACGCCGGACCTGCCGTCGACGATCCGCGGCCACAACCTCGTCGGCTCGCCACAGACCGAGGTGATGCCCGAGCTCGCGCCGCTGCCGACCGACTACGTGATCACCTCGAAGCACCGGCTGAGCTCGTTCCTCGACACCGACCTCGAGAGCTGGCTGCGCGCACGCGGCGTCGACACGCTCCTCCTGATCGGGATCAACACGAACACGTGCGTGCTCTGCGCGGCTTTCGAGGCGTTCAACCGCGACTACGCGGCGGTCGTCGTCAGCGACTGCGTCTACAGCATGTACGGCGACGACCTGCACGAGCTCGGACTCGAGAACGTCGCGCGCTGTCTCGGCTGGGTGCTGTCGGTCGACCAGGTGGTCGAGAAGCTGCGCGCCGCCGGCGTGCCGCTCGAGGCGCCGCTCCAGGTCGCCGCAGGCTAAGGGACGGCCGTCGGGCGGCGGGCCTGCAGGTCCGGCGTCGCGCTCGCGAACGCCTGCGCGACCGCGAGCAGCGTCGCCTCGTCGCCGCGCGCTCCCGTCAGCTGCACGCCGACCGGCAGCCCGTCCTCGTCGAAGCCGGCGCGAACGGCGCACGCCGGCAGGCCGGCGAGGTTCTGCGGCGTCGTCAGCGGGAGCACGAGGTCGCGGAACCTCGGCGGCTCCGGCGCGTCGAAGCCCGGCGGCGCGACGGGCGACACCGGCGTCAGCAACACGTCGACGACGGTGAAGAGGCTGTCGAACTCGGCGCGCAGCCGTTCGCGCGCCGCCGTCGCGGCGACGTAAGCGTCGAACGTCAGCGACTCGGCGGCCGTCATCCGCGACGCCACGTCCTCGCCGTAGTCGCTCCGCCGCGCCGGCCACAGCCCGGCCTCGCGATGCGTCCGCAGCGCCTCGCTCCGCTGGATCGGCGCGTGGATCGAGACGGCGTCGTCGGTTGCGAACGTGACGTCGACGACGTCTGTGCCCAGCTCGACGAGGACCCCATGCACGTCCGCGAGCGCGCGGGCCGTGGCGGGCGCCGGCTCGACCGCGGCGGTGCCGGCGGAGATGCCGACGCGGAGGCCGCGGAGCTCGCGCGGCGGCGCGCCGGGCGCGGCTTGCAGCACGTCGAGCGCGAGCTGCGCGTCCGCCGGCGTCCGCGCGAGCAGACCGACGTGGTCGAGCGACGGCGCGAGCGGGAAGCAGCCGGATGCGGAGATGCGCGCGTACGTCGGCTTCAGGCCGACGACACCGCAGAACGCGGCCGGGATCCGAATCGAGCCGCCGGTGTCCGAGCCGAGCGCCAGCGGGACGATGTCGGCGGCGATCGCCGCCGCCGAGCCGGCGCTCGAGCCGCCGGCGACTCGGTCGAGCCGCCAGGGATTGCGGCCGGTGTCGAAGTGGCGGTTGATGCCGGTCACTCCCCAGGCGAACTCGTGCGTCGACGTCTTGCCGACGACGACCGCCCCGGCCGACGTCGCGAGCCGGACCGCCTCCGCGTCCTCACCCGGCACGTGCGTCGCGAAGATCGGCGAGCCGTACGTCGTGCGGAGCCCCGCGGTGTCGAAGAGGTCCTTGACCGCGAGCGGAACCCCTTCCAGCGGCCGCTGCGAACCCGCGAGCCAGCGGCTCTCCGAGTCGGCGGCGGCGGCCGTCGCCTCGTCGAGCGCGAGCGTCACGAAGGCGCGCAGCACGCCCTCGACCGCCTCGAGCCGTCGCGCGACCGCCTCGAGCACCTCGACGGGCGAGAAGGAGCGCGACGCGTAGCCGGCGAGCAGCTCCGTGGCCGAAAGCCGCGTCAGCTCGCTCACGCGGTCGATCCTAGACGGCTCCCGGCCGGCGACGAGCCGACGACCGGGCTGCGGTGCGAGCCGCGGCGCCGATTCGCGAACGTCCGCAAAGAGCGAGATTCGAGGGGGCGCGACTAGGACCCGTCGACCGCGAAATGGGCCGTCCAGCCTACGAACGGATGCCGCCACCGCTGTACGGTCGTCCCTCTGCCGACGATGTGCGGCTGCGGTCGTGGCGCAGCGGGTCTCCCACTGCACAGGAGGTGCACCTTCAGGCGCCGTTCCCTAGTAGCCGGAATCACCACCCTTTCGCTCTTCGCCGTCCTCGTCGCGGGCTCGTCCGCGGCCGTTCCCGGGCTTGTCCGGCTCGCACTCGGGAATGACGCGTCGCTCGGGACGGCGAGCTTGCCGAGCTACGCCTACGTCCTGCTCTCGACGAGCGAGTCGGACTACATCCCGTCGATCAAGGCGGCGAGCCCGGGGACGAAGGTCCTTGCCTACCAGTCGGCGAGCGAGGCGGACGACAACTGCTCGCCGGCCGCCGTGGCCGCGCTCAACTGCGCGACGCCGATCAGCTACCAGCAGGCGCAGGCGCACGACGCGGCGAATCCCTCCGATCCGTGGGTCCTCCGCAAGAGCGACGGCTCGTCGCTGACGATGCCCGGCTATCCGGCGAATCACGTCGTCAACGTCGGCTCGGCGAGCTACCAGCAGCAGTGGGTCGCGAATGTCCTGTCGATGGTGCGGTCGAGAGGCTTCGACGGGGTCTACATGGACAGCGTGCTCGGCAGCATCTCGGGCACGGGCGCGTTTCCGACCCTGTACCCGAGCGACGCCGCGTGGGAAACGGCGATGCGCGACTTCGTCGCGAGGGTCGGTCCGGCGTTGAAGTCGCAGGGCTTCTACGTGCTCGCGAACGCCTACGAGAAAGGCCCCGACGACGGCTCCGGGGACGTTCACTGGTGGTCGTCGATCGCCCCGTACGTGAACGGGCTGCAGTCCGAGTACTGGGAAGAGGTGAGCACCGACGCGGCGACGCCGTACGACACGAACCCGTGCTGCTGGACAGGGCACTGGTTGAGCTGGCTGGGCCTGGCAGACGCGGCGCAGTCGAACGGCGCCGACTTCTTCGCCGCCGGCAAGGGAACGGCGACGAACACGCAGCTGATGAGCTACCTGCGCGGCTCCTACCTCCTGGTCTGGAACGGCAGCGGCGGCGGCTTCAGCTACACGCACGAGCCCGCCGACGGCAACGACCCCTCGAACCCCGCCTGGACGACCTTCATCGGCACCCCGACCGGCGCCCGCTACCAGGTCGGCGTCGGCTGGCGCCGCGACTACACCGGCGGCACCGTGATCGTCGACCCCGACCCGTCGACGCCCGTGACCGTCAACCTCGGCGCCACCTACCAGACGACGAGCGGCGCCGGCGTCAGCTCGATCACCGTGCAGCCGCACAGCGCCGCGATCCTCAGCACGGGCGCCGCGCTGCAGCCGCCACCCTCGGCGCCGGTCAGCGGCGGCGGTGGGAGTGCCGGCGGCGGCGCCGCCGGGGGCGGCAGCGGGGCCGGCGGAGGCGGCAGCGGGGCTGCCGGGGGCGGCGGCGCCGCCGGCGGGAATCGGGGCGCCGGTGGTGGCGGCGGCGGTGGTGCAGGCACCACCGCCGGTGGCGGCGGCGGCGGCGCTGCGCCGGCGGCCGGCACCGACGCGGCGGGGACGTCCGCGGCGGCTGCGGCGGGCGCACCGGCAATCACGATCGCCGTCGCTCCCCCGCGGAGCGAGGTCTCGAGCTCGTCGCCGCTTGCGCTCGTGGGGCCGGCCAAGGTGCTGAAGACGGGCTCCGCGCATCCGATCCTGCAGGTGACGGCGAAGCTGCGGCGTCGTGCGCACCTTCGGATCGCGCTCGCCGACAGGCAGGGCCACGTGCTCGCGAGGTGGGAGGTCACCGCCCGCGAGGGGGCCGTCAAGCTCTCGCTCGCGCTGCCGGCGGCGGCGCGAAAGACGACGCGAGCGGTGCTGACGGTGACGGTCGCGGGCAGCGCGAGGACGGTCCCCGTCGTCGCCACGCGTAGTCACGGCTCGGTTCGCAGATAACGAGCCAGTAGACTTCGTAGGCGTGAACGCAGCCTGGACCGGTCGACTCGCTCGCGCCGCCGGCAGCTACGGGGAGCACGCGCCGACGGCCACCGTTTGCTGCAACGCTTGCCGAACCTGCGTCCA
The DNA here is from genome assembly GCA_035651195.1 of Gaiellaceae bacterium. Classification (GTDB taxonomy): domain Bacteria; phylum Actinomycetota; class Thermoleophilia; order Gaiellales; family Gaiellaceae; genus PALSA-600. The sequence continues at coordinate 790 of DASRGD010000043.1, read as the reverse complement.
GGCGAACGTGCTCGCGCTCGGGCTCGGGGTCGTCGCCGCGGCCGCCGCCGCGCTGCGGCGGCGCGTCCGCCCACGCGCCGTTCGGGCGCGTCGCCCTCGAGAGGAGAAAGGCCTGCTCGCGCAGGCCTTTCCGAGGCTCCCCGGGTTGGACTCGAACCAACAACCCTCCGGTTAACAGCCGGATGCTCTGCCAATTGAGCTACCGGGGATCGCTCGGGCGGGCCGCATTGTAGCCGCGTGCTTCTCTAGCGTCCCCCGGTAGTCGACCGGCGGCGTGCGAGGTGCGAGCCGCCCTCCGCAGACGGCCCGGAGAGGACGAGTTGCTGCGACGCCGGCGCCCGCTCGAGCGTCTGCGTCCGGCCGCCGCGCTCCGGCGCCGGCCGAGTGGCCATGCGAGGGACCGTGAGTATCCTTGAGGGGTGAGCATCTTCGCCGCCGTCCTGCTCGCAGCCGCAGTCGTCCTCGTCGTCGCCGCGCAGTGGCCCAAGCTGTCGCTGCCCGTCCCGCGGCGCGAGCGGCGTCGGCGGGGGCGCCGCGGGACGAAGCTGCGGGTCGTCGAGCCGGAGCACGACGACGATTTCGTTCGCGCCGTCGAGCGCGACCTGGCCGCGCTGCCGACGATCGACGAGCAGGACGCGAAGAAGAAGAGCTAGCTACCCGGATCCTGCGGTAGTGGAGGAGTAGCGGTCGGAGAGACGTCCTCCCTGCCGCTCACGATGGGTGTTGCGAGACATCCCAGCGAGCGACAGGGAGGGACTCTTGAAGGTGAAGGTAACAGAGCGGTCGGCGC
>DASRGD010000042.1:0-16393 GCA_035651195.1 Gaiellaceae bacterium | reverse complement strand
GTACGGGTAGCGGTAGTCGCGCGGCGGCACGAACTGCTCCTTGATCGCGCGCGGGCTGACCCAGCGGATCAGGTTCCACATCGAGCCGGCCTTGTCGTTCGTACCCGAGGCGCGCGCGCCGCCGAACGGCTGCTGGCCGACGACGGCGCCGGTCGGCTTGTCGTTGACGTAGAAGTTGCCGGCGGCGTAGCGCAGCTTGTCCTCGGCCTCCCGCACCGCAGCGCGATCCTCGGCGAAGACGGCACCGGTGAGGCCGTACGGCGCCGAGCGGTCGACGAGCTCGAGCGTGTCCGTCCAGCGCTGCTCGTCGTACACGTACGTGGTCACGACGGGGCCGAAGAGCTCCTCGCGAAGGAGGCGAAAGTCGGGGTCACGCGTCTCGACGACGGTGGGCTCGACGAACCAGCCTTCCCGGTCGTCGTAGCCGCCGCCGGTGACGATCGTCGTGTCCGCGTGCGCCTTCGCCTCCTCGATCGCAGCTCGCTGCGTCGCGAACGAGCGGCCGTCGATCACCGCGCCCATGAAGTTGGAGAAGTCGGCGACGTCGCCGACCTTGATCGTCGACACCTCCTCGGCCAGCCGGTCGCGCAGCGCCGGCCACAGGTTCGACGGCGCGTACACGCGCGATGCGGCCGAGCACTTCTGCCCCTGGTACTCGAACGAGCCGCGCACGACCGCGGTCGCGACCGCGTCGACGTCCGCGGACGCGTGCACGACGATGAAGTCCTTGCCGCCGGTCTCGCCGACGATCCGCGGATAGTTGCGGTAGCGCTCGATGTTCTCGCCGACCGTCCTCCACATGCGCTGGAAGACCGGCGTCGAGCCGGTGAAGTGGATCCCGGCGAGCTCCCGGCTCGCGAGCGCCGCGTCGCCGATCGCGGCGCCGGAGCCGTAGACGAGGTTGATGACGCCGGCCGGCAGCCCGGCCTCCTCGAACAGCCGCATCAGGTACCAGGCCGACAGCATCGCCGTCGACGCGGGCTTCCAGACGACGACGTTCCCCATCAGCGCCGCCGACGACGGCAGGTTGCCGGCGATCGACGTGAAGTTGAAGGGCGTCACCGCGAAGACGAACCCCTCGAGCGGCCGGTACTCCAGCCGGTTCCAGACCCCCGGCGGGGAGACGGGCTGCTCCTCGTAGATGCGGGCCATGAACGCGACGTTGAACCGGAAGAAGTCGACGAGCTCGGCCGCGGCGTCGATCTCCGCCTGGTGCGCGGTCTTGGACTGGCCGAGCATCGTCGCCGCCAGCACCGTCTCGCGCCAGGGCCCGGCGAGCAGCTCCGCCGCGCGCAGGAAGACCGCCGCGCGCTCCTCCCACGGCCACCGTGACCACTCCTGCCACGCGGCGGCCGCGGCCTCGACCGCCTGCGCGACGTGCTCCGCCGAGCCCTGGTGCACGTCCGCGAGCACGTGCTTCCTGTCGTGCGGCATCACCGCCGGCTTCGTCGTCCCGGTGTGGACGCGGCGGCCGCCGATCACGAGCGGGACGTCGATGCGCGTCGCCTGCATCTCGGCGAGCCGCGCCCGCAGGCTCGCCCGCTCGGGACTACCCGGCGCGTACTCCCGGACTGGCTCGTTCCGCGCCGCCGGTGGACGGAACCTTGCGTGCGAACTCACCCCAGGAAAGGTACGTGGCCGTGACGAGGACCCAGATCATGAATCCGAGCGACGAGGCCCAGAAGGTGGAGCCGACGAACGTCCAATCGGCCGCGGCCTCGCAGATGCCGAGGAAGAACACCGCCACGCCGCCGGCGATCCCGAGCCGCCCGACGACCGGCCGGACCTTGCGGGCCCCGAGCGCCGCGAGCGACGAGCCGATGATCACGGTCGCGCCGCAGGCAGCCGCCGGCGCGATGAACTCGGCGGAGCGGGTCCCGAGCGCGGCCGCCTGGATCGCGAGCAGCGCCGCGCCGCCCAGCACGACGATGCTGGCGAAGAAGCCGTCGGGGTCGTAGCGCAGGATCCGCGCGTGCAGACTGCCGAGGAACCACAGGAACGCGAACGCCGCCGCCGTGAAGAGCGTGATCGCCAGGCGCTTGTGGTTCGTACCGAGCGCGAGCGCGAGCACTCCCAGCGGGACGTAGACGAAGCCGAGCAGGGGTGCGTACGTGCGCAGGAATGGGCTGCGCGGTATCACGGCGCGACGCTACAACATCCGGCGATGTCGCTCTCCGACGAGCTGCGCGACGAGCTGGCGGCGATCGCGCCGCGCCGCCGCTGTTGCCGGCTGTCGGAGCTGTCGGCGCTCTTCCACGCGGCGGGCACCTGGCACCTGCGCGGGCACGGCAGCCGGTCGCTGCACCTCGACGTGGCGTCGGCGGCGGCGGCGCGGCGCGCCTTCGCGTTGCTGCGGGACGTCGGCGTCCGCTCGGAGCTGCGCACGTACCGGCGGCGCGCCTTCGACCGGGCCACGCGATACCAGCTCCACGTCGAGCTCGACCGCGCCGCGGCGCAGCTGCTGCGCGAGGCAGGCATCGTCGGGCGCGGCGGCGAGCCGCTCGAACGGCCGCCGAGGCGCGTCACCGGCCGTTCCTGCTGCCGGGCCGCCTACCTGCGCGGGGCGTTGCTCGGCGGCAGCTCGCTCTCGGGGCCGCGATCGCCGCACCTCGAGCTCCGGGCGAGCGGCCGTGCGGGCGCCGAGTTCGTCGCCGGCGTCGCGGCGCGCGACGGCCTGCCGCTGCGCGTGCTCGACCGTCGCGCCGGCGCGATCGCCTACGCGAAGGGGAGCGAGACGATCGCCGACCTCGTCGCCCTCGCCGGCGCGAGCGAGACGGCGCTGCGCCTCGACGAGCACGCAGTCGTGGCGGCGACGCGCGCGGACGCCAACCGCCTCGCGAACGCCGACGAGGCCAACGTCGTCCGCACGACGCGAGCAGCGCACGCGCAGCTCCAGGCGATTCGAGCCCTCGAGGGCGAGCCGCTGCCGAGGAAGCTCCAGGAAATCGCCGACCTGCGCGTGCGGCATCCATATCTCTCGCTGTCGGAGCTGGCGACGAAGTGCAGGCCGCCGATCAGCAAGGCGGCGGCACACCACCGAATGGCGGTCGTACGCGAGCTCGCTCGCCGCGCACCGGCTGGGGGCGAGCCGCGAACTGCATCCGAGCGTGGCGAGGGGCAGCGCGGCTCGGAGAGGCGGGCCGGAGGGGAAGCTCCGAGGACGACCTCCCCCTCCGGTTGAACCACGCTCCGGACCGTTGGCGACGGACGGGGTCTGAATCCGCCGCCGGACGAGCATGGACCCGCCCCTTGCAGTATCTCGCACGAGCCGGCGGTCTTGCCAGGCCAGTTACAAGACATATTGTGGTTCTGTAGCGTGCAGCCATGAGCGGCGCGTTCGACGAGCTGCGCGCGCGCCTCGCCGAGATCACCGATCTCGCCAAGGCCGCCGAGATCCTCCGCTGGGACGAGCAGGTGATGATGCCGACTCGCGGCGCACCGGCCCGCGCCGAGCAGCTCGCGACGCTGAACCGGGTCACGCACGAGCTGTTCACCTCGCCCGAGATCGGGCGGCTGCTGGACGAGCTCGCGAGCTTCGAGGAGGAGCACGAGTACGATTCGTTCGAGGCGAGCCTCGTGCGCGTCGCCCGGCGCGACTGGGAGAAGGAGCGGAAGGTCCCGTCAGAGCTGCGGGCGGCGATGTCGCGCGCCGCGACGCTCGGCTACCCGGTCTGGGTGGAGGCGCGGCGGCGGGGGGACGTCGACAGCTTCTTGCCGGCGCTGCGCGAGAACCTCGAGCTGAAGCGGAGGTACGTCGAGTGCTTCGAGGGCGACTACGAGGAGCCGTACGACGCGCTGCTCGACGACTACGAGCCCGGCATGAAGACCGCGCACGTGCGGGAGACGTTCGACTATCTGAAGACGCACCAGGCCCCGCTCGTCGACGAGCTCGGCCGCCGCGACGCGCCGGCGCCGGCCGACCCGCGTCCGTTCCCGCTCGATCGGCAGCGGCAGTTCGAGCTCGAGGTCGTGCGCCGGTTCGGGTTCGACGACGAGAGCTGGCGGCTCGACCCGACCGTGCATCCGTTCGCCCGGCGCGGCAGCACGCAGGACATCCGGATCACGACGCGCTACTTCGAGGACAAGCTCGACGGGCTGTTCGCGACGATGCACGAGTTCGGGCACGGTCTCTACGAGCACCAGGTCGACCCGATCCTCGAGCGGACGCCGCTCGCGTCCGGTGTCTCGCTCGGCATGCACGAGTCGCAGAGCCGCATGTGGGAGAACCTCGTCGGCCGCTCGCTGCCGTTCTGGCGTTTCTTCTTCCCGCGGCTCGCCGAGCTCTTCCCGCAGGCGCTCGCACGCACCTCGACCGAGGATTGGTATCGCGAGGTGAACTCGGTCGCGCCGTCGCTGATCCGCGTCGAGGCGGACGAGGCGACGTACAACCTGCACATCATCCTGCGCTTCGAGCTCGAGCAGGACCTGCTCGCGGGTTCGTTCCCGCTCGAGCAGCTGCGGGAAGAGTGGGACCGGCGCGTGTGGGACTACCTCGGCATCGAGGTGCCGGACGCGTCCCGGGGCGTGCTGCAGGACATGCACTGGGCGATCGGCGCGATCGGCTACTTCTCGACGTACGCGCTCGGGAATCTGATCTCGGCGCAGCTCTGGGAGAAGGTGCTCGGGGACGTACCCGACCTCTACGACCAGTTCGAGCAGGGTGAGTTCAGCGCCCTGCGCGAGTGGCTCGGTGTGCACCTGCACCGGCACGGACGGAAGTTCACGCCCGCCGAGACGCTCGAGCGCGTCACCGGCTCGCCGCGGATCGATCCGGAACCGTACGTTCGTTACCTCCGTCGCAAGCTCGGCGACATCTACGGTCTGCCCGTCGGTTCCGGCTGAGCCTGCGGGCGCGTCCGTCTAGAGTCTTCGCCATGGCGAAGACGCGGGTGGGCATCAACGGTTTCGGGCGCATCGGCCGCAACTTCTTCCGCGCCGCGCTGAAGCGCAACGCGAAGTTCGAGGTCGTCGCTGCGAACGACCTCGGCGACGCGGCGACGATGGCGCACCTCTTGCGGTACGACTCGCTGCTCGGCCAGCTCGAGGGTGAGGTCGCGGTCGAAGGCGGTGTGCTGAAAGCCGGCGGCCAGGAGATCAAGCTGCTCGTCGAGCGCGACCCCGCCGCGATGCCGTGGGGCGACCTCGGTGTCGACATCGTGATCGAGTCGACTGGTTTCTTCACGGGGCGGGACGGCGCGCAGAAGCACCTCGACGCGGGCGCGAAGAAGGTCGTCATCTCGGCGCCGGCGAGCAACCCGGACATCACGATCTGCCTCGGCGTCAACGACGACATGTACGACCCGGACGCGCACAACATCATCTCCAACGCCTCGTGCACGACGAACTGCCTCGCGCCGATGGCGAAGGTACTGGACGACTCGTTCGGCGTCGAGCGCGGCTTCATGACGACGATCCACGCCTACACGCAGGATCAGAACCTGCAGGATGGGCCGCATAGCGACCTGCGCCGGGCGCGGGCGGCGGCGATCAACCTCGTGCCGACGTCGACGGGCGCCGCGCGCGCGATCGGCGAGGTCGTGCCGGCGCTCCGCGGCAAGCTCGACGGCGTCGCCGTGCGCGCGCCGGTGCCGACGGGCTCGATCACCGACATGACCGCGATCGTCAGCCGCGAGGTGACGAAGGACGACGTCAACGCCGCGTTCAAGACCGCCGCCGAGGACGGCGCCCTCGCCGGTTACCTCCAGTACCTGACCGATCCGATCGTCTCGTCCGACATCAAGGAGTCGCCGTACTCCTGCATCTTCGACAGCCAGCTGACGATGGCAAACGGCACGCTGGTGAAGATCTTCGGCTGGTACGACAACGAGTGGGGCTACTCGTGCCGGCTCGTCGATCTCGTCAACAAGCTGTCGTAGCGTGAACCTGCCGCGCTCGGTCCGCGATGCCGAGGTCGACGGCAAGGTGGTGCTCGTCCGCGCCGACCTGAACGTGCCGCTCGAGGACGGCCGCGTCGCCGACGACGCGCGCATCCGCGCCTCGCTGCCGACGCTCGAGCTGCTGCTCGGGCGCGGCACGCGCGAGGTGCGCGTCTGCTCGCACCTCGGGAGGCCGAGGACGGAGGAGGATCGCGCGAAGTTCTCGATGCGGCCGGTCCGTGACCGTCTCGCCGAGCTGGTCGACGACGACCGCGTCACCGTCCTCGAGAACACGCGCTTCAACCCGGGCGAGACCGCGAACGACGTCGGGTTCGCCCGCGAGCTGGCCGACGGCTGCGACGTGTACGTGAACGACGCGTTCGGTTCCGCGCACCGGGCGCACGCGTCGACCGAGGCTGTGGCGCACCTGCTGCCGGCGTACGCAGGCCTGCTGCTGCTCGCCGAGCTCGAGCACCTGGGCCGGTTGCTCGGCGAGGTCGAGCGGCCGTTCGTGATCGTCTCCGGCGGCGCGAAGGTCGAGGACAAGGTCGCCGTGCTGACGAGCCTCGGCTCGCGTGCCGACCGTGTCCTGATCGGCGGCAAGATGGCGGAGGACGTCCGGACGGCGAACCCGTTCCCGTTCGAGGCGATGCTGCCGGTGGATGTCGTCGCCGCCGACGCATTCGCGGCGGACGCGCAGACACAGATCGCCCCGGCGCCGCCGGACGGCTGGCTGGGCCTCGACATCGGCCCCGAAACGCGCGATCGCTTCGCGGCCGCGCTCGCGGACGCGAAGACGGTCTTCTGGAACGGCCCGATGGGCGTCTTCGAATGGCCGCGCTTCGCGGAGGGGACGTTCGCCGTCGCCCGCGCGGTCTCGGAGGTCGACGGCTTCACCGTCGTCGGGGGCGGCGACTCGGTGCGTGCCGTCCACGAGGCAGGCGTCGCCGACCGGATCTCCTGGATCTCGACCGGCGGCGGCGCCTCGCTCGAGTTCCTGGAGGGGAAGATCCTCCCCGGCGTCGCGGCGATCCCGCCGGCGTAGCGTGCTCATCGCCGGCAACTGGAAGATGTTCAAGGGCGCCGCCGAGACGGCGGCGTTCTGCCGCGCGCTCGTCGGTGCCGATCTCGGCGACGTCGACGTCGTCGTCTGCCCTCCGTTCACGTCGCTCGAGACCGCCGTGCGCTGCCTCGCGGACACCGAGATCGGCGTCTTCGCCCAGAACTGCCATTGGGAGACGGAGGGCGCGTACACCGGCGAGGTGTCGGCGCCGATGCTGCTCGAGCTCGGCGTCTACGGGACGATCGTCGGCCACTCCGAGCGCCGCCAGTACTTTGGCGAGACCGACGACAGCGTGGCGCGGCGCGTCGCGGCGGCCCTGGCCGCCGGGCTGCACGTGATCGCCTGTGTCGGCGAGACGGAGGCGGAGCGCGAGGCGGGCGAGACGGAAGAAGTGCTGCGCCGCCAGGTGTCGGTGCTCGACGCCGACGACAACCTCGTGATCGCTTACGAGCCGGTGTGGGCGATCGGCACCGGGAAGACGGCGACGCCGCAGACCGCGCAGGAGGCGCACGCGTTCATCAAGACCCTGCTCGACCTGCCGGTGCTGTACGGGGGGTCGGTGAAGCCGGAAAACGCGCGCGAGCTCGCCGCGCAGCGGGATGTCGACGGCGCTCTCGTCGGCGGCGCGTCGCTCGACGTGGGATCGTTCGCGACGATTTGCCGCGCCGCGTCCCGCTCGTAGCGCTCGTCGTCCTCGACGGCTGGGGCTGCGCGCCGCCGGGGCCGGGGAACGCCGTCTCGCTCGCCGAGACGCCGGCCTTCGACCGGCTCTGGGCGACGTACCCGCACACGACGCTCGTCGCCTCGGGCGAAGCGGTCGGCTTGCCGCCGGGTCAGATGGGGAACTCCGAGGTCGGCCACCTGACGATCGGCGCGGGCCGGCGCCTCTACCAGGACCTGATGCGCGTGAACAAGGCGATCGAGGACGGCTCCTTCTTCGAGAGCCCCGTGCTGCGCGCGGCATTCGCGCGCGGCCGGCGTGTGCACCTACTCGGGCTCGTCTCGGAGGGCGGTGTCCATTCCCACATCGACCACCTGCGCGCGCTGCTCCGCTTCGCGCCGGAGAAGACGTGGATCCACGCCTTCACGGACGGCCGCGACGTCTCGCCGCACGCGGCGATCCACGACCTCGCGACGCTGCCGCAGGCCCGGATCGCGACGGTCGCGGGCCGCTACTACGCGATGGACCGGGACGGGCGCTGGGAGAGGACGCAGCGAGCGTTCGACGCCGTCACGCGGCGCATGTGTACCCATGCACAAAGCGTGTTGAAAGGTTTGCAAGCGAGCTACGACGCCGGCATCACGGACGAGTTCGTCGAGCCCGTCTGCATCGAGGGCACGCCCGGCATCGAGCCTGGCGACAGCGCGATCTTCTTCAACTTCCGGCCCGACCGGGCGCGGCAGCTCTCGCGCCTGCTGCTCGACGCCGGCGTCGACCTGACGACGATGACGCGGTACAGCGACGAGCTCGACTGCCCCGTCGTCTTCGAGGAGCAGACGGTCGCCGAGACGCTCGCCGACGTGCTCGCGGAGCGCGGCCTGCGTCAGCTGCACGTGGCCGAGACGGAGAAGTACGCGCACGTCACCTACTTCTTCAACGGCGGCGTCGAGGAGGAGCGGCCGGGCGAGACCCGAATCCTGGTCCCGAGCCCACGCGACGTGCCGAGCTACGACCACAAGCCCGAGATGTCTGCGCCGGAGGTGGCGCGACGGTTCTGCGACGAGGTGGGAAACGGCTACGCCTTCGCCGTCGTCAACTTCGCGAACCCCGACATGGTCGGCCACACCGGCGTCGTCGCGGCCGCGGTCGCGGCGGTCGAGACCTGCGACCGCTGCCTCGGGCGGGTGACGGCCCGCGTCGGCGAGCTCGGCGGCGTCTGTCTCGTCACCGCCGACCACGGAAACGCCGAGCAGCTCCTGGAGGCCGACGGCGTGTCGCCGTTGACCGCCCACACCACGAACCCGGTGCCGCTCGTCGTCACCGAGCGGGGCGCCGAGCTGCGGGACGACGGCGAGCTGGCCGATCTGGCGCCGACGATCCTGCGCCTGCTCGGGATCGAGCCGCCGGCCGCGATGACCGGTAAGGATTTGCTGAAATCCCCGCTCCGGGGGTCGTTGTCGGGGACGGCCGGGCTACCATGAGCGCCTCCTTGTCGCTCCCGCAGCCGGATCCCGCGCTCCTGCGCCGCGCCCAACGGGGCAACGAGGCCGCCTTCGCGACGCTCGTCGACACCTACCGGACGCCGGTCTTCAACTACGTCCTCCGGCTCACCGGCGACCGCGGTAGCGCCGAGGACCTGACGCAGGAGGTCTTCCTGCGCGTCTACCAGGGTCTGCCGCGCTTCTCGCTCCGCTGCAAGTTCACGACGTGGCTCTTCCAGGTGACGAAGAACCGCGTCCTCGACGAGCTGCGCACGCGCGAGCGCCGGCCGCAGGGGCTCGTGGCGCTCGACGAGGCGCCGGCGCTCGAGGTGGTCGACCGCCCGGTGGAGGAGGCCGAGCAGATCGGCGCTCTCTGGCGGGCGATCCACGACCTGAACCCGGACCTGAAGATGGCGCTGCTCCTCCGGGACGTGGTCGGGCTCCCCTACAACGAGATCGCGGACACGCTCGAGATCACGCTCTCGACCGTGAAGTGGCGCATCTTCAAGGCGCGCGAGGAGGTTCAGATCGCGCTCGCCCGCGAGGGCATCAGCTTCGGCGCGGCCGAGGTTCAGGTCAGCGTCGACTAGGTCCGGCCGGACGACCGGCGCGACGGGGCAGCGTTGCCGTAGGATCGCGCTCGAGCTCTGGGACGAGAGGAGGGACGTTTCGATGAGACGACGTCTCATGACGCTGGCCGCCGTGCTGGTCCTCGGTGCGGCAGGTGCCGTCGCCTGGGCGGCGGACGCGAAGTTCCACGAGGTGCACGCCGACGTGTTCGACCCGGCCCACACCGACCTCGTCCAGTCGGGGTGGCTGAGCGGGATCGGCTGCCCCACCGGCGCCGGGGTCTCGACGACGGGCGGCAAGAAGCCGGACACGACCTACACCGACCCGGCTTGCCCGACCGGTGACCCGAAGGACAACGGCAACGAAGGGCTGTTGCTCGCGAAGACCGGTCCGACCGCGAACTACGCGTCGGGGACGGCCGACCTGAAGGACGTGAAGGGGACGGCCCTGACCGAGCTCGGCTACGACATCCGCAAGCCGACGAACTCGTCCGATCCCCGAGGCTCGCACTGCGGCGCCGGGGCGCCCCGGTTCAACATCACCCTGATGGACGGGTCGAGCTACTTCCTCGGCTGCAACTCACCGTCGGCGACGACCCAGAACGACGGTGGAAACGGCTGGGTGCGGCTCCGTTGGGGCAACGGCACTACGCTGGACGCGTTCAACGCCAGCACCGGCGTGCTGACGAACATCTCGGGCCAGACGGTGCAGTCGATCCAGATCGTCTTCGACGAGGGCCAGGATCCGAGCGGCGGCCCCGACCAGTTCGGCCTTGCCATCCTCGACAACATCGACGTCAACGGCGTGCTCGTCGGTCAGGGCAACCCGCCGCACGGCGACTAGGCACGACGGCAGTAGGGACCGGCACCCGCCGGCCCCTACTGCCCGTCGGCGAGGCGGGCGGCGAGGAGCGGCGGCAGCCCGCGCTCGAGGATCTCGCGCTGCGTCGCCTCGATCGGGTAGGCGACGCGCTGGAACGTCGCGCGCCCGGCGCCGAAGTCGACGAGCAGCCACGCTGCCCGCGGGTCGCCGTCCCGCGGCTGGCCGACGGAGCCGGGGTTGATCAGCCAGCGGCCGCCGGCGAGGTCGACGTCGGCGCCGGCCGGCGCGACGCCGCCCGCGACCGAGCCGTCGACGAGCGTGAGCGCGAGCGGGACGTGGCTGTGGCCGATGAGGACGAGCGGCGCGCGGGTGAGGGCGAGCGACTCGGCCGCGCCCTCCTCCGTGAGGACGTAGTCCCAGACGGGGTCGCGCGGGCTCGCGTGGTAGAGCTCGACGTCGTCGCGCCGCAGGAGTGGCTTCAGGTCCTCGAGGTAGTGCTTCGGGTCCGGCTCGAGGACGCGGCGCGACCACGTCGCCGCCGTAGCGGCGTCGGGGGAGAAGAGCTCGAGCGGCTCGGCCCCGAGCACGCCGAGGTCGTGGTTGCCGGCGAGGCAGAGCGAGACGCGCGCCGCCACGATCCGGCAGCAGCGGTTCGGCCGCGGCCCGTAGCCGACGAGGTCGCCGAGGCACCAGATCTCGTCCGGCGCCTCGGTCTCGACGTCCGCCAGGACGGCGTCGAGGGCGTGATAGTTCGCGTGGATGTCGGAGATGACCGCGACGCGCAAGGGCGTCATCCTAGGAGCAGGGCTCCTCGCCGTCGCCTGCTGGGCGCTCGCCGCCTCGTACCTCTGGCGCACCTCGGTCCCGCGCCTGCGGCTCGGCGGCCTCGACGAGCACCGCTACTTCAGCGAGCGCGAGCTCGCGCGCGCGGCGAGCTACGGCACCGGCGTCGACGTCCTCTGGCTGCTCGGCACCGTCGCGAGGCTCGTCGCGCTCGCCGTCCTCGTCTGGCGCGCGCCGCGCTTCGCGCGCGGGCTCGGCCTCGGTCCGATCGGCAGCGCCGTCATCGTCGGGATGGTGCTGCTCGTCACGCTCTGGTTCGTGGGCCTGCCGTTCGGGATCGCCGGGCTCTGGTGGCAGCACCACTGGGGCCTCGGGCCGTTCGATCCGGGCGCGTGGCTGCTGCAGCAGGACGTGACGCTTCCTGTGCGCGCCGTCTTCGCGCTGCTCGCGATCGTGGTCGCCGTCGGCCTCGCGGTCTGGCTCGGCAGGCGCTGGTGGGTCGCTGGCGCGCCGGCGTTCGTCGCGATCGCCGTCTGCTCAGGCTTCGTCTCCGGCTGGCTCGCCGTGTCCGGTGCGCACGGCGTGCGCAGCCCCGCGTTGCGGGGGCGGATCGCACGGATCGAGCGAGTCGAGCACGCGAACGTGCCGGTGCGGATACTGCCGGTGCGCGAGAGCACGCACCAGGCGAATGCGTTCACCGCCGGCTTCGGCCCCTCGACGCACGTCGTCCTCTGGGACACGCTCCTCGACGGCCGGTTCTCGCCGCGCCAGGTCGACGTCGTCGTCGCACACGAGCTCGGCCACGTCGAGAGCCGCCACGTCCTGAAGGGCCTCGCGTGGCTCGCGCTGTTCGCCTTCCCGGCGGCGTTGCTCGTCAGCGCGATCACGCGCGCGCGCGGCGGGCTCGCGCGGCCGGCGAACCTCCCGCTCGCGGTCCTCGCGCTCGCCCTCGCCGGCCTGCTCGTGACGCCGTTCCTGAACGCCGTCTCACGCCGCTACGAAGCGGAGGCCGACTGGCGCGCGCTCCGGGCGACGAGCGACCCCGTCGCGGCGCGCGAGCTCTTCCGGACCTTCTCCGCCACGAGCCTGGAGGAGCCGAATCCGTCGCTGCTCGCGTACGCGTGGCTCGAGAACCACCCGACGCTGATGCAGCGGATCGCGATGGCGGAGCAGTTCGACGCGCGCAGGCAGGCGGGCTAGCCGCGTTCGCCGGTCTCGGGCAGGTTCTGGATGCCCTTGACGGTCGTGTACTTCGACCACGAGTCTGCGAGCGCGTCGAGCAGCTCCTTCGCGAACTGCTGCGACATGTTGATGCGGGCGACGACGACACCGGGGACCTCACCCTCCTCGACCTCGTGGTCGATGCGGGCGAACGTGATCGTGAACTCGTAGTCCGAGAAGCTGACGTTCGCGAAGTTCGCGTATCGGCCTGCGAGATGCTCGGGATCGGCCTGGATGTTGATCCGACGCTCGCGTCCCTCCATCACGGCCCACGATACTAGAGCCGTGGAACGTCGACACCTGCGCCGGATCCTGGTCACGGTCGTCGCGATCCTCGCCGTGTTCGCCGGCGGGACGATTGGGTTCCACCAGCTGCTGCACGAGTCGTGGCACTCGGCGTTCTACCGCGCCGTCGTCACGGCGACGCTGACCGGCCTCGACACGACGCCGCGCGGGCCCGGCGCCGAGTTCCTGACGCTCGCGCTCGCGCTCTGCGGCGTGGCAATCTTCGGCTACCTCGCGGCGCAGGCCGTCGAGGCGGTCGCCCGCGAGGTGACGGGGCAGGCCCGGAGGGAGAAGCGACGGCGCCGGATGATCGAGCAGCTCAGGGACCACTTCATCATCTGCGGCTTCGGCCGCGTCGGCCGCCGCGCGGCGGAGGAGTTCGCGGCCTCGGCGCAGCCGTTCGTCGTCCTCGACTTCAACGAGGACGCGCTCGAGGCGGCGCGGGAGCGCGACGTGCTCTACCGCGTCGGCCGCGGCAGCGACGACCAGGATCTGATGGAGGTCGGGATCGACTACGCGAAGGGGCTGCTCGCCTCGGCGGACTCGGACGCCGAGAACCTCTACATCACGCTCTCGGCGCGCGCTCGGCGGCCCGACCTGACGATCGTCGCACGCGCCTCCGACGCCGAAGCGGAGCGGAAGCTGCTGCTCGCGGGGGCCGACCGCGTCGTCCAGCCGTACTCGACCGCGGGCATGGAGATGGCGAAGCTCGCGCTCAAGCCGCAGGTGGCGGCATTCCTCGAGATCGTTTCTTCCCATGCCGGGCCCGACCTTCGCTTCGAGGAGATCGAGGTGACACCCGAGTCGCATCAGGCGGGACGTTCGATCCGCGAGCTCCGCATCCGCAGCACGACCGGCGCGGTCGTCGTCGCGCTGCGGAAGCTCGACGGCCGCTTCGACACGACGCCGAACCCGGACGTCCGCGTCGAGGTCGGCGACGTGCTGATCGCGATCGGCACCGAGCCCGAGCTGCGTGCGCTCGAGGACCTGTTCGGGCCGCGAGAGGCCGTTGCCGGGTAACGCGGTCGATCGCCTCGCGCAGGCGATCGGCGCGCTCGTGGGCCGCGAGGTCGAGCTCGAGCGCCCGAACGACCCGAAGCACGGCGACTACGCGACGAACGCAGCGCTCCGCGGCGGCGGCGACCCGCGCGCGCTGGCAGCGCGGTACGCGGAGCAGGTTCTGACCCTGCCGGAGGTCGAGCGTGCCGAGGTCGCCGGCCCGGGCTTCCTGAACCTGTGGCTCGCCGACGGCTTCTTCGTCGACGCCGCCGCCGAGATCGGCGACGACTACGGCGGCGGCTTCGCCGACCCGCGCGAGCGGATCCAGGTCGAGCTCGTCTCGGCGAACCCGACCGGGCCTGTCACCGTTGCCTCGGCGCGCAACGGCGCCTACGGCGACAGCGTCGCGCGGCTGCTCGAGTTCGCCGGCCACGACGTCGAGCGGGAGTACTACTGGAACGACGCGGGCCGGCAGATGGAGCGGTTCCGCGCCTCGGTCGAGGCGGTGCGCCGCGGCGCGGAGCCGCCGGCAGACGGCTACCAGGGCGCGTACGTCGAGGAGCTCGCGCGCGTCGACGGCGATCCGGTGCCGGCGATGCTCGACCGGATCGTCGCGACGCTGCACCGCTTCCGCGTCGACTTCGACTCCTTCGTGCGCGAGGCCGAGCTCGAGCCACAGATTCCCGACGCGATCGCGCGCCTCGACACGTACGAATCCGAGGGGACGCTCTGGGCACGGACGTCGCAGCACGGCGACGACAAGGACCGCCCGCTGCGCCGATCCGCCGACGAGAGCTACCTCTACTTCGCCGCCGACGTCGCCTACCTGCGGCACAAGCTGGACCGGTTCGACCGGGCGATCTACGTCCTCGGCGCCGATCACCACGGTTACGTCGCACGGCTGAAGGCGGCGGCGGAGATGATGGGGTACGACCCCGCCCGTGTCGAGGTGCTGATCTACCAGCTCGTCCACCTGACGAGCGGCGGCGAGCAACGCAAGATGTCGAAGCGCCGCGGCGACGTCGTCTTCCTCGACGACTTCCTCGACGAGATCGGCGTCGACGCGGCGCGCTGGTACCTGGTCAGCCGCGGCCCCGACCAGACGATCGAGATCGACGTCGACCTCGCCGCCGAGAAGAGCCAGAAGAACCCGGTGTACTACGTCCAGTACGCGCACGCGCGCATCGCCGGCATCCTCCGGAACGCGGCGAGCCCGCCGAGGGAGGACGCGGACCCGCCGCGGCTCGAGCCGCAGGAGCGCGAGCTGGTGAAGCGCCTCGCCGAGTTCCCCGGCGTCGTGCGCGAGGCGACGGCGCGCCGCGGGCCGCAGGCGCTACCGGTCTACGCGATCAAGGTCGCCGACGACTTCCACCGCTTCTACCACGACCTGCGCGTCCTCGGCTCGGAGTCGGAGTCGTTCCGCCTCGGGCTCTGCCGGGCGACGCAGCGCGTGCTCGCACGCTGCCTGCGGCTTGTCGGGGTCGAGCCGCCGGAGCGAATGTAGGATCGCCGCGCGATGCGGGTCGGCATGCTCACGGGCGGCGGCGACTGCCCGGGATTGAATCCGGTCATCCGCGCCGTCTGCCGCCGGCTGTGGGAGAACGGCCACGAGACGTTCGGCGTCCTGAACGGCTGGCGCGGCGCGATCGACGGCAACCTGCGGCCGCTCGGCTGGGACGAGATCTCGGGGATCCTGCCGAAGGGCGGCACGATCATCGGCACCTCGCGGACGAACGTCTACAAGAACGAAGGCGGGGTAGAGGGCGTCAAGCGGACGTTCGAGCAGATCGACGCGCTCGTCGCGATCGGCGGCGAGGACACGCTCGGCGTCGCGTCGCGGCTCCACGCCGAGGAGGGCTTGCCCGTCGTCGGCGTGCCGAAGACGATCGACAACGACCTCAACGGCACCGACTACACCTTCGGCTTCGACACCGCGGTGGCGGTCGCGACCGAGGCGGTCGACCGCTGCCACTCGACGGCCGAGTCGCACAACCGGATCATCGTCGTCGAGACGATGGGCCGGCACGCGGGCTGGATCGCGCTCTTCACCGGCATCGCCGGCGGCGCCGACTACATCCTCATCCCCGAGCAGCCGGTCGACTTCGACGACGTCGCCGCCGCGGTCGATCGGCGGCGCGCGCGCGGCAAGAACTTCTCGGTCATCGTCGCGAGCGAGGGCGCCGAGCTGCCGGGCTTCGCCGACACGGGCGAGGTCGACGAGTTCGGCCACGTCCGCGTCGAGAACCGGGCGGTCGGCGAGACGGTCGCGCAGGAGGTCGAGAAGCGGACCGGTCTCCAGGCCCGAGCGACCGTGCTCGGCTACATCCAACGCGGCGGCTCGCCGACGCCGCGCGACCGCATGCTCGGCCTGCGCTTCGGCCTCAAGGCCGCCGACCTCGTCAATGCCGGCGACTGGGGTCAGATGGCCGCGCTCCACGGCGACGAGATCGTGTCCGTGCCGCTGACCGAGGCAACCGCGGAGCTGAAGCTCGTGCCCGACTCCTGGTACGAGACGGCGAAGACGTTCTTCGGCTGACTCCGCGCTAGACTGCGCCCCACGCGGGTGTAGCTCAGTTGGTAGAGCATCAGCTTCCCAAGCTGAGGGTCGCGGGTTCGAGCCCCGTCGCCCGCT
>DASRGD010000041.1:0-2409 GCA_035651195.1 Gaiellaceae bacterium | reverse complement strand
CCTGCTCGGCCACTCGTTTCGCGTCACCACGCAGCGCGGCGAGGTGCTCGAGGAAACCGGCATCGCGCGATACGTCGTCGCGACCGTGCACCCGTCGTCGATCCTGCGCGCGCCGGACGACGCCGCACGTGCCGAGGCGCGACGGGAGTTCACCGCCGATCTCGGCGTCGTCGCCGGTCTGCTCTAGCCACGCGCGGCGCCTTCGCGCCTCCGCCTTCCCGGCCGGCCGCGAGCGGCTGCTCGCCGCGTAACCGCGATCCGGCCTCGGCCGTTTCGCCATCGTGACAACGCCTCCGCAGGAATGGCCGACCCGCGTCGACGAGACGCTCGTGCAACGCGGCGCGCCGCCGCCCGCGGCACCGCCGCCCTATCCACCAGAAGAGCCGGACTCGCCGATCGGGCGCGGGATGCTGCGCGCGCTCGTCGTCCTCGCGCTCGCGGCCGTCGGCGTGCTCGCCGGCTGGATCCTCACCCACCGGGGCGGCACGCCGCAGACGAGGACGGTGGTGATCGACCGACCGGCGACGCCGTCGACGACGAACGCCGGAGTGACGGTGGAGCAAGTCGCGGTGCCGCAGGTGGTCGGCTTGACGAAGCAGGCGGCGATCGTCGAGATCGGCGGCGCCGGGTTGACGCCGAGGCTCGAGCTGCGCACGAGCGGCCCGCGCGACGGCCTCGTCGCCGAGCAACGACCCTCGAGCGCCCAGAAGGTGCGGCTCGGCTCGGCCGTCGCCCTGCTCGTCGACCGGGCGCCCGCGGCGGCGGAGAGGCCGAAGGCCGTGACGCCGGCGAGGCAGGCGCAGCCGCCGCAGCTGACGACGACGGCCGCGCAGACGACGACCGTGCAGCAGGCGGCGGCGCGTCCCGCCGCGCCGACGCCGGCGCCTGCAGCGTCGACCCCGGCCCCGGCCAGCGTCCCCGATGTCGCCGGCAAGCCCGAGCAGGCCGCGGTCGACGAGCTCGCGAAGGCGGGTCTCCTCGTCAACGTCGTCTTCGTGCCTTCGACCGACGACCTCGGCACCGTCGAGGCGCAGTCGAAGCAGGCGGGGACGACGCTGCCGGCGCAGGCGCACGTGCAGATCAACCTCTCGGGCGGCGACGGCAAGTTCCCGCCCGAGACCGTCCCGAACGTGATCGGGAAGACGCTGCAGGACGCCGTCTCGACGCTGAACGCAGCCCAGCTGCGGCTCATCTACGAACGGTTGCCGGTTGCGTCGAAGGCGAGTGTCGGCAAGATCGTGCAGCAGACGCCGCTTGCCGGCGGCAAGGCGCCGCAGCACGCGCAGGTGCTCGTCTACACCGGCGTCCTGAAGCAGTAGCGCATGCGCGACGCGGTGCTCGTCGTCGACGTCTTCGACGACTTCCAGCACGAGGACGGGGACGCGCTGCTTGCGTCGTTCCAGGAGCGGATGGCCGCGCTCGTCGAGGCGATCGCCGTCGCGCGCGCGAAGGGGATGCCGGTCGTCTACGTCAACGACCAGCGCGGCCGCTGGGACGGTGACGCGCGCGGGCTCGTCCGCGCCGCGACCGAGCAGACACCTGACCTGACGCCGCTCGCACCTCGGCCCGGCGACCCGTTCGTCCTCGAGCCGCGCTACTCGGCGTTCGACCACACGCCGCTCGTCCTGCTCCTGCGCGAGCTCGAGGTCGAGCGGATCCTGCTCGTCGGCGCGTCGACCGAAGGGTGCATCGTGCAGTCGGGGATCGACGCGCGCGAGCTCGGCTTCAAGGTGACGATCCTCGCCGACGCGTGCGCGACCACCGACTCCGAGCTGGAGGAGATCGCGCTGCGGTATGCGGCGGAGGTGGCCGGTATGCGCGTCAGCGCCGCACGATCGCTGCGAGCGGGCGCGTATTGAGCACGTCGCCCGGGGCGGCCCGCCCGCGGCGCGCGGTGTGCACGGAGAGCGGCATGTTGCCGAGGCCGCCGACCGAGTGGGCGTCGGTCGAGCAGACGATCGTCACGCCGGCCTCGACCGCCGCCCGCACGTGCTCGCCGCGCAGGTCGAGCCGGTCGGGGAGTCCGTTCACCTCGAGCGCGACGCTCGTCTCGAGCGCGACCTCGAACGTCCGCTCGAGGTCGAGTGCGTTCTCAGGCCGGTGGCCGATCAGCCGGCCGGTCGGGTGGCTCAGGCAGCGGACGGCCGGATGCCGCATCGCCTCCGTCACCCGCGCCGTCAGCTCGCGCCGCTGTGCCCGCTGCCCGGCGTGCAGCGAGAGCTGCACCCACTCGAGCTCCGCGAGCACGTCGTCCGGGAGGTCGAGCGTGCCGTCGTTCCGGATGTCGCACTCGACTCCGCGCAGGATCCGGAACGGCGCCAGCCGCTCGTTCGCGGCTGCGATCTCCTCGGCCTGCCGGCGCAACGCGTCGGCGTCGAGCCCGGGAACGACGGCGACGTTCGGCGTGTG
>DASRGD010000040.1:0-50797 GCA_035651195.1 Gaiellaceae bacterium | reverse complement strand
CGCGCGAGCTCTACCAGGCCGACGAGACGCTGCTGCAGGCGCTCGAGGAGATCGGCCAGGACGGCGGCTCGCTCGACTTCGTCGACGGCGAGCCCGAGTAGGAGCGTCGCGAAGAACAGCCGCGCTTCGCGCGGCATCGTCGTCGCGCCGGAGCGAACCAGGAGCGGAAGCTAGCGAGGCCGGGCCAAGCCCGGCCTCGCGGCATCCGCCGATGAAGACAGCTTCCTCAAGTCGATCCGAGGCCGGGAGCGACCGGTCTCGTGAGTCAGGGCTGGAGCCGCGTTCGCTGCCACCCGTCAGCGGCGCGTCCATAGCGGATCCGGTCGTGGACGAACTCCTCGTCCGCGACCCGGACCTCGATCGCGTCGGGCACGACGCGGTAGCCGACCCAGACCGGCGGCCGGGGTGGGTCATCCAGCGTCTCGCGGACGAGCTTCTCGGGCTCGTCCCGGTCCGCGACCGGCGCGCCTCGGCGGAACGCAGCGATCTGCCGCTTGCCCTCACGCCCGCTCCAGTCAGTCTCGTTCTCCTCCTCCGACACGCGCTCGACGCGGCCCTCGACGCCAGTTGCCGCCGCCGCTCCCACAGGAAGACGAGCGCGGCGCGCGGGTTCGCGCCGAGCTCCTTGCCCTTCCGGCTCTCCGAGCTCGTCCAGAAGACGAAGCCACGGTCGTCGAAGTGCTCGAGGACGACCGTGCGCGCCGCCGGCCGGCCCTCCGTCGACGCGGTCGCGAGCACGACTGGCAGCTGCTCTTCGCGCCACCACTCCTCGAACACGCGCATCGGGTCCGCCTGCACGCGCTACCGATACCCAGCGGCGAAGAGCCGATGCCTCGACGTGTCGCTGGAAGCGGTTGAAGGGCCGATCGGTATGATCGCGCCGGCGCAGGCGCGGAGCGAGGCCGGAGGGGGAAGCGATGAGGGCTGGTCTGAGGTGGGCTGCCGTTTCGGCCCTTGCGAGTTGCGCGCTGGGCGGGGGAGCGATCGGTCTCGCGAAGACGTCGGCGTCACGAAATGCGTCGGCGAGCCAGTCGTTCACCGTCAACGTCGACGGCGTCAACTCGAAGGCGAACGAGACCTTCTTCGCCTACTTCCCGAGATCGAGCACCGTGCATCCCGGCGACACCGTCGTCTTCCACTACGTCGGCGTCGGCGAGCCGCACACGGTCACGCTCGGCACGCTGGCCGACAAGGCCGTAGCGGCCTACGTCCACCTGACGCCGAAGCAGCAGCACGCCAACACGCCACCACCCGCGTTGCAGGCGGCAGACGCGGCGCTGCCCCAGCTCTTCCCGCAGGGCCCCGGCGACGCGATCGCCTCGGCTGCCGACCCCTGCTACGTGCGGGGCGGTCCGCCCGGCACCGCGCTCTGCCCCCGCAGCCAGCACGAGCAACCCGCGTTCGACGGCGGCCAGTCGTACTACAACAGCGGCTGGCTCGACGCGAACCAGCGGTGGAGCGTGCACATCTCGAGCGGCACCCCGCCCGGCACGTACCGCTTCTTCTGCTTGCTGCACCGCGAGTTCATGAACGGCAAGCTCAACGTCGTCCCGTCGAGCACCTCGATCCCGAGCCCGAGCGCCCAGTATGCCCTCGGACAGAAACAGCTCGCAGGCATGGAGACGGGGCTCGACTCGGCGGTTGCGGCGCTACGCCGGGGCAAGCCGCCGGTGCCGAATGCCAGCACGCCGCCGGACTCCGTCCTCGCGGGCTCCGGGGCGATGGTTCCCGCCCAGGTCGACGAGTTCGGTCCGAAGACGATCAAGATCCCGGTCGGCGGCTCGGTGACCTGGTACTTCCTCGGTGACCACACGATAACGTTCAACTCGAACACGACGGACGACGACGTCCGGCTCAACGCTCCTGACGGCACGGTGCACCTCAACCCGAAGGCGGTCGGCCCCGCGGGCGGGCCCGGCGAGCCGCCGCCGACGACCGGCGGCCCGAAGAGCGGCATCCATCTCAAGGTCGTCGCGTCCTCGACGTGGAACGGGCGCGGCTTTCACAGCTCCGGCGTCTTCGTCAACTCGTTCGGCCCGCCGGTCGTCGAGGGTTACAAGCTGACCTTCACGAAGGCCGGAACGTACAACTACATCTGCACCGTGCACGACCACATGAAGGGACGCGTGGTCGTCGGCTAGCGGCGTTCACGTCGCGATCAGCCCGAGTGCGACAAGCGCTTCGCCGAGCTTGCCGCTCGGGACGAACTCGGCCGAGTGGGCCCAGGTGCCCTCGACCTGCACGACGTCGGCGCTCGGGCGCGCCGCCTTGATCGCGGCGTACAGCTTCCCGCTCTGCGCCGTCGCCTGGTTCCCGACCACCGTGTCGTGCGAGCTCCAGTAGATGCGCAGCGGGAAGGGCAGCGCGGCGAGTGCCGCCGCGTGGTGGAGCGGGCTGCGCTCGTCCCAGAGCGCCTGGTTGCGGGGTAGCTTCGCGAGCAGCTCGCCGATCGTGAGCTGGCCGTTCGTCTTCCGGTCGTAGAAACGTGCAGCGAGAGCGAACGCGCCGAGACTCGCCGGCTGCGAGCCGACCTCCTCGATCATCAGCGCCGCGACGCCGGGCGGATTCGCGCTGCCGGTCGCGGGCTGGTGCGTGAGGTACGCGCACTGCGCGACGAGATCGCACGGCGCGTCGAACGCAGCCGCGCCGGCGAGTCGCCCGGTCCCGGCCGCGAGCCCGTGCGGGTAGCGCGCGGCGAGCAGCAACGTCTCCTGGCCGCCCATGCTGCTCCCGAGCACGAAGACGCGCGAGCGGTCGACGCGCAGCCACGGGAGCGTCGCCTCGACGATCTGCGGCATCCGCGCGAGGTCGTCGATCTCGCGGCGGTAGCCGTAGCTGAAGCGGCCGGGATCGCTCGGCGGCTGGTCGTACGGATCGCTCGCGCGGTCGTGCGCGCGCCCGAGCCCGTCCGGGCAGACGAGGATGAACGACCCGTCCGCTGGCAGGTCGCGCCAGTAGGTGACGGCGTTCGCGAAGCCGAGGTTGTTGCGCCCGTGCGGCGAGATCACGAGCGGAGCGGGCGCCGGTGGACGGGTCGGGCCCCAGCCGCCCGGGAGCACGATCCACGCCTGCCGCGCGGTCGCGCCGTCCCAGGCGAGGTAGTGCACGAGCCACGGCCGCGTGCGCCGGTACGGCCACTCCGGCGCGCTCATCAGACCGGCGCGTTCGCGAACGTCACCTCGAGGTGGCCTCGGGAGGCGTTGCCGCGCACGTCTGCGGCCTCGACGTCGAGCCGGTACGTGCCGTCCGGATGCGCGCGCGTGTCGAAGCCGCGCACGAGCCAGAAGCGGAAGAGGCCGGGCGCGTTCGGGTGGTTCTGCCGCGTGCCCGGGGCGTAGACGTCGCCGAAGTGGACGTCGGAGCTGCCGACGACGTCAGGCCGGAACGAGACGCGGAAGTCGGCGGCCACGCGCCAGGGCACGACCTCGGCCGCGCTGCGAACGAGCCGCCAGCGCACGAGCGCCGGCGTGACCGGAATCCCTTGCCACGGCGGCGGCGCCGAGATCGGCGGCCGGTCGAACGCCTCGGCGATCAGGTCGACGCGGCCGTGCAGCGCCGCTGCCGGTTGCGACGTGACGATCCGCGCCACGACCGGCGCGCCGTAATCGGCGAACGGCGTCAGGCCGCCGGCGCGGAGCGGGTTCCAGTAGGTCCCCTGCGGCGCCGGGTCGGCGGTCCGCTCGGCGAGGTGCACGTGGCCCCAGCCGGGTGCGACGTGGCCGAGCAGCCCGTGGACGCCGACGGACTCGCCCTGCTCGACCGCCGGGATGATGTGCCAGTACCCGAAGTCGCGGCCGCCGGCGGCGACGGCGACGTTCTGCGTCCCCTCGATCGACACGCGGCCCGCTGCGACCGCGTGGACGGCGGTGCCGTCCGGAGCCGAGACGTCGACGCCGGTGTGGAAGGACGAGCCGCCCGCGTCGCCGATCCGCGGGTCGCGGAAGAAGGCGCGCACGGGGTGCTGGCGCTCGAACGGCTCGATCGGCCACGGGTACCCGGCCACGCACCGAGTTTCGGCGAGCGGCGCGACGGGCGCAAGCCGCGAACCGCTACCTGGTGACCTTGAGGTACCCGGACGGGCCGATGTCCGGGTTGCCGCCGACGCAGAGGCTCAGGTAGCCACAGTCGGAGAGCGTCGCGAGGTAGAGCGCCGCCTTCTTGAACGTCACCTTCACCGACCGCGTCGCGTGCGAGCCGACGATCGCCGAGGTCACGCCGCCGATCAGGAACTTGTGGTCCTGGACGCTGCGGTTCGTCACCTTGATCACGTACGTCCCCCGCTTGAGCGTCTTCGGCGAGAACGTGATGTTCAGGTTCGGCCAGATGACGGCCTTGACGACCGGGGCGCTCTTCGCCGCCGGCGCCGCCGTCGGCGCGGCCGCGGCGAGGCCCGCCACGGTCGCGACCGCCGCCAGCGACGCCGCCTTACCCCTCAGCCACACGATCACGACCGACAGCGTAGCCCAGCGCGGCGAAGATCAGTCGCCGGCCGCGGCGAGCTCGAGCCGGAATGCGTCGCCGCCCGGCTTCGGGCCTGGGTGGGGCGGGCAGGCCCGCGGCGCCTGCTCGAAGCACAGGATCCTCGCGTGCACGCCGACGACGTGCGTTCCGACGATGGTGCCGAACCCGGGAACGACGAACCGGCAGCTCCAGGGGCCGGCGGCGTCGAAACGGATCTGTACGTCGACCGGCCTCGGCGTGACCGCGACCCTGCCGCTGCAGTCCGGCCCACGCAGCTCCAGCACCGGATTCGTACCCCAGAGGCGCAGGTCGAGCGAGCCGCGGACCCGGCCGCCCGGTCTCGCCGGCCAGGCGCGGAAGCTGCCGGCGGTGGCCAGCCACGACCCGGAGCGGACGGAGCCGTCGACGAGCTCGCGCAGAGCGGCGGCCGGCGGCAGGAGGGCTGCCCTCGCCGTCTGCGCCCGCGGCGGCCGGTCGAAGCGCGCGTAGGCCGCCGTCCGGTCGACGACGAGCTCGTTCCGGATCGGGCGGCCCTCGAAGAGGACGCGACCGGTCGGGCCCGCCTCGACGTGCGGTGCCCGGAAGCCGTCGCCGGAGCTGCGACTCCCGAGGCGAAACACCTGCGTGACGCTGCGGTTCCAGAAAGCCGTCTCCTCGGCGTCCGCGGCCGCGGTGTCCGAGAACGTCAGGTACGCCGCGTCGCGGGCGCCGGCCTCGTCGGCGAACGAGAGCGGGCCGCCGGCCAGTCGCGCCGTTCGCGCGGCGGCGTCGTGGAACTCGAACTGGGCGCCGGCGAGCAAGAGCGCGCCGACGGTCATCGCGAGCCCGGCGAGCGCCCGCCCTTCGCCGCGCCGCCCGAGTACGAGCGCCCCGCCGCCGAGGAGCCCCGCCGCGATTCCCCACCAGACGCCGCCGTTCAGGCCGGAGACGTGGAGCAGCGCCCGGTACGCGAGGAGCGACGGCGCCGCGTCGGCGCGCGTGAACAGAAACTGCGCGAAGCGCGGCAGCAACAGGCCGAGGCCGGTCAGGCCGAGCGCGAGCGCCGCGTGCGGGCGGCCTTCGAGCAGCCGTCGCTGCCAGCCGACGGCGAACGCGACGACGAGCAGCGGCGCCGAGTAGAAGGTGTAGCGCTCCATCGCCTGCAGCCCGTCCTGTGCGAAGAGCGCCGCCTCGAGCAGGAGCGTCACGAGCGAGAGCAGCGTCACGAGCGCGAACGCGTCGTCGACTCGCTGTGCCGGCCGCCACGTCATCCGCGCGAGACCGACGGCGGCCGCGGGGACGACGACCCAGCCGCAGGCGAACGCGAGCGCGAGGCTGTTGTACCCGGCCCAGATGAGCAGGCCGCCGACGCCAACGTGCTGCGCGAACAGCGATCCGTAGCGGCCGGCGAGCACGGAGATGCCTTCGAGCGCCACGGCGCTGGCGCCGACGAGCACCAGCGCGCCGAGCGAGGCGGCGTACGTGGCCGCGGCCGCGACACGGCGCCTGCGCGCCTCGAGCACGACGCCGACCGCGGGCGCGAGCACGAGCAGGAAGACGAACTGGAGCCGCGCCGCCGTCGCGAGCAGCGCGAGCGCCGCGAACGCCGCCCAGCGGCGAGGGCCGCCGCGGTCGAGTGCCGCGACCGCCGCGCACACCGAGCCGAGGAAGAGCGGCAGCGCGAACGACTCGCTGAGCAGGACCGACGAGAAGACCGTGTCGGGGACGAGGAGCGTCACGGCCGCAGCCGCGAGCGCGCCGCCGCGGGCGACGCCGAGCCGGCAGGCGAGCCAGTAGACGGGAAGCGCGCTCAGCGAGACGGCGAGCGATTGCTCGGCCTGGACGAGCCTGTACGCCGTCCCGACCGAGCCCGCGAGCCAGGCCGGCGCCTCGAGCACGGGGACGAGGAGCGCCCAGAAGTGCGCCGGCCCGCCCTGTACGAGCGGTCGTCCCGACTCGAGCAGCGAGCGGGAGAGCGCGCCGTAGAGGTACTCGTCCGGGAGGTAGACCGGCGTCGCCTGCAGCCATGCGAGCGCCGACTTCGCGCACGCGGAGACGAGGACGAGCAGGACGAGCAACGAGCGGGCGCGACGTGCGTCCACGAGCCGGATATCGGCACCTGCCGCCGTGACATGTAGGGCGGTGCCTAGCCGGCCGCGATCGTGCGCGACTTGCCGGCTTTCTTCGCGCGGTAGAGCGCGTCGTCGGCGCGCTCGAAGAACTCGGTCGCGTCGTCCTCCGGGCGCAGCTCGGCGACGCCCGCGGACACGAACAGCTTGTGGCCGTCTCCGACCGGCCGTTCGGCGACCGTCCGGGCGATGCGATTCGCGAGGTGCTCGGCGTCGATCAGCGCGGTCTCCGGCATGATCACGCCGAACTCGTCGCCGCCGATGCGGGCCGCGAGGTCGGACTCGCGGACGACGGCGCTCACGCGCGCTGCGACCTCGGCGAGCACCGCGTCGCCCGTCAGGTGGCCGATCCGGTCGTTGATCTGCTTGAAGTTGTCGAGGTCGAACACGATCAGCGACAGCTTCCGCCGGTAGCGCCTCGCGCGCGCGATCTCGTGCCCGAGCAGCTCGTGGAAGGAGCGCCGGTTCCGGAGGCCGGTGAGGGAGTCGACGTCGGCGAGGCGGCGCGCCTCAGCGTACTGGGTCGCGTTGTCGAGGGCGGGCGCGGCACGCGCGGCGAGCCGCTCGAGCGCGACGACCGTCTCGCGCGGGAAGCCGTGCGCAGCCGAGCGCGAGAACGCCGTCAGCGTCCCGATCGGCTGCCCGCGGACGACGAGCGGCACCGCGAGGCCGCTCCGCAGCAACCCCCTGGCCCGCTCGGCGTCGTCGAGACGGTAGCGGTAGACCAGCTCGAGCGCGCGCAGGTTCCGGTGCGACGGCGGCTGCAGCGCCGCCCCCGAGATCTCCTCCTCGCTCGCGCCGTAGAGCGCGCGCCGCTCGCCTGCCTCGAGCACGACCGCGTCGACGCCGGGCAGCGCGGCGGCGCCGTCGAGCGTGCGGCGAATCACGTCGTCCGGGTCGAGCGACGCCGCGAGCTCCGTCTCGCCGCCGAGCGCGGCGAGGACGCTGCGGATGCGCTCGTCGGCCCGGGCCTTGGCGCGGAGGGTGAGCACGACGACCGCCGCCGCGGCCAGAACGAGCCCGAGGATGAATCCGATCTCGGTCACGAGGACGCCTGCATCCACTGTAGAGACGAGCGCGGCCCCACGTCTTGTCCGCTACCCTGAAAATGCAGTTCCGGAGCGGGTCCGACCGCCCCGGAGCTTTGCTACCATGCCTGGCCGGTTCGGTTGGGCGAACGCCCGCCGGCCTTTTGTCTGTAACGACCCTTTTCCGATGCCGACTGTCAACCAGCTCATCCGCAAAGGTCGCACGTCGAAGCGCGACAAGACGAAGACGCCCGCCCTCCAGGGTGCCCCGCAGCGGCGGGGGGTCTGCACGCGCGTCTCGACGATGACCCCGAAGAAGCCGAACTCGGCGCTGCGCAAGATCGCCCGCGTCCGGCTGACGAACGGGATCGAGGTCGGCACCTACATCCCCGGTGAGGGGCACAACCTCCAGGAGCACTCGGTCGTGCTCGTTCGCGGCGGCCGGGTCAAGGATCTGCCTGGGTACCGGTACAAGGTCATCCGGGCGGCGCTCGACGCCTCCGGCGTCGCCGACCGCAAGCAGGCGCGCTCGAAGTACGGCGCCAAGCGGAGCTCGTAGTGCCGCGGCGCGCGGAGATCCAGCCTCGCCCGCTCGGCGTGGACCCGGTCTACGAGAGCCAGCTCGTCACGCAGCTGGTCAACCGCGTCATGACCCGGGGCAAGCGCTCGACCGCGGAGCGGATCGTCTACGCCGCCCTCGAGAAGGTGGGCGCGAGGACGAACCGACCGCCGGTCGAGGTGCTCGAGCAGGCGGTGAAGACGGTGACGCCGGTGCTCGAGGTCCGCAGCCGGCGCGTCGGCGGCGCGAACTACCAGGTGCCCGTCGAGGTGCCGCAACGGCGCGGCCGCACGCTCGCGCTACGCTGGCTCGTGACGTTCGCGCGCGAGCGGCGCGAGAAGCACATGGAGGACAAGCTCGCGGCCGAGATCCTGGATGCGCTCGAGCAGCAGGGGAACGCGTTCAAGCGCAAGGACGACATGTATCGCATGGCGCAGGCCAACAAGGCCTTCGCCCACTATCGGTGGTAGAGGAGAGAAGACGTGGCGGTAGCTGAGACACGAGTCGGACTCGATCGCGTCCGCAACATCGGGATCATGGCCCACATCGACGCGGGCAAGACGACGACGACCGAGCGCATCCTCTACTACACCGGCCGCACCCACAAGATGGGCGAGGTGCACGAGGGCGCGGCGACGATGGACTGGATGGCGCAGGAGCAGGAACGCGGCATCACGATCACGTCCGCGGCGACGACCGCCTTCTGGCGCGACCATCGGATCAACATTATTGATACGCCCGGGCACGTGGACTTTACGGTCGAGGTCGAGCGGAGCCTGCGCGTGCTCGACGGCGCGGTGGCGGTGTTCGACTCCGTCGCCGGCGTCCAGCCCCAGTCGGAGACGGTCTGGCGCCAGGCCGACAAGTACAAGGTGCCGCGGATCGCGTTCATCAACAAGATGGACCGGACCGGGGCGAACTTCTTCGCCGCCGTGCAGTCGATGCGCGACCGCCTCGGCGCGAACCCGGTCCCGGTCCAGATCCCGATCGGCTCGGAGGACAACTTCGCCGGCGTCGTCGACCTCGTGGAGATGCAGGCGATCGTCTACAAGGACGACCTCGGGCAGCAGTTCGACGTCACCGACATCCCGGCCGAGCTCGCCGAGCAGGCGCACGAGTACCACCACCAGCTGATCGACGCCATCTCGCACTTCGACGACGAGGTGCTCGAGGCGTACATCGAGGACGAGAGCTCGGTCACGCCCGAGATGATCCGCCGTGCGCTTCGAGCCGGCACGCTGTCGGACGAGATCACGCCGGTGCTGCTCGGCTCGGCGTTCAAGAACAAGGGCGTCCAGCCGCTCCTCGACGCGGTCGTCGACTACCTGCCGAGCCCGCTCGACGTGCCGCCCGTCCAGGGGATCGATCCGAAGACGAACGAGCCGACCGATCGGCCGGCGACCGCCGAGGCGCCGTTCTCGGCGCTCGCGTTCAAGGTCATGTCGGATCCCTACGTCGGCAAGCTGACCTACTTCCGCGTCTACAGCGGCAAGCTGAAGGCGGGCGACCGCGTCCTCAACACGACGACCGGCCGCACCGAGCGCGTCGGCCGCATCCTGCAGATGCACGCGAACCACCGCGAGGAGCGCCAGGAGATCACCGCCGGCGAGATCGCGGCCGGCGTCGGCCTCAAGCAGACGACGACCGGCGACACGCTCGCCGCGGAGGCGAGCCCGATCGTGCTCGAGTCGATGACGTTCCCGGAGCCGGTGATCTCGGTCGCGGTCGAGCCGAAGTCGAAGGCCGACCAGGACAAGCTCGGCACGGGCCTCTCGCGGCTCGCCGAGGAGGACCCGACCTTCCGCGTCACGACCGACGAGGAGACGGGGCAGACGCTCATCTCGGGGATGGGCGAGCTGCACCTCGAGATCATCGTCGACCGGCTCAAGCGCGAGTTCAACGTCGACGCGAACGTGGGGCGGCCGCAGGTCGCCTACCGCGAGACGATCTCGCGCCCGGCGGAGCACGTGCAGGGGAAGTTCGTGCGCCAGACCGGCGGCTCCGGCCAGTACGGCGACGCGATCATCAACGTCTACCCGCAGGAGCCGGGCGCCGGCTACGTCTTCGAGGACAAGGTCGTCGGCGGCAAGATCCCGAAGGAGTTCATTCCGGCGGTCGACGCGGGGATCCAGGAGGCGATGGGGTCGGGCGTCCTCGCCGGCTACCCCGTCGTCGATGTCCGCGTCGAGCTCGTCGACGGCTCCTACCACGACGTCGACTCGAGCGAGCGGGCGTTCAAGATCGCGGGCTCGATGGCGTTCAAGGAGGCGGTGAGGCGGGCGAGGCCGAAGCTGCTCGAGCCCGTGATGGCCGTCGAGGTGACGACGCCCGAGGACTACCTCGGCGATGTGATCGGCAACCTGAACGCGCGGCGCGGGCGGATCGAGTCGATGAACCCGGTCGGGAACGCCCAGATCGTGCGGGCGTCCGTGCCGCTCTCGGAGATGTTCGGCTACGCGACCGACCTGCGCTCGATGACACAGGGCCGCGCGGATTTCACGATGCAGTTCGACCGCTACGAAGAAGTGCCAGCGACAATTGCTTCCGCAATTGTCGCCAACGAGACTGGACAGATTTGAAA
Organism: Gaiellaceae bacterium; assembly: GCA_035651195.1. Lineage (GTDB taxonomy): Bacteria > Actinomycetota > Thermoleophilia > Gaiellales > Gaiellaceae > PALSA-600. The sequence goes on along the minus strand of DASRGD010000040.1, from coordinate 40,060 downwards.
TTCCGCAAATCAATCTGAATAGTTTTTTCCGGAGGAAAAAACATGGCAAAGCAGAAGTTCGAGCGCTCGAAGCCGCACGTCAACGTCGGCACGATCGGGCACATCGACCACGGCAAGACGACGCTCACGGCGGCGATCACGAAGGTGCTCGCCGAGCAGGGCACGAACACGGCTGTGCGCGACTTCGCGTCGATCGACAACGCGCCGGAAGAGCGCCAGCGGGGCATCACGATCAACACCTCGCACGTCGAGTACGAGACGCAGAACCGCCACTACGCGCACGTCGACTGCCCGGGTCACGCCGACTACATCAAGAACATGATCACCGGGGCGGCGCAGATGGACGGCGCGATCCTCGTCGTCTCGGCCGCCGACGGGCCGATGCCGCAGACACGCGAGCACATCCTGCTCGCCCGCCAGGTCGAGGTGCCGGCGATCGTGGTCGCCCTCAACAAGGCGGACATGGTCGACGACCCCGAGCTGCTCGAGCTCGTCGAGATGGAGGTCCGCGAGCTGCTCTCGCGCTACGAGTTCCCGGGCGACGACATCCCGGTCGTGCAGGTGTCGGCGCTGAAGGCGCTCGAGGGCGACGCCGAGTGGACGCCGAAGATCCTCGAGCTGATGGAGGCCGTCGACACCTACATCCCCGAGCCGGTGCGCGACGTCGACAAGCCGTTCCTGATGCCGATCGAGGACGTGTTCACGATCACCGGTCGCGGCACGGTCGTCACCGGCCGCATCGAGCAGGGCAGGGCGGAGGTCGGCAACGAGGTCGAGATCGTCGGCATCCACCCCGAGACGCAGAAGACCGTGATCACGGGGCTCGAGATGTTCCAGAAGACGCTCGACTTCGCCCAGGCCGGCGACAACGCGGGCGCGCTCCTGCGCGGCATCAAGCGCGAGGAGGTCGAGCGCGGCCAGGTGCTCGCGAAGCCGGGCTCGATCACGCCGCACACGCAGTTCCAGGCCGAGGTCTACGTGCTCTCGAAGGACGAGGGCGGGAGGCACACGCCGTTCTTCAACAACTACCGGCCGCAGTTCTACTTCCGGACGACCGACGTCACCGGCTCGATCAAGCTGCCGGAGGGCCAGGAGATGGTCATGCCGGGCGACAACACGAACATGGAGATCGAGCTGATCCAGCCGATCGCCATGGACGAGGGGCTGCGCTTCGCGATCCGCGAGGGTGGCCGCACCGTCGGCGCCGGCGTCGTCACGAAGGTCATCAAGTAGAGGGCGCGGAGAGGGATTCGTGGCGCAGGGGAAGATCCGCATCCGCCTCAAGGGCTACGACCACCAGCAGCTGGATCGGTCGGCCCAGCAGATCGTCGACACGGCGCAGCGGAGCGGCGCGACGATCACCGGGCCGGTTCCCCTGCCCACGGAGAAGAACGTCTACGTCGTCATCCGCAGCCCGTTCAAGGACAAGGACTCGCGCGAGCACTTCGAAGTCCGGACGCACAAGCGGCTGATCGACATCCTCAGCCCGACGCCGAAGACGATCGACCAGCTGATGCGACTCGACCTGCCGGCAGGAATCGACATCGAGATCAAGCTATGAAATCGTCGCGCCATTTCGAAGCTGAGAACGACGCCTCGGGCTGTTCTCGCTTCTTCCTCGGGAGCGTCTCGTAGTGGCGAAGGGAATCATCGGCAAGAAGCTCGGGATGACGCAGGTCTTCGACGAGGAGACGGGCGCCGTCACGCCCGTGACCGTGATCGAGGCGGGCCCGTGTCCCGTGGTCCAGGTGCGGACCGCAGAGCTCGACGGCTACGAGGCCGTGCAGCTCGCATTCGACGCCGTTCCGGAGCGCAAGCTGTCGCGTCCCGAGCTCGGTCACCTGAGGAAGTTCGGCGTCGGGCCGCACCGCACGCTCGTCGAGTTCCGCGGCCCGATCGACGGCGGCGTCGTCGGCGAGGCGGTGACGGTCGAGGTCTTCCAGCCCGGCGACGAGGTGAAGGTGTCCGGTCTCGGCATCGGCAAGGGCTTCCAGGGGACGATCAAGCGCCACAACTTCGGCAGCGGCCCGCGCGCGCACGGCTCGCACAACGTGCGTGCACCCGGATCGGTCGGCGCGTCGGCGACGCCGTCGCGCGTCTTCAAGGGCGTCCGCATGGCCGGCCGGATGGGCGGCAAGCGCGTGACGCAGGTCGGCCTGCGCGTGCACGACGTCGACCCGGAACGGAACCTGCTGCTCGTCAAGGGCTCGGTGCCGGGACCGAAGAACGGGATCGTGGAGGTGCGCGCCTGATGGCCGCTCCCACCGCACCGGTGCTCGGCGGCAGTGCGACGAAGGAGGTCGCGCTCGACGAGGCCGTGTTCGCGGCCGACGTCAAGCCGCACCTCGTGCACGAGGCGGTCCGGGCCGAGCTGAACGCGAGGCGCGCCGGCACGGCGGCGTCGAAGAGCCGCGGCCAGGTCTCCGGCGGCCGGTCGAAGCCGTGGCGCCAGAAGGGGACCGGCCGCGCGCGCGCCGGCACGATCCGCGCGGCGCAGTTCACGGGCGGCGGGCACGCGTTCGCGAAGACGCCCCGCCGGTTCGTCCAGAAGGTGAACCGCAAGGTGACCAAAGCGGCGTTCCGCTCCGCCTTGGCCAGTCACGCGAAGGCGGGAACGTTGGCGCTCCTCGACGCCGCGACGTTCGACGAGCCGTCGACGAAACTCGCGAGATCCGTCCTCGACGGCTTCGGCGCCCCGACCCTGGTCGTCCTCAACGCCGACGAGCAGACGGCCTGGCTCTCGTTCCGCAACCTGCCGAAGGTCGAGCTCGTGACGCCGTCGGAGCTCGAGGTCGCGGCGCTCGCGTGGGCGCGCTCGCTCGTGGTCAGCGAGGCGGCGCTGCCCGCCGTCCAGGGGAGGGCGCAGTAATGCACGCGAGCCAGATCGTCCTCGCGCCGGTCGTCTCGGAGAAGAGCTACACCGGCACGGCCGACTCCGTCTACACCTTCAGGGTGCACCCGGACGCGCACCGCACACAGGTCCGCCAGGCCGTCGAAGAGCTGTTCGACGTCAAGGTCGCGCGCGTGAACATCGTCACGGTCAAGCCGAAGCCGAAGCGGCGCGGCCTCAGCCGAGGCGTGCGCCCCGGCTGGAAGAAGGCGGTCGTGCGCCTGCACCCCGGCCAGACGATCCAGTTCTTCGAGGGAGCGCAGATCTAGCCATGCCCGTTCGCCGTTTCAAGCCGACGTCGGCCGGCCGCCGGTTCATGACGGTCTCGGACTTCGCCGAGGTGACGAAGTCGAAGCCGGAGAAGGCGCTGACCGGGAAGCTGACCAAGAAGGGCGGCCGTAACTCGACCGGCCGGATCACGACGCGCCACCAGGGCGGCGGCCACAAGCGCCGCTACCGGACGATCGACTTCAAGCGCCGCAAGGACGGCGTGCCGGCGAAGGTGGCGGCGATCGAATACGACCCGAACCGCTCGGCGCGGATCGCGCTGCTCCACTACGCAGACGGCCTGAAGTCGTACATCCTCGCTCCCGCCGGGCTGCGCGTCGGCTCGACCGTCGCCTCCGGCGCCGACGCCGACATCAAGCCCGGGAACGCGCTGCCGCTCGAGAACATCCCGACCGGCACGCTGATCCACAACGTCGAGCTGCAGCCCGGCAAGGGCGGTCAGCTCGCGCGCTCCGCCGGTGCGGGCATCCAGCTCGTCGCCAAGGACGCGGGCTACGCGACGCTGCGCCTCCCCTCGGGTGAGACGCGGCGCGTCCTCCTCACCTGCCGCGCCACGATCGGACAGGTCGGCAACCTCGACCACGGCAACATCACCGGCGGCAAGGCCGGCCGCAGCCGCTGGCTCGGGAAGCGGCCGGCGGTGCGCGGCTCCGCGATGAACCCCGTCGACCACCCGCACGGGGGCGGCGAGGGCAAGTCGAAGGGCGGCCGACACCCGGTCACGCCCTGGGGCGTGCCGACGCTCGGCAAGCGCACGCGCGCGAAGCACAAGGACTCCGACAAGCTGATCGTCCGCGGCCGTCGTCGCGGGAAGGAGAAGAGGTGAGCAGAAGCTCGAAGAAGGGGCCGTTCGTTGAGGATCGGCTGCTGGAGCGGATCCGGTCTCTCAACGCGTCCGGCTCGAAGCAGATGGTGCGCACCTGGTCGCGCGCCTCGACGATCTTCCCCGAGATGGTCGGGCACACGATCGCGGTCCACGACGGCCGCAAGCACGTGCCGGTCTTCGTCTCGGAGCAGATGGTGGGGCACAAGCTCGGCGAGTTCGCGCCGACGCGCCACTTCCGCGGCCACGCCGGCGACCAGAAGACGCAGGTGAAGCGATGATCGGCTTCACTCGCCGTCGGCTCGCTCGGCAACGCCCGCACTCGCTGCGACTCGGGACGTATTCGCAACCCGCGAGCACGCCTTTCCGATGAGCACACCCGAGCAGGAGATCAAGTCGGTGGCCAAGTACGTCCACATCTCGCCGCGCAAGGCGCGCCTCGTCGTCGACCACATCCGCGGGCGCACCGTACCCGAGGCCCGGACCGTGCTCGCCTTCTCGAAGCGCGCGGCGGCGCGCGAGATCGAGAAGGTGCTCCGGAGCGCGATCGCGAACGCCGAGACGCACCCGGACCTGCGCTGGAACGGCGACGACCTCGTCGTCGCGGCGGCGTACGTCGACGAGGGGCCGACGATCAAGCGCTGGCGCGCGCGGGCACGCGGACGCGTCGGGCGGATCCACAAGCGCACCTGTCACATCACGGTCCGGCTTGGGCAGCCGGCGCGGCCCGGCCGGGAGGGGAGCAGGTCGTAATGGGACAGAAGGTTCATCCGGGCGGGCTGCGCGTCGGCGTCATCCACGACTGGAAGTCGAACTGGATGGTCGGCAAGAAGGACTTCGCCGCGGCGCTGAACGAGGATCTGAAGATCCGCGAGCACATCCTCAAGAAGCTCTCGCACGCGGGCCTCTCCGACATCCTGATCCGCAAGGACAAGCAGCGGATCACGGTCGACATCTACACCGCGCGGCCGGGGATCGTGATCGGGAAGTCGGGCGTCGAGGTGGACGCGCTGCGCAAAGAGATCCACGCGCTGACGCAGAAGAACGTCCACATCAACATCAACGAGATCAAGCGGCCCGAGCTCGACGCGAAGCTCGTCGCGCAGTCGATCGCCGAGCAGCTCCAGAACCGCGTCTCGTTCCGGCGCGCGATGAAGCGCTCGCTCGCATCCGCGATCCGGTCGGGCGCCGCGGGCGTCAAGGTCCAGTGCTCGGGCCGGCTCGGCGGGTCGGAGATGAGCCGCTCCGAGCAGTACTCGGAGGGCCGCGTGCCGCTGCACACGATCCGCGCCGACATCGACTTCGGGTTCACCGAGGCGCGAACGCCGACCGGTCGTATCGGCGTCAAGGTCTGGATCAACAAAGGCGAGATCATGCCCGCGGGCTACGGCGGGATCCCGGGCGGCGGCAAGGAGACGCGGCTCGGCGACCAGGACACGGCGCGCCGCCGCGGCGGCGTCACCGAAGGCCTCGGCGCCTCGCGTGAGGGCGGCCGCGGTCGACAGCAGGATCGCGAGGGCCTGGGCCCCGTGCGTCGCGGCCGTCCCGGCCAGCGCGCCGGCCGGCCCGGCGGCGCTCGCCGTCCGCCGCGCCGCGAGGCGGCGCCGCAGGAGGTCCAGCCGGACGCGGCTCCGGAGGAGCCGACGGTCGTGGCGCAGCCGCCCGAGGCCGCCGGCGTCGACAGGCCGGTGACCGAGCCGGAGGCGGCGCCGCCGGCGCCGCCGGCGCGGGAGAAGCCGAAGCCGCGAGCGAGGCGGACGACGACGAGGAAGAAGGCGACCGAGTAATGCTGATGCCGAGGAAGACCAAGTTCCGCAAGGCGCACCGGGGCCGCCGCACCGGACTGGCCAAGGGTCAGACGACGGTGCAGTTCGGCGACTTCGGGATCCAGGCGCTCCAGGACGGGTGGGTCAGCAACCGGCAGATCGAGGCGGCGCGGATCGCGATGACCCGCAAGATCAAGCGCGGCGGCAAGGTCTGGATCAACGTCTTCCCCGACAAGCCGTACACGAAGAAGCCGGCCGAGACGCGCATGGGCAAGGGGAAGGGCTCGCCGGAGGGCTGGGTCGCGGTCGTGAAGCCGGGTCGCGTCATGTTCGAGCTCGCCGGCGTGCCCGAGGAGCTGGCGAAGGACGCGCTGCGGCTCGCCGGCCAGAAGCTCCCGATCAAGACGAAGTTCGTGCGCCGGGAAGGTGACATCTTTGAGAGCTAGGGACTTGCGCGACCTCTCGAACGACGAGCTGGCGCAGCGGCTGGCCGAGACGCGGCAGGAGCTGTTCAACCTGCGCTTCCAGTCGGCAACCGGCGCGCTCGAGAACACGAGCCGCCTCAAGCACACGAAGCGTGAGATTGCGCGCATCCTGACGGTCCAGAACGAGAGAGACAATGGCTGAGGAGAAACCCGTCACCGAAGCGGAAGCAGCTGCCGAGACGGCCGCCGCAGCGGCGTCGGAGACCGCTCCCGCCGCCGAGGAGCCGAAGCGGCCGAAGAAACGGCTGCCGCGCCGCCTGCGCCCGACGCGCACGAAGCCGAAGCGCGATCGCTCGACCGCGCGCAAGCCGCTCGTCCGCACGCCGAAGAAGGAGTCGGAGCGCGGGCGTCGGCAGGAGCGCCGCGGCGTCGTCGTCTCCGACAGGGGCGACAAGACGATCGTCGTCTCGGTCGACGTCACGAAGCTGCATCCGCGCTACAAGAAGGTCGTGCGGCGGACGCGCAAGTTCCACGCGCACGACGAGCAGAACGCGGCCGCCGTCGGAGACGTCGTGCGGATCGTCGAGACCCGGCCGCTCTCGAAGACGAAGAACTGGCGCCTCGCGGAGATCGTGGAGAAAGCCAAGTGATCGCAGCCCCTTCCCGCCGATGATCCAGCAGGAGACCAAGCTCAAGGTTGCCGACAACACGGGCGCCCGCGAGCTGCTCTGCATCCGTGTCGTCGGCGGGTCGAAGCGCCGCTACGCGCGCGTCGGCGACATCATCACCGCGACGGTGAAGACCGCGGCGCCGCAAGGCGCCGTCAAGAAGGGCGAGGTCGTGAAGGCGGTCGTCGTCCGCACGAAGAAGCCGTTCGGCCGCGACGACGGCACGCTGATCGCCTTCGACGAGAACGCCGCCGTCATCATCGACAACCAGCGGAATCCGCGCGGCACGCGCATCTTCGGGCCGGTCGCGCGCGAGCTGCGAGAGAAGAACTTCATGAAGATCGTCAGCCTGGCCCCGGAGGTGCTCTAGATGCCCGCGATGAAGGTGAAGAAGGGCGATCTCGTCCAGATGCTGTCGGGGAAAGACCGCGGCAAGCAGGGTCGCGTCATCGACGCGCGACCCCACGAGGGCAAGGTGATCGTCGAGAACCTGAACGTCGTCACGCGCCACGAGAAGCCGCGCCCGATCCGCGCCAACCGCACCGGGATCAGCGGCGCGACGATGACCCCCGGCGGCCGCATCGAGAAGCCGGCGCCCGTGCCGGTCGGGAACGTGATGGTCGTCTGCCCGACCTGCAAGCTGCCGACCCGCGTCGGGTACGTGACGAAGGACGTCAAGGGCGAGGTGCGCAAGGTGCGTATCTGCAAGCGCGAGGCCTGCGGCCAGGAGATCGATCGCTGATGGCCACCGTCACGGAGAGATACACGCCGCGTCTCAAGCAGCTCTACAACGAGGAGCTGCGCGCACGGCTGCAGCGGGAGCTCGGGCTCGCGACCGTGATGCAGGTGCCGAAGATCACGAAGATCACGCTCAACATGGGCGTCGGCGAGGGCAAGACCGACTCGAAGGCGCTCGACTCGGCGATCGAGGAGCTGACGACGATCACCGGCCAGCGCGCCCAGGTGCGGCGCGCCCGCAAGTCGATCGCGCAGTTCAAGATCCGGGAAGGGATGCCGATCGGCGCCCGCGTGACGCTGCGCGGCGACCGGATGTGGGAGTTCCTCGATCGGCTGATCTCGATCGCGCTGCCGCGCATCCGCGACTTCCGCGGGCTCAGCGCGCGCTCGTTCGACGGCCGCGGCAACTACTCGCTCGGGATCCGCGAGCAGATCATCTTCCCCGAGATCGACTACGACAGCATCAACCAGATCCGCGGCCTCGACGTCGCGATCACGACCACCGCCGAGACGGACGAGCAGGCCGAGGCGCTACTGCGCGGCCTCGGGCTTCCGCTGGCGTCGAGAGAGGAGCCGTAGTTCGTGGCGAAGAAGTCGCTGGTCGTCAAGGCCGCGAGGCCGCAGAAGTACAAGGTGCGCAACTACACGCGCTGCAGCCGGTGCGGCCGGCCGCGTGCCGTGTTCAAGAAGTTCGGGCTCTGCCGCATCTGCCTGCGCGAGCTCGCCCACCAGGGAGTGATTCCCGGCATGACGAAGAGCTCGTGGTGAGCGACGAAATCGTTCGGGACGAGGAGACGGGAAAGGTGTCGAGACACTCGTTGTTGATTCTTCACAGGCTCGGTCGGCCATGCTGAGCGACCCTGTTGCCGACATGCTCACCCGCATCCGCAACGCCAACAAGGCGCTGCACGACCGTGTCGAGATGCCGAGCTCGAAGCTGAAGGAAGAGATCGCGCGCATCCTCCAGGAGGAGGGCTACATCCGCGGCTACCGCGTCGAGGGCGACAAGGGGCACAGGCTCCTCGTCATCGAGCTGAAGTACGGGCGCAGCCGCGAGCGCGTCCTCACCGGCGTGAAGCGCATCTCGAAGCCCGGCCGCCGCATCTACGCGAGCAAGGACCGGCTGCCGCGCGTCCTCGGCGGCATGGGCACGGCGATCCTGTCCACCTCGCGCGGCGTCATCACGAGCCGCACCGCCGAGCGCGAAGGCATCGGCGGCGAAGTCATCTGTTTCGTCTGGTGACGACCCGGATGCCCACGAACATGAAGATCTGCATCGACACACTCGGCTCCGTCTCGGCCCGAAGGGGTGGGAGGGGGCTGTGAGCCGAATCGGAAAGAGACCCATCGACGTGCCCGCCGGCGTCCTCGTGTCGATCGACGCCGGCCGCGTGACCGTGTCCGGGCCGAAGGGCGAGCTCCGGCAGGTCGTGCCGCAGCGGATCTCGATCGAGCAGGGCGACGGCCAGATCGTCGTCAGCCGGCCGACCGAGCGCGGCGAGGACCGAGCGCTGCACGGATTGACGCGCACGCTCGTCGCGAACATGGTCGAGGGCGTCACCAACGGCTTCGAGAAACGGCTCGAGCTGCAAGGGGTCGGCTACCGCGCCGCGCTCGCCGGCGCCAACCTCGAGCTGCAGGTCGGCTACTCGCACCCGGTGCGGATCGCGCCGCGGCAGGGAATCGAGTTCGAGGTGCCGACGCCGACGGAGATCGTCGTCCGCGGGATCGACAAGCAGGTGGTCGGCCAGACCGCCGCCGAGATCCGGAAGGTGCGCCCGCCGGAGCCGTACAAGGGCAAGGGCATCCGCTACCAGGGCGAGTTCGTGCGGAGAAAGGTCGGGAAGCGCGCATGAGCGCCCTCGCCACACGCGAGGCGCGCCTGCGCCGCCACCGGCGCGTGCGCAGCCGGGTCGTGGGCACGGCCGCGCGGCCGCGCCTGGTCGTCTTCCGCTCGAACCGCGGCATCTTCGGGCAGCTCGTCGACGACGAGACCGGCCGGACGCTCACCGGCGTCGGCTGGACCTCGCTGCCGAAGTCGTTCGAGGGCGACAAGCAGGCGCAGGCGCACGAGGTCGGCAGGCTGATCGCCCTCGCGGCGCGCAAGCTGGGGATCAAGTCCGCGGTCTTCGACCGCGGCGGTTACCTGTACCACGGACGTGTCAAGGCGCTCGCCGACGGCGCACGGTCGGAGGGACTCAGGATCTAGTGTCCCTGCCGGCAATGTCATCCGGGCTTCCGGCCCGCTATCACGCGGCGCGCTGCTGCGTCCTCAGGGGCGCCGATAGTTCTACTCTCGCCGCCCCCTGCGTCCTTGCATCGCCTGGTGCTAGCGACCCGGATGCGCGGCCACATCACCGGGAGGGGCGCTGATGGCAGTCGACGTTGCAGAGTCGAGAGAGCTGAAGGAGCGCGTGGTCGAGATCAACCGCGTCGCCAAGGTGGTCAAGGGCGGCCGGCGGTTCTCGTTCACCGCGCTCGTCGTGATCGGCGACGAGAGCGACCGCGTCGGCGTCGGCTACGGGAAGGCACGCGAGGTCCCGCTCGCGATCTCGAAAGCCGTCGACGACGCGAAGAAGAACCTGTTCACCGTCCCCAAGCACGGGCAGACGATCACACACGAGGTCGTCGGCGAGTACGGCGCCGCGACGGTGCTGCTTCGCCCGGCGTCGCCGGGCACCGGCGTCATCGCCGGCGGCGGCGTGCGAGCGGTCCTGGAGCTCGGCGGCGTCCGCGACGTGCTCGCGAAGTCGCTCGGGACGACGAACCCGATCAACATGCTGAAAGCGGCCGAGTCGGCGCTCCGCCAGCTCCGCCGCCCGGAGGAGGTGGCGCGGGCGCGCGGGAAGTCGATCGCCGAGGTGCTGCCGGCCGCGAAGCGGCTCGTTCGCGAGAGCGAACAGGTGGAGGCCAAGTCGGAGGCCGGAGGCTCGAAGGTCTCCTCCGCGCCGACCGCCAAGAGCGAGTCAGCCGGGGCTCCCGTGGCCGAGGAGGTGAGTGCCGGTGGCGAGGATCAGGCTGACGCAGGTTCGTAGCTCGATCGGGCAGACCCAGAAGCACCGCGGCACCCTCCGCGCGCTCGGGCTGGGGAAGATCGGCCGGACGGCCGAGCACGACGACACGCCGGCGATCGCTGGCATGCTGAGGAAGGTCCGCCACCTGGTCCGCGTCGACGATGCCTGATTCGCTCAACCTCTCCAATCTCACGCCCGCTCAGCCCCGCAAGGCGCGAAAGCGCGTCGGCCGCGGCCACGGCTCGGGCAAGGGGCGCTACTCCGGCCGCGGGATCAAAGGCCAGAAGTCGCGCGCCGGCTCGCACAACGCGAGCGCGTCGTTCGAGGGCGGGCAGATGCCGCTCTTCATGCGCGTACCGAAGCTGCGCGGCGCGACGTCGAAGGACGCGATGCCGATCGGGCCGTTCCGCACCCACAGCCAGCCGGTGAACGTCGGCGACCTCGCCCGCTTCGACGCGGGGGCCGAGGTGACGCCGGAGTCGCTGAAGGAGCAGGGCCTGATCCGCTCGCTCCGCAAGGACGTCAAGCTGCTCGGGACCGGAAAGCTCTCGAAGAAGCTGACGATCAGCGTCCATGCCGCGTCGGCGAGCGCGCGCAAGAAGGTCGAGGCCGCGGGCGGCACGCTCACGCTCCTGAAGGAGCCCAAGGTGCGCAAGGTCCGGCACCACGCCGCGCCGGCCGCAGCCGAGGAGCCGGAAGAGACCGCGGGCGCCGAGGCCGAGCCGGAAGCCGGGGAGGCGTAACCCTGCTCTCCTGGCTTGCAAACGCGTGGCGGGTGCCCGAGCTTCGCCGCCGCGTGCTCTTCACGGCGGTCGTGCTGTCCTTCTACCGCCTCGGCTCGTGGGTGCCGGCGCCGGGCGTCAACTCGTCGGCGATCCAGAACTACTTCGGCAGTCACGCCTCCGGCGTCTTCGGCCTGCTGAGCCTGTTCAGCGGCGGCGCGCTCTCGCGCTTCTCGATCTTCGCACTCGGGATCATGCCGTACGTCACGGCCTCGATCATCCTGCAGCTGATGACGGCCGTCGTGCCGTCGCTCGAGCAGCTGAAGAAGGAAGGCGAGTCGGGCTACGCCAAGATCACGCAGTACACGCGCTACCTGACCGTCGGCTTCGCGGCCGCGCAGAGCATCGGCTACGGCTACCTCTTCAAGCGCGAGCACGTGCTGAACGTGAACAGCGGCCGGCTGGTGTTGATCGTGATCACGCTCACGGCGGGGATGACGCTGCTGATGTGGATGGGCGAGCTGATCACGAAGCGCGGGATCGGCAACGGCATCTCGCTGTTGATCTTCGCCTCGATCCTCACCTCGGCGCCTGCCGGGATCAGCGCCTGGATCAACGGCGGTCCCTTCGAGAAGCTCTTCTTCCCGCTCGTCGCGCTCGGCGTCATCGTCGCCGTCGTCTTCGTCCAGGAAGGGCAGCGGCGGATCCCGATCCAGTACGCGAAGCGGATGGTGGGCCGCCGTCAGACGGCCGGGGGTGCGACCTACATGCCGCTCGGCGTCAACATGGCCGGCGTGATTCCGGTCATCTTCGCCGCGGCCGTGCTCGCGCTGCCGCAGACGATCGGCTCGTTCGCACCCGCCACGCAGTCGTTCATCAACACCCACTTCTCGCAGCGCTCATGGACGTACCTCGGCGTCGAAGCGGCGCTGATCGTCATCTTCACCTTCTTCTACACGGCGGTGCAGTTCGATCCCGTCGACCAGGCCGACAACCTGCGCAAGTACGGCGGCTACATCCCCGGCATCCGTCCCGGCCCCCCGACGGCGCAGTACCTCGACCGCGTCCTGACGCGACTGACGCTGCCCGGTTCGATCTTCCTCGCGGTTGTCGCCGTGCTGCCGTCGATCTTCATCAACTACTTCAACTTCTCGCAGGCAACCTCGCGCGCCCTCGGCGGCACCTCGGTGCTGATCGTCGTCGGCGTGGCGCTCAGCACGATGCGGCAGATGGAGTCGCAGATGATGATGCGCTCGTACGAGGGCTTCCTGCGTTGAACCTCCTCGTCCTCGGTCCGCAGGGGGCCGGGAAGGGAACGCAGGCGAAGCGGATCGCGGCGGAGTACGAGATCCCGCACATCTCGACGGGCGAGATGTTCCGCGCCGCGATCGCGTCCCGGTCCGAGCTCGGGCGCCGCGTGGAGCCGATCCTGGCGGCGGGGCAGCTCGTTCCCGACGACGTCACCGTCGCGCTGATTCGCGAGCGGCTCGAGCAGCCCGACGCTGCGGACGGCTTCGTGCTCGACGGCTTCCCGCGGAACCTCGCCCAGGCGCAGGCGCTCGACGCGATGCTCGCGCAGATCGGCCGCGGGCTCGACGCGATCCTCTTCTTCGACCTCTCGGACGGCGTCGCGACCGACCGGCTGCTCAAGCGCGCCGTCGAGGAGAACCGTCCCGACGATACGCCGGAGGTGATCGCGCGCCGCCTCGCGATCTACCACGCCGAGACCGAGCCGATCGTCGAGCACTACCGCGCGACGGGCAAGCTCGTGCCGCTGCACGCCGAGCGGACGATCGACGAGGTCTACGACGAGATCGAGGACGCGCTCGAGCAGGTGGGAGTGCACGCGTGACGGTGTCGGACGCTGGAGCTCGCGAGCGTCGCGCGCCGGTCCGTGGGTCTCCGACAGGCGTGGCCGAAGGAGAGGCATGATCATCCGCAAGAGCCCACACGAGATCGAGCTGATGGCCGCGGCCGGGATCGTCGTCGCCGGCACGCTCGCGCTGATCGAGGAGCGGCTCGAGGCTGGCGTGACGATGGCCGAGCTCGACCGGCTCGCCGAGGACTACATTCGCTCGCAGGGCGGCGTCCCCACCTCGAAAGGCTACAAGGGCTTCCCGGCGGCGACGTGCATCTCGCCGAACGACATGATCGTGCACGGGATTCCCGGGGCCTACCGGGCTCGCGAAGGCGACATCGTCTCGATCGACGTCGGCGTGACGAAGGACGGCATGATCGCCGACTCGGCAGCGACGTTCGCGGTCGGCGAGATCGACCCCGAGGCGCAGCGGCTGCTCGACGTCTGCCAGGCCGCGCTCCGGGCGGGGATCGAGGCGGCGCAGGTCGGCGCCTACGTCCGCGACATCTCCGCCGCCGTCCAGACGGTGACCGAGGAGGCGGGGTTCTCCGTCGTCCGGAGCCTCGTCGGCCACGGGGTCGGCCGCTCCTACCACGAGGACCCGCAGGTGCCGAACTTCGTCGGCTCTTCCCGCGGCCCCGAGCTCCGGGAGGGAATGACCCTGGCGATCGAGCCGATGATCACGGCCGGCTCGCCCGACGTCTACGTCCACGAAGACAACTGGTCGATCTCGACCGTGGACGGCTCGCTGGCGGCCCACTTCGAGCACACCGTGGCGATCACCGCGGAAGGGCCGAGGATCCTGACGGAGGCGGCGCTCGCGACCCCGACCCTGGGGACGCCGGACGCGGGCGTCCGTCTGGGCCGCTGAGCCGGGGCCGTGCGTGCCGAGACCGGCGAGCCCCGGCCCGGTGCTGGTACCATGAGGGTTCGCGGCCTCTGGCCGTACGTTTTTGTGTCCTGAAACGAAGGAGAGGATGGCGAGCAAGGAAGAGAAGATCGAGGTCGAGGGCGAGGTCACCGAGGCGCTCCCGAGCACCATGTTTCGGGTGCGGCTGGACGGGGGCCACGACGTCCTCGCGACGATCTCCGGGAAGATGCGCAAGCACTACATCCGGATCCTTCCGGGCGACAAGGTCAAGGTCGAGCTCTCGCCGTACGACCTGAACCGCGGCCGGATCACCTACCGCCACAGAACATGAAAGTGCGCCCCTCAGTCAAGCCGATGTGCGAGCGCTGCCGCGTGATCAAACGGCACGGCCGAACGCTGGTCATCTGCTCCAACCCCCGGCACAAGCAGAGGCAGGGCTAGATGGCGCGCATCGCGGGCGTCAACCTGCCGAACCAGAAGCGGCTCGAGGTCGGGCTCACCTACATCTACGGCATCGGCCGGTCGAGCGCCCGTCAGATCGCGCTCGCCCTCGGGCTCTCGCCCGACACGAAGGTCCGCGACCTGACCGAGGACGAGGTCACGAAGCTCCGCGAGTACATCGACGCGAACTGCCAGGTCGAGGGTGACCTCCGCCGCGAGCGGACGCAGGCGATCAAGCGGCTCTCCGAGATCGGGGCCTACCGCGGGCTGCGCCACCGGCGCAACCTGCCGGTCCACGGCCAGCGGACGAAGACGAACGCGCGCACGCGCAAGGGGCCGAAGAAGACGGTCGGTCGCGGCAAGAAGGCGGCCGCCAAGACCTGATGGCTCCTCCCCGCACGAGAACGGCCGCCGCGCGCGGTCGCACGCGTCGCCGTGTGCGCAAGAACATCGCGATCGGCCAGGCCCACATCAAGACGTCGTTCAACAACACGATCGTGGCCCTCACCGACACCGACGGGAACGTGATCGTCTGGGAGTCGGCAGGTTCCGCCGGCTTCAAGGGCTCGCGCAAGTCGACGCCCTTCGCCGCGCAGGTGACCGCGGATGCCGCCGCGCGCAAGGGAATGGAGCACGGGCTGCAGAAGGTCGAGGTGTTCGTCAAGGGCCCCGGCTCCGGCCGTGAGACGGCGATCCGCTCGCTCCAGGCAGCGGGGCTCGAGATCCTCGGCGTGAAGGACGTGTCGCCGCAGGCGCACAACGGCGTGCGGCAGAAGAAGCGGAGGCGGGTGTAGTGGCTCGCGATCGCAGCCCGAAGTGCAAGCAGTGCCGCCGAGAGGGGATGAAGCTCTTCCTCAAGGGCGAGCGCTGCCTGACCGAGAAGTGCGCGATCGAGCGCCGCAGCTACCCGCCGGGCGAGCACGGCCGCGGCCGGGTCAAGCAGTCGGAGTACCTGCTGCAGCTGCGCGAGAAGCAGAAGGCGCGCCGCTACTACGGCCTGCTCGAGACCCAGTTCCGCACCTACTACGAGAAGGCGACGCGGAAGGGCGGCGTCACCGGCGAGAACCTGTTGCGGATGCTCGAGACGCGGCTCGACAACGTCGTCTACCGGCTCGGCTTCGCGGCCTCCCGCGCGCAGGCGCGGCAGCTCGTGCGCCACGGGCACTTCCTCGTCAACGGGCGCCGGGTGAACATCCCGAGCTATCAGGTGAAGCCCGACGACGTCGTGACGCTCAAGACCGGCTCGACCGCCCAACAGCTCGTGCGCGACGCGACCGACCTCACCGCCGCAGTCGCCCCGTGGCTGCAGGCCGACCACGAAGGTCTGACCGGCAAGGTGCTCAAGTGGCCCGAGCGCCAGGAGATCGACACGCCGGTCCAGGAACAGCTGATCGTCGAGCTCTACTCGAAGTAGCTCGACAGAGAGAAAGGACGAAATGGCTGCACGCTCAACCGTGACCGACTTCCAGGTCCCGAAGATCACCCACGAAGAGGTCAGGGAGAACCGCGGCGTCTTCGTGATCGAGCCGCTCGATCGCGGTTTCGGCTACACGTTCGGCAACTCGCTGCGCCGGGTGCTGCTCTCCTCGCTCGAGGGCGCCGCCGTCACCTCGGTCAAGCTCGAGGGCGTCGCGCACGAGTTCACGACGCTGCCGGGCGTCCGCGAGGACGTGACCGACATCATCCTCAACCTCAAGCAGCTCGTCTGCGTGCTGCACGGCGAGTCGCCGGAGGTCGAGGTACGCCTGACCGCCAAGGGCGAGGGCACGATCACGGCCGCCGACATCGAGGCGCCGGCCGACCTCGAGATCCTCAACCCCGAGCTCGAGATCGCGAACCTGTCCTCGAAGGGCCGGCTCGAGATCACGCTCACGATCGGCCGCGGCCGCGGCTACGTCCCCGCCGAGGGCAATCGCGGACAGTCGCACACGATCGGCGTCATCCCGGTCGACTCGATGTTCTCGCCGATCCGCCGCGTCTCGTACGACGTCGAGGCGGCGCGCGTCGGCCAGCGCACCGACTACGACAAGCTGATCCTCGACATCACGACGAACGGCTCGATCGACCCGAAGGACGCGATCGCGCAGGCGGCGGAGATCCTCATCCGCCAGCTCGCGATCTTCACCGACCTCGAGAAGATCGAGGGCTTCGGCGCCGAGGCGGCGTCGTTCGACGGCGGCGGCGCGGTCGACGTGGCCGGTGCGCACGGGATGGAGAACTTCCCGATCGAGGAGCTCGAGCTCGGCGTCCGGTCGTACAACTGCCTCAAGCGCGTCGGGATCGAGACGATCGGCGATCTCGTCACGAAGACGGAGCACGAGCTGGCGTCGATCCCGAACTTCGGCAAGAAGTCGATCGAAGAGGTCAAGGAGACGCTTGCGCAGCACGGCCTGCGGCTGCGCGGCGACAACGGCTCCTCGGTCGGCTAGGGGCGGGCTTGCGCCATCAGCGCACAGGCAAGAAGCTCGGCCGCGACGCCGCGCATCGCCGGGCGCTGTACGCGAACCTGGCAGGTGCGCTGATCGAGCACGGGCGGATCAAGACCACCGTCAGCAAGGCGAAGGCAGTCAAGCCGATCGCGGAGAAGATGATCACGCTCGGCCGGCGGGGCGACCTGCACGCCAGGCGCCAGGCGACGGCGTTCCTGCGCTCGAAGGACGTCGTGCACAAGCTCTTCACCGACGTGGCGCCCAAGCTCGGCGACCGGCCCGGCGGCTACGCGCGGATCGTCAAGCTCGGCCCGCGCGACGGCGACTCGGCCGAGATGGTCTACCTCGAGCTCGTCGACGAGCCCGTCGTGGCGCGGCGGGGGCGGCGCGTTGCTGCTGCTCCGGCGGGTGCGACGGCCGCCGCGCCTGCTGCGGTCGAGGAGACCGAGGAGATCTCCGACGAGGCTCCTACGGAGGAAGAGGCGGTTGCCGAGGCGCCCGAGCCGACCGGAGAGCAGGCGGACTCGCCCGAGGGCGAGTCCTCGGCCTAGGCAGTCGCGCCGAGCGCGGCGCTGATCGCGACGATGACGGCGCCCGCGAGCGAGACTGCGGCAAGCGAGGTCACGAAGCTCGTCCGGAAGAACCGCCAGCGCAACGTCGCGAGCGCGATCAGCTCGAACGCGACGACGGCGAGCGCCGTCACGAGCGCCGCGTGGTAGCTCGGGATCAGGAACGGCAGCGAGTGCAGGATGCCGCCGATGAAGGTCCCGATCCCCGTGATCCCGCCGCGCACGAACGGGTTGCCGCGCCCGGTGAGCTCGCCGGTGTCCGAGAGGCCCTCGGAGAACGCCATCGAGACGCCCGCGCCGATCGACGTCGCAAGGCCGGCGACGAACGCGTAGAACGGCTTGTGACTCACGAGCGCGACCGAGAAGATCGGCGCGAGCGTCGACAGCGACCCGTCGATCAGCCCGACCATTGCCGGCTGGACGCGCTGGAGCAGGAACGAATGCTGCTCGGGCACGACTAGAGTGTATCAGGAGATACGCAAGAGACTAGAGCATAAGGCAGACCTGACAAACGAGGTCAGGACGACCTGACGTGCGCCTGAAGCTGACGCTCGCGTACGACGGCACGCATTTCCGCGGCTGGGCGCGCCAGCCGGGCGAGCGCACGGTCGAGCAGGCGCTGCGCGACGCCCTCGCCCAGGTCTATCCCGGCTTCGAGGGGCTCGCGGTCGCAGGGCGCACCGACACCGGCGTGCACGCGCTCGCGAACGTCGCCTCCGTCGAGGTCGACCGCGGACCCCGGCCGGAGCGCGCCCCCGAGGCGCTGAACGCCCTCCTGCCCGAAGACGTCGCCGTCGTCCAGGCCGAGGAGGCGCCGCCGGGCTTCCACGCGCGCTTCTCCGCCCGCTCGCGCACCTATCGCTACCGCGTCTGGCGGGCGCGCGTACGGTCGCCGTTCGAGGTGCGGCGCTCGCTCTGGCACCCGCGCCCGCTCGACGCGCAGAAGCTCGACACGGCGGCGGCGACGCTGATCGGCGAGCACGACTTCCGCGCGTTCACGCCGACGGAGACGCAGCACGAGGCGTTCGTCCGGGTCGTCGAGGACGGGCGCTGGCACCGGCGCGGCGACGCGCTCGAGTTCGAGATCACGGCCGATTCCTTCCTGCGCCACATGGTCCGCACGCTCGTCGGCACGATGCTCGAGCGCGACCCGGACGACTTCGTCGAGCTGCTCGCCGGCGCGCCCCGTTCGGCCGCCGGCTCGACCGCGCCGCCGTGGGGGCTCTACCTCGCCGACGTCGGCTACGCAGACGGCTGATGTTCGCGCCGGAGCGTGGGGAGCCCCGGCGCGGGGCGAATCGTCGCGGCGGCGGCGCTCGCCGTCTCGCGCGCGGCGAGTGGCGACGGCGGTGAGCATGAGCAAACGGGGCCTTGGTCGCGCACGGCAACCGGGCGGAATCATGCCGTCGAGCTACGCGAGACGCTGTCGGCGAAGCGGGTCGCGGACCCGGTCGCCTTCCTCCTCGGGGGCCGACGCGCCGGACGCCGGCGCGGAGAATCGGCCTCGCTACGATCGAAGCGTGCGGTACCCAGTCGTGCTCTTCGACCTCGACGGCACCGTCGTCGACTCGGGAGGGATCATCCTCGCCTCGATGCGCCATGCGACGCGGACGGTGCTCGAGCGTGAGATCCCGGACGCGGAGCTGATGGCGGCGGTCGGCGGCCCCGGGCTCGAGGCCCAGATGCGGGCGTTCGCGCCCGAGCGGGTCGATGAGCTCGTGCGCGTCTACCGCGAGCACAACGAGCCGCTGCACGAGCAGCTCGAGTGCTGCGCGGGCATGGACGACGTGCTCGTCCGTCTGAAGGAGGAAGGGCGGCAGCTCGGCCTCGTCTCCGCGAAGCGGCGCCGCACGGTCGAGCTGGCGTTCGCGCAGGTGCCGCTCGGCCACCTGTTCGACGTCGTCGTCGGCGGCGACGAGACGGAACGGCAGAAGCCGGCGCCCGATCCGCTCCTGCTCGCGCTCGGCCGGCTCGGCGCCGGAGCGGCCGAGGCCGCCTACGTCGGCGACTCGCCCTACGACATGGAGGCCGCGCGTGCGGGCGGGCTGTATGCCGTCGGCGTCACGTGGGGCCGTATCCACGCACGCGCGGCGCTGGCCGACGCCGACGTGGTCGTCGAGTCCGCAGAGGAGCTGCTCGACGTCCTCTGAAGCTCGCATCGCCGAGCTGCGGGAGCTGCTGGCGCGCTGGAGCTACGCGTACTACGTCCTGGACGAGCCCGAGGTCGCGGACGACGTCTACGACCGCCACTTCGACGAGCTCGTCGAGCTCGAGCGCGAGCATCCGCAGCTCGTGACGCCGGACTCGCCGACGCAGCGCGTCGGCGCGCCGCCCTCGGAGCGCTTCCGGAAGGTGCGCCACGTGCAGCCGATGGGCTCGCTCGAGAAGGTGACGACGGACGAGGCGCTCCGCAAGTGGGTCGACGACGTGCGCAAGCGGCTCGGGCCGGACGAGCCTCTCGCGTTCGTGCTCGAGCCGAAGATCGACGGACTCGCCGTCAACCTCACATACGAGCACGGCGTCCTCGTCCGCGGCGCGACGCGGGGCGACGGCGTCGAGGGCGAGGACGTGACACCGAACCTGCGCACGATCTCGAGCATCCCGTTGCGGATGCTCGGCGAGCCGCCGCCGCTCGTCGAGGTGCGCGGCGAGGTCTACATGCCGCTATCCGGGTTCCGGGAGTTGAACGAGCGCCTCGCCGGCACGAAGCAGAAGGTCGCGCCGAACCCGCGCAACGCGGCGGCCGGCTCGCTGCGGCAGAAGGACTCCTCGATCACCGCGTCGCGGCCGCTCGCGGTCTGGGTTTACGGCGTCGGCGCCTCGGAGGGGCTCGAGCTCGCGAGCCACTGGGACACGCTCGCGTGGCTGCGCGAGCACGGTTTCCGCACGAACCCGTTCGTCGAGCGGCTCGAGTCCGTCGAGGAGGTGGCGCGGCGCGCGGCCGAGTGGGAGATCCGGCGGATCGACCTCGACTACGAGATCGACGGGATCGTGATCAAGGTCGACTCGCTCGACCAGCAGCGGCGGCTCGGGGCGCTGCACGAGCGCCCGCGCTGGGCGCGCGCCTACAAGTGGGCGCCGATGACGGCACAGACGAAGCTCGTCAAGATCCACATCCGCGTCGGCCGCACCGGCGCGCTGAACCCCTGGGCGCAGCTCGAGCCGGTCGAGGTCGGCGGCGTCACCGTCTCGACGGCGACGCTGCACAACCAGGAGGACATCAACCGAAAGGACATCCGCGAGGGCGACACGGTGATCGTGCAGCGTGCCGGGGACGTGATCCCGCAGGTCGTCGGCCCAGTGCTGCCGCACGCGAAGGGGACGAAGCCGTTCCGGATGCCGGAGCGGTGCCCGCTCTGCGAGACGCCGGTGGTGAAACCGGCGGGCGAGGCGATGCACCGCTGCCCGAACCGCGCCTGCCCGTCGCGCGGGCTCGAGACGCTGATCCACTGGGTGCAAGCGGCGCTGGACATCGAGGGCGTCGGCGAGCAGTTCGTCCGCCGGCTCTGGGCCGAGGGCCTGCTGCGCTCGATGCCCGACCTCTACCGCCTGACGCCTGGGCAGCTGATGGGGCTCGAGGGCTATGCCGAGATCTCGGCGCGCAACGCCGTCGAGGCGATCGCGCGGTCGAAGCAGCAGCCGTTCTCGCGCGTCCTCTTCGGGCTCAACATCCCGCGCATCGGCTGGGTGCTCGCCCGGAACCTCGCGCAGCACTTCGGCGACGTCGACAGCCTGGCGGCCGCGAGCCAGGAGGAGCTCGAGCAGGTGGAAGGGATCGGTCCCGATCGCGCCGAGGGGGTCGCCGAATGGTTCGCCGACGAGCAGAACCGCGCGCTCGTCGCCGAGCTTCGCGACCTGGGTCTCCAGTTCCGGCTCCCGCGGGAGGAACGGGCGCAGGAGGGACCGCTCGCCGGCCGGCAGTACGTGATCACCGGCACGCTCGAGTCGCTGACCCGTGAGCAGGCGGCGGCGGCGCTCGAGGAGCGTGGCGCCAAGGTCTCGGACAACGTCTCGAAGAAGACGACCGCGCTCGTCGTCGGCGAGGAGCCGGGGGCGTCGAAGCTGAGGAAGGCGCAGGCTGCCGGCGTCCCGCAGCTCACCGAGGCGGAGCTCGTCGAGCTCCTGCGCTAGGAGCGTCGGTCGATGCCTCGAGCTCGGCGACGTCTGCGACCCACCCCTCCAAAGCCTCGGCGTCGAGGGTGGAGCGCGCTCGCCGAACCACCGGTCGCCGTACGCCGGCGCGCGGGCCCGGAGCAGCGGCGCTGGTCGGAGAGCGGGCGCTCGGCCGCCGGCTCGTCCCGCGGCGACTCTGACTCGAGCTCGATCGTGCGCCGCTGCCGGCGATGACCGTCCGTCGGCGAGCTCGCGCTCTCGCGGCTCTTAGGCGGCGGCGCGCGCGACGAGCGCGTTCACGAAGCGGTCCTGCGCCTTGTGCGCCGCCGCCCAGTCGACCGGGTCCCCGTTCTGGAGCACGACGAACGCGAACCGCGTGCCGACGTAGCCCGACAGCGCCGAGGCGGCGTCCGTCGTGCCGGTCTTCGCCCGGACGAGCCCGCGGGCCGGTTGCCTGAGGAACCGGTGCTCGAGCGTGCCGTTCGTCCCCGGCGTCGCGAGCGAGCGCCAGAGGACGTCGCGGAGCGTCGGCTTCTCCCACATCACCTCGAGCAGCCGGCCGAGCTCGCGCGCGGTGACGCGGTCGTCACGCGAGAGGCCGGAGCCGTCGACGATCCGGACGCCGGCGAGCGGAATCCCCGCCGCCTGCAGATCGCGCGCGACGATCGTCGCGCCCGCGGCCGAGCTGCCGCTGCCGAGCTTCTCGGCGCCGAGCTCCTTGAGCACGAGCTCGGCAGTGAAGTTGTCGCTGTCCCGGTCCATCACCTGCAGCAGACGCCAGAGCTGCCGCGAGTAGGTTGTCGCGAGCGGGATCGGCCGCCCGCGAGCGGCCCGCGCGACCGCGCCGCGAGTGACGATGCCGCGCGCCGTCAGCGCGCGGTAGAACTGCGCGGCCGCAGCGAGCGGCGGATTCGCGACGACCCTCTGGTTCCGCTGCGCCCGGTCGACGACCAGCGCCGAGAGCGGCGGCGACTCGGTGTCGTAGAACGACGGGCGCCAGCCCGTGACGCCCCGGTCGTCGTCGAACCACGAGGCGTCACCGACGACGTGGCCGGTGATCCGCCGAATGCCGGCGTCCCACAGCTCGTCGGCCAGCAGGCCGAGGCGGCGCGAGCTCAGCGTCGGGTCGCCGAAGCCCTTGAGAACGACGTTCCCGTCCCAGACGTCGCCGCGCCGGACGCCCTCCCCGAGCACCTCGGTACGGAACCGATAGGTGGGGCCGAGCTCTGTCAACGCCGCATAGGTGACGCCCAGCTTCTCGTTCGACGCCGGCTCGAGCGACACGTCGGCGTTGCGCGCGAAGACGGTCGCACCGGTCGCGAGGTCGACCACGAGCCCGGCCGAGATCCAGGGCACGGCGCTCTTCGTCGCGAGCGCGCGCTCGAGCTGCCCCTCGAGCGTCGGTGCCGCGCCGCCGGCCGCGACCGGCGCGAGCAGGGAAAGGCAGACCACGGCGACAGCCAAGCGCCCGCTCGAGCTCACGCGGCAATTGTGCCCGCGGTGTGCTGCGGACGGCAATGGGTCGCCTGTCATCGGAAGATGGGCCGCTCGGCCCATCCCGCAGCGTTGTCCAGGACGCATACTCCGGCGTGGTGGGCGAGCACGAGGCCGTCATCGACGAGATCAATGCCGTGCTCGCGAGCAGCCTCGACGACCGGGCTCGGATGGAGCGCATGCTGACCGACGGCTACGCGCACGCGCTCTCGCTCGAGGCGGAGCGGTCGCGGGTGCTGAAGGAGCTGCGCGCGCTCGCCGCGGCGAGTCAAGGCGGCGACCTCGAGGAGAAGACGCGAGAGCTTTCCGAGCTCGCGCGGCGCATCGAGCTGCAGGACGTCGAGCTGACCCGGCTGCGCGAGCTGCTCGTCCGCCTGCGGGCGCAGTACCGACGGGCCGACGCCGCTCCGAGCCGCTAGCTCAGACGAGCCCGGAGCGGACGGCGTAGACGGCCGCCTGGATCCGGTTCTCGATCTGCAGCTTCATCAGGATGTTCGAGATGTGGTTCTTGACGGTCTTCGGGCTGATGTGCAGGTCGGCTGCGATCTGGGCGTTGTCCTTTCCGTTCGCGATCAGCCGCAGCACCTGCACCTCACGCTCCGAGAGCTCGGAGCGGATCAGCTCCGCCTCGTGCTGCGAGGAGCCGGTCGCGCGGAGGCGCTGCAGCATCTTGGTCGCGATCGCCGGCGAGACGAGCGACTCGCCGGCGGCGGCCGCGCGGATACCGGTGATCAGCTCCTCGATCGAGGCGTCCTTCAGCAGGTAGCCGCACGCGCCGGCGAGGATCGCGTCCATCACGTCCGCGTCCTCGTCCGAGATCGTGAGCACGAGGACACGCGTCAGCGGCGCGATCATCGCGATCTGCCGGGTCGCCTCGACGCCGCTGATCCCCGGCATGTTCAGGTCCATGACGACGACCTCCGGCGCCACCTCGCGCATCTTCCTCAGGGCCTCGGTGCCGGTGTCCGCCTCGCCGACGATGTGCATTCCCTGCTCCTCGAGCAGGTTGCGGAGACCTGTCCGGAACAGGGCGTGGTCGTCGACGAGCAGCACGCGGGGCGAGCTGTTCTCAGGCGTGTCGGATGATCCGCTCACTCGGCGCTGGGCAAGCCGCCGAAGTCTAGTGCAGGGCGATCGTCAGTGTCCGCAGCCCCCAGCTCGCGGCCTGCGAGGCGGACGGGAACCACAGGTCGATCCGATCGCCGACGATCGCGCCGCCGACGTCGGCTGCCACTGCCTCGCCGTACCCCGGGACCCAGATGTGCGTCCCGAGCGGGATCACCCTCGGGTCGACGGCGGCGACTCCCCAGCCGACCGGAAGGCCGGTCGCCGTCCGTCCCGGCAGCGCGTAGCCGCTGATCGTGACGGTGAGCGTGGCGCCGCCGGCGGACGCGTCCGCGAAGGTCGTCGGCGGCGCGGCGGCGACGATCGCCGCCGCCGGTGCGGGAACCAGCTGCTGCGCCCGCGCCTGCGCGTGCTCCGCCTGCGCCTCGAGCTGCTGGATCTGGGCCTCGTTGAGCCGCCGCCGGCTCGCGAGCCGAGCGATGTAGGCCGTTCGATCCGCGATCGTCTGCGCGAGCGAGGCGTCGAGGGCCGCGGCCGCGCGCACGGCGTCCTCGACCTGCCGCGTCCGCAGCGCGAGCGTCTGCGCGGCGGCGAGCGTGCGCGCACGCGCCAGGCGTAGCTGTGCGAGCACGTCGTCGTTCAGCGACGCGACCCTACGCACGTCGTCCAGCTGCGTCAGCGCGTCGCTCAGGGAGCTCGCGCCGAACACCACCTCGAGCGGGCTCAGGTCGCCCTGGTCGTACAGCTCGCGGACGCGGGAGACGAGCTGCTGCTCCGAGAGCCGCTCGCCGAGGCGGGCGACGCGGAGCTGTTCGCGCAGCACGCCGCGCTCGGCGCGGAGCCGCTGCAGGTGCGTGCGAAGGCGGGCGAGCTGCGAGCGCGCCGCCGCCAGCCGCGCGTCGAGCGAGTACAGGTTGAGGACGGCGGAGCGCGATCTCGCCTCGAGCCGCCCGTTCTGCGCGCGAAGGGCGGAGGCGGTCCCGGGTGGGTTCGAGGATCCGAACGCCGGCAGGACCGCGACGAGGAAGGCTGCGCACGCGAAACCGAGCAGCCGTGCAACCGCTCTGTGTGCCCGCCCAGGCACCGCGTGACCCTAACACAGCCCCGCGGTCCGGACCACCTGTTCCTAGAGGTTTCGCCACCCTCCGAGAGGTTGCCGGCCAGTTTCCGGTTGCCTTCGTCCGAACAGATTGCTAACGTCCTGGACTCGTGACGTGCCGGGCCCCCGCGGTGCGCCGGTCCTCGAGGGTTATGGGCGTCGTCGGCAGACGGCGCTTTGGACTGACGCCGTACGTGCTTCTCGGGATCCTCGCGGCCCTCGCGGTCGCCGGTCCGACGCCGGCGCAGCCGCCGCTCTCGGCGAAGCGCGCCGAGGCGCAGCGGATCTTCGCCGAGGTGCAGCAGCTGGACGCGAGCCTCGGCCGCGCCGACGAGCGCGTCAACCTCGCGAACCTGCGGCTCGCCGCCGTGCAGCGCGACCTCGTCGTCAACAAGCACGAGCTCGCGGTCGCGAAGCGGAACCTCGTCAAGAGCCAGAGGGCGATCGCGCAGCGGCTCGTCTCGCTGTACACGACGCCGCAGGACTCGACGCTCGAGGTGATCCTCGGCGCCTCGAGCCTGAACGAGATCCTCACGCGCGTCGACAACGCGAACCGCATCTCCTCGCTGGACGCCGAGGTGCTGAGCCAGGTCAACACGTTCAGGAGCGCCGTCAAGCGGCACGAGCTCGCGCTCGTGAAGGCGCGCGCGGCCGCGAAGCGGCTCCTCGCCGAGCGCGCAGCGGAACGGCGGTCGATCGCGAGCCAGCTCGCCGAGCGGCGGCGGCTTCTCTCGTCGATCCAGGACCAGATCGCGTCGCTCGAGGCCCAGCAGCAGGCGCTCGAGGCGCAGCTCGCGCGGCAAGCGCGGGCGCGCATGTTCGAGGCGCAGGCCGCGATGCAGCAGAACTACTCGACGAGCGTCGTCGGCGCCTTCGCGTCGACGCCGGAGGGAGCGTCGGTCGTGCCCCCGTCCGGCTACTCCGGCGCAGTCGGGGTCGCGATGTCGTACCTGGGGACGCCGTACGTCTGGGGCGGGGCTTCGCCGGCGGGCTTCGACTGCTCCGGGCTCGTCATGTTCGCCTACCAGGCCGTCGGCGTCTCGCTGCCGCACTCGTCGTACGCCATGTGGAGCGTCGGCGTCCCGGTGCCCGAGAACCAGCTCGAGCCCGGCGACCTGCTCTTCTTCGACGGCCTCGGCCACGTCGGCATCTACGTCGGGAACGGCGAGTTCATCCACGCGCCTCACACCGGCACCGTCGTGCAGGTCTCGCCGCTCGCCGGCTCGTACGCCGCCTCGTACGTCGGCGCGCGCCGGATTCTCTAGTCGGGCCGGCAGGAGCCGCGTCGCGGGACGCGAATTCAGGGCGTCCCCGACTAGACTGCGACGTTGCGATGCGCACGACCTGGAACGGCTCGATCAGCTTCGGTCTCGTCAACATCCCCGTCGGCCTGGCGCCGGCGACGACGGCGTCCGCCCGCCAGTCGGACGTCTCGTTCCGGCTGCTGCACCGCGCGTGCCTGACGCCGATCCAGCAGAAGCGCTGGTGCCCGGTGCACGACGTCGAGGTCGGGCCCGACGAGCTCGTCCGGGGCTGGGAGGTCGCGAAGGGACAGTTCGTCCCGGTCGAGGACGCCGAGCTCGAGGCGCTCGAGCAACGCGACACGTCGCGGACGATCGCGATCACGCGATTCGTCAGGCTCGACGAGGTCGACCCCGTCTACTTCGACCGAACGTACTTCCTCGTACCGGCCGGGGCGGAGGCGCAGCGGCGCCCGTACGTGCTCCTGCTCGAGGCGATGAAGGAGACGCAGGTCGCGGCGCTCGGATCGTTCGTGCTCGCCGGCAAGGAGAAGCTCTGCCTGATCCGCCCGAAAGGCGACGCGCTCGCGCTCGAGACGATGTTCGTGGCCGAGGACGTCAAGAGCCAGAACGAGATCGAAGAGGCGGTCGCATCGTCCGAGGTGCGCGCCCCCGAGCTCGAGCTCGCCCGCCAGATCATCACGAGCCTCGAGGGCCCGTTCGAGCCGGAGGAGCTGCGGTCGGAGTACCGGTCGAACCTGCGCGAGCTGCTGCAGGCGAAGCTCGAGGGGCACGAGATCGAGGCGCCGGCGCCTGCAGCGGCCGAGGCGCCCGTCGTCGACCTGATGGAAGCGCTGCGCGCGTCCGTCGCCGCCGCGAGCAGAGGCAAGCAGCCCGCAGCGAAGAAGCCGGCCGCCTCGCGCAAGCGGGCAGCGGCGGGCCGCAAGTAAGGATCAGCGACGCGTCAGTGCTTCGGCGGCACGGCGCCGAGCGCCGTCAGCTGCGCCTGAAACAGCGTCTTGTCGATCTTGCCCTGGTAGATCGGGACGTGCTCCTCGAGGCAGATCCGGATGACCTCTTCGCGCTCGATGCCCACTTCCTTCGAGAGCTCTTCCGGGGTCAGATGGTTCGCCATTCCTCCTCCTCTCGTCGCACGAAAAAGCCCGCCGCGCTCGCTGCGCTGACGGGCCCTAGGTCGGTAGCTCCGTTGCGGTCTCGGGGCGGCTCCTCACTCGCCGCTCCTTGTCCCTGGCCTGCTCATGGTGGCAAGACGATAGTAGACGACCGGGGCGGATGCAAAACCCGCGCCCGTGCCGCGGAAGAGGCCGGTGTGCGGGGGAAACCGGGTTTCCCCCGCACCTATCGGGGTGCCCAGATTTGAACTGGGGGCCTCTCCGACCCGAACGGAGCGCGCTACCAGGCTGCGCCACACCCCGCGGTGCAGAATCGTAGCGTGCTGCGGGCGGTCGTCTTCGACGTCGACTTCACGCTGGCCAGGCCGGGCCCCGACCTCGGGCCGGAGGGCTACCGCTTGCTGGGAGCCCGCTACGGGCTCTCGCTCGACCCGTCGCTGTACGAGTCGGCGCGGGCGGCGGCGGTCGCGGAGCTCAAGCGGCATCCGGAGCTCGACCACGACGAGGAGATCTGGGTGCGGTTCACGGAGCGGGTCATCATCGGCATGGGCGGCCGCGGCGACACGTACGCCGCCGCGGTCGAGATGGAGCGGCGGTGGGTGCATTCCGCACACTTCGAGCTCTACGACGACGCGCTACCGGTGCTCGACTTCCTGCGCGAGCGCGCGCTCCTGATCGGGCTGCTGTCGAACTCTTCGCGTGACCTGCACGAGTTCGTGATGCACCACGGGCTCGTCGTCGACGCGGTGCTGACGTCGCACGCGCACGGCAAGACGAAGCCGCATGAGGCGATCTTCCGGGCGCTCCTCGAGCGGCTCGGCGTCGCGCCGCACGAGGCCGTGATGGTCGGCGACACGATCGAGGACGACGTCGAGGGTGCGCGCGCCGTCGGCATGGGCGCAGTTCTGCTCGATCGCGAGGGACGGTATCCGGAGGTGGAGGGCCGCCTCGACGACCTGCGCGAGCTCCCGATCGCGCTCGGGCTCGTCTAGGGTCTCGACGTGCGTCGGGTGAATCTCTTCTCGGTCGAGTTGACGGCGGGCTTCGATCGCGACGGCTACCGCCGGCGGCAGGCGCAGGTCGGGAAGCTGCTGGGGTCGACGCTGATCGGCGCCTCGCTGTACGAGCTGCCCGAGGGCGAGCGAACCTTCCCGTACCACTTCCACCACGGGATGGAGGAGTGGGCGATCGTCGTCACCGGAACGCCGACGCTGCGCACGCCGGACGGCGAGCGCGAGCTTCGCGAGGGCGACGTCGTCTGCTTCCCCACGGGGCCTGCGGGCGGTCACCAGCTGCGCGGGCCGGGGACGGTGCTTCTCCTCTCCGCGACTCGCTCGCCCGAGGTGACCGAGTACCCGGACAGCGGCAAGATCGGCGTGCGGCCGCCGGGCGCGATCTTCCGCGCCGCCGACCGCGCCGACTACTGGGAGGGCGAATGAACCTCTACGACGTCGAGACGACGCGCGATGCCGACGATCCGCCGGGTTACGAGACGCCGTACGCGCGGGTCGGGCCGGCGATCGGCGCCTCTGCGCTCGGCCTCACGGTCTACGACCTCGCGACCGGCCAGAGCGTCTGCCCTTACCACTACGAGCTCGGTTGCGAGGAGTGGCTGTTCGTGCTGCTGGGGCGGCCGACGCTGCGCGATCCGGACGGCGAGCACGAGCTGGAGCAGGGCGATCTCGTCCTGTTTCCGGAGGGTGAGGAAGGCGCGCACAAGGTCACCAACCACGGTGAAGGGATGGCGCGGATCGCGATCCTCTCGAACAAGACAGAGCCGTCGCTGGCGTTCTATCCGGATAGCGGCAAGGTCGGCATCTGGCCGTCCGGCACGCTCTTCCGCCTGGCCGACGAAGTCGACTACTGGGACGGCGAGCTCTGAGGGCCCTCCCTGGTGCCCGCGCCCGTCTCAGAGACGGCTCAGAGACAAAGACCCTGCGAGCAGGCGTTTCACACGCGCGTTACACAGCGGCTGTCTCAGAGACGTCTCCGAGAGGTCTCTGAGCCTGCGGCTACCCGCGCGTGCACGGGCGCGAGCGCGGGCGCCCACGAGCAGAGCGGCGAGACCTCGCCGCCGCGGCCGTTCAGCTCGCGATAGCCGAGCGCGTGCTCGGCCTGCATGAGCTTGTGGATCTGCGTCGTCCCCTCGTAGATGATCGGCGCGCGCGCGTTCCGGAAGTACCGCTCGATCCCGACTTCCGCCGAGTAGCCGTACGAGCCGAAGACCTGGACTGCGAGGTGCGCGGCCTGGAACGCCGACTCTGTCGCATGCCACTTCGCGAGCGACGTCTCCCGCGTCGAGCGGCGGCCCGCGTTCTTCATCCACGCCGCCTGCATGACGAGCAGCTTCGACGTCTCGTAGCCGAGCACCATCGACGCGATCATGTCCTGCACGAACTGGTAGCGGCCGATTTCCTGCCCGAAGGTCCGTCGCTCTCGCGCGTATTCGACCGAGCGCTCCAGGCAGGCGCGAATCACTCCGCACGCACCGGCGGCGACCGTGAACCGACCCTGGTCGAGGCCGTACATCGCGATTTCGAACCCCTGCCCCTCCTCGCCGATCAGGTTCTCGGCCGGCACCTCGACATCCTCGAAGAAGAGCTCGCCCGTCGAGCCCGCCCAGACGCCGAGCTTGTGCTCGGTCTCCCGCGACGACAGCCCGGGCATCCCTCGCTCGACCACGAAGGCGCTGATCCCCTTGTGGGCGGCTGCCGGATCCGTCTTCGCGAAGACGAGGGCGTGGTCGGCCACAGTGGCGTACGAGATCCAGTTCTTCTGACCGTTCAGGACGTATACGTCGCCCTCGCGGCGCGCGGTCGTCCGGATCGCCGCCGCGTCGGAGCCGGCGCCCGGCTCGGTGAGCCCGAAGCAGGCGAGCTTCTCGCCCCGTGCCTGCGGGACGAGCCAGCGCTGCTTCTGCTCCTCCGTCGCGTAGCGCAAGAGCGACAGCGAGTTGAGGCCGACGTGCACGGAGATGAGCGTCCGAAACGCCGCCTCGCCGCGCTCGATCTCCTCGCACGCGAGCGCCTCGGCGACGAAGTCGAGGCCGGCACCGCCGTACGCCTCGGGAATGACGATTCCGAGGATGCCCAGCTCCGCGAGCCCGGCGATCAGCTCGAGGTCGAGCTTGTGCTCGAGGTCGTTCTGCACCGCCACCGGCAAGACGCGCTCGTCGACGAACGCGCGCGCCGTCGCCTGCGTGAGCCGCTGCTCGTCGGTCAGCTCGAAGTCCACTACAGGGCTGGCAGGCCGTCGATCGAGACCGCGTTCCGCTCCCGGACGTAGTCGCGCACACCCTGGGCGCCCTTGCGCTGCAACCACAGGTCGCGTTGCGGGCGCGTGCCGACGGGCTCGAGCAGCGGCACGCCGTAGCCGCACGAGTCGGAGATCCGCTCGAGGTGCACGCGGATGACGCCGCGCACGCCGTCACGGCCGGGATCGTCGCTCGGGATCACCTCGCCCCGCCCGTGCAGGCGAAGGATGCGCGGTGGCCCCGCGAACGCGCAGAACATGACGCAGACGCGGCCGTTCTCTCGGATGTGGGCGATCGTCTCGGCGCCGCTGCCGACGTGATCGTCGTACTCGATCGTGCGCCCGTCGACGATCCGCAGCGAGTCGATCGGTCCCTTCGGCGAGACGTTGACGTGCCCGCCTACGCGCGGGGCCGTCCCGACGAAGAACAGCGGCTGGGCGCGGATCCAAGCCGCAAGTCGCTCGTCGATGTGCTCGTAGACCTTCCCCATTGCGAGTCCGAAGCCTACCCCCGGTACCATTGAGTCCTTGGCCGCGCCAGGGTCCACGACGGCTGGTCAGCTTCGCCGCCGTGTCGGCAGCAGGGCACGCTCGGGCCGGCTCCGCTTCGCGGCGGCCGCGCTGCTCGTGCTCGTCGTGGCGGTCGGGCTGGCGTTCGCGGGCTCCGGGTCCCATCTCGCCGCCGGGACGAAGATCGGCGGCGTCGACGTCGGCGGCATGACCCCGGCTCGCGCGCGCTCCGTGCTCGCGGCGCGCGCCGCCGCGCTCGCGAAGGTGCCCGTGACGTTCTTCGCCGGCACTCGTCGCGTCCGGATCAGCGCGTACGAGCTGGGTGTGAAGGCGGACTGGCGCGCCGCCGTCGCCGCGGCCCGACGGGAGGGCGACGGGTTCGCGTTCGTCCGCGGCTACCGGCGCCTCCTGCTCCGCCTCTCGCCGCCGAGCATCAACCCGCGCGCGACCGCGTACCGCGCGGCGGTGGACTACGAGGTCGGCGTCCTCGCCGCCGCGGTCGACCGGGCGGCGCGCGACGCCCGGCTCGTCCGGCGCGGGCTGCGGCTCGACGTCCAGCCCGGTCGCGCCGGCGCGGTGCTCGACCGGAGCCAGGCTGCGCAGACGATCGTGCAGGCGCTCGCCGGCTTCGACCGCACACCCGTCGCGCTCCCCGTGCGCAGGACGGCGCCGCGCGTGACCGCGGACGAGCTCGCCGCGGCGGCGAAGCTCGACCGGCGCGTCCTCTCGGCACCGGTGACGCTCGCACTCGGCGCCCGGCGGTGGCGGCTCTCGCGCTGGCGGCTGGCGTCGATGCTGCTGCTCCAGCACGACGCCCGGAGCCCCCTCCGGCTGGGCGGGCGGTCCGCGAACGCCTACTTCGCCCGTCTGTCCCGGCTCGTCGGCCGTCCGGCGCGTCCGGCCGGCTTCGCCGTCGACGGCCCGTCTGTCCGGGTCGTGCCGGCGCGCCCTGGGCTCGGGCTCGACGTGCCCCGCACGATCGACGGTGTCCTCGCTGCGGCGCAGCGGCCCGGGCAGCGCGTCGCACGCCTGGTGATCGCGGAGACGCAGCCGAGCCGGTCGACGGCCGAGGCGCGGGCGATGGGAATCACCGGTCTCGTCGGCTCGTACGAGACGTTTTACGGCGGGATTCCGAACCGCATCCACAACGTCGAGCTCGTGGCCCACCTGATCGACGGCAAGCTCGTCGCCCCGGGCGCGACGTTCTCGTTCAACGCCGCGACCGGGGAGCGGACGGCGGCGAAGGGCTTCCTGGAGGCGCCCGTGATCATCAACGGCGAGCTGCAGACGGCGCTCGGTGGCGGCGTCTGCCAGGTCTCGACGACGGTCTTCAACGCGGCGTACGAAGCCGGCCTGCCGATCACGGAGCGGACGAACCACGCGCTCTACATCTCGCACTACCCGCTCGGCCGCGACGCGACCGTTGACTATCCGAACATCGACCTCAAGTTCGTCAACGACACGAAACGCTGGCTGCTGCTGCGAACGTTCGTCGGCTCGTCGTCGCTCGTCGTGTCGCTCTACGGGACGCCGCAGCATCGCCGCGTCGTCAGCGAGACGGCGCCGCTGCGGGTCGTCGCCCGGCCGCCGGTCAAGCGCAGCGTCGATCGGAGCCTCAAGCCCGGCGAGGTCGTCGTCGACGACCCCGGCGTGCCGGCGCAGACGACGTCGGTGCGGCGCCGGGTCTACGCGCCCGACGGCAAGCTGCTCTACGACAACACGTGGTACTCGAGCTACCGGGCGGAGCCGGAGCTCGTGCGGGTCGGGCCGAAGAAGAAGAAGCCGCCGACCGCGATCCCGCTCACGCCGATCGCGCCGATGAAGGCGCTGCCGTAGCGATCGCCTCAACGAGCCACGCCGGCAGCCGGGTCGGCCGAAGCGTGACCGCGTCGACGGCCGCGTGCGACGTCCAGCCGTCCGCGATCTTCGTTCCGTCGCGCTCGACGACGTAGTCGAAGCGGAAGCGCGCGCCACGCACCGTGTGGCAGTGCGCGTGGACGAGCAGCCGGTCGTCGAAGAACGCGGGAAGAATGAATCGTGCGTGCGACTCGAGCACGACCGACTCGAGGCCTTCGTCGCGCAGCCGCTGGTAGCCGCCCGCATAACGCTCGAGGAATTCGACGCGCGCGACCTCGAACCAGATGAAGTAGTTCGAGTTGTGCGCGACTCCCTGCGCGTCGGTGTCGGCGAAGCGGACGCGTATCTGCGCGGCGAATTCGTAGCCCTCCATGCGGAAGAAGCTAGACCAGCTCGAGCTGCGCGTGCTCGGCGAGGCCGGAGACCCCGACGCCGACGAGGCGCAGCGGCCCCGGCCGCTCGCTCAGCGCGCGGTCGAGGAGCCCGCACGCCAGCTCGCCGATCCGCGCGCCGTCATCGGTTCCGGCCGGCAGCGACGAGGAGCGGGTGCGGATGGCGAAGTCGGGATAGCGCACCTTCGTCGTCACCGTGCGGGCCGTCTGGCCGCGGGCGTGAAGCTGCTCCGCGAGCCGCTCGGCCATCCGCCGCAGCTCGCCGTGCAATCGGTCGCGGTCGGCGACATCGCGCTCGAACGTCTCCTCGTGCGAGATCGAGACCCGCTCCGCCGAGACCTCCAGCTCGCGCGGGTCGACCCCGCGCGCGCGGTCGCGGAGCACGCGCCCGACCTTGCCGGCGAGCTGCGGATCGTCCTCGGGCAGCGCGGCGAGTGCAGCAAGCGTCTCGATTCCCGCGGCGCGCAGGCGCTCCTCAGCGCGGGGGCCGAGACCGGGGAGCACGCGCAGCGGCAGCGGCGCCAGGAACGCCGCCTCGGTGCCGGGCCGCACGACCGTCAGGCCGCCGGGCTTGCGCCGGTCGGAGGCAACCTTGGCGACGACCTTCGACGACGCGACGCCGAGCGAGCACGAAAGTCGTGTGCGAGCACGCACGACTGCCTGCACGGCCTCCGCGAGCGCGCGGGCGTCGTCGAACGCCGGCACGACCTCTCCGAGGTCGAGGTATCCCTCGTCGATCCCCGTCTGCTCGACCGTCGGCACGACCTCGCGGACGAGGCGCCAGACCTCGCGCGAGTAGTCGCGGTAGAGCGACATCCGCGGCCTGACGAAGACTGCTTGCGGGCAACGGCGGCGCGCCTCCGCGCACGGCATCGCCGAGACGATCCCGAAGCCGCGCGCGGCGTAGCTCGCCGTCGAGACGACGCCGCGCCCGCGTGGGTCGCCGCCCACGACGAGCGGCAGGCCGCGGAGCTCCGGGTTCTCGAGCTCCTCGACCGCGGCGAAGAAGGCGTCCAGGTCGAGATGCGCGACGATGGTCGGCACTCGCGTATCGTTACGCGGGCGACCGGACGGGAAAGGAGGAGGACGTGGCACGAGGCACGGTCATCTCACAGCTCGCATCCGCGGGCGAGGAGGCGCTGGGGACGCTGGTGCAGAACCCGGTCACCCGGAAGGCGCTCGAGGGCGCGCTGCAGGTCAAGGAGCGCGTCGAGAAGCTCGTCACGGGCGTCGCCGACATCAACAGCCGGCTGGCCCGCCTCGAGCAGCGGGTCGACGCGCTCGAGAAGTCGGCGACGACCACCGCCCGCAAGCGCACGACGGCGACGCGGTCGACGACGGCGAAGCGTTCCGCGGCAAAGGCCTAGGCCCGCGGCACGCGCACACGCAGCGCGCGCGGGACGACGTCGAAGCGGGCGGGTGTCGTCCCGACCGGCTCGCCGTCGACCTCGATCGGCAGCGGCTCGGCGGCGTCGACAGCGACGGACGCACTGCGTACGACCTCGATCTTGGGATGACGCACGTGGCCACCGCTGTAGAGCTTGGGCGCCGTCGTGACGAAGTCGAGCTTGTTCACGTTGCCGATCAAGACAACATCGAACAAGCCGTCGTCGAAGGAGGCGTCGGGCGCGAGCTTCATCCCGCCGGCGTGCCAGCGGCCGTTCGCGACGACGACGTCGTGCATGCGGCCGCGCTTCTCGCCGTCGTCGAGGCGCACCGTCACCTCGGTGTTGCGCCAGGCGAGGAACTCGCGCGTGAGCGCGTAGAAGAAGGTGACACGCCCCCCGAGTGCTTTCGACATCCCGTTCGCACGCCGCGCGACTGCGCCGCTCATCCCGACCGAGCCGACGTTCGCGAACAGGCGCGCTCCGTCCTCACACTCGACCCGGCCGAGGTCGATCGAGCGCGGCTGTCCATCGAGGACGATCCGCACCGCTTCGTCGAAGGCCGCGGGAATTCCGTGCGTGCGGCCGAAGTCCTGACCGGTGCCGGCGGGCAGCACGGCGAGCTCGGCATCGGTCGCCGCGGCGCCGTTCACGACCTCGTTCAGCGTCCCGTCGCCGCCGACGACGACGAGCAGCGCGTTGCCCGCTTCGCGCGCGACCTCGCCGAGGTGGCCGGGATGCTGTGAGACGACCGAGTCGCCGTGGAGGCCGAGCTCCGCCGCGCGTCGCTCGAGCGCGGGCCAGTGCTTGCCGGTCGAGCCGTTGCCGCTCGCCGGGTTCACGAGGAAGAGGACGCGCGGGTTAATTGGAGACGGCCACGTCGAGCGCGAGGCGCGTCATCCGGTCGACGGCGGCCCGCAGCTCCTCGTCCGTGATCCGCGTGAAGACGCCCTCGACGATGATGTCGCTGACGGTGAGCAGGCATGCCGACTCGATCCCGCGTAGAGCGCCGACGGTGAAGAGCGCGGCCGCCTCCATCTCGACCGCGAGCAGACCGCGTTTCGACCAGCGTTCGTACTGGCCCTCGTTCGGGTTGTAGAAAAGGTCCGTCGAGACGATCGGCCCGACGTGCAGGTGCTGGTCGCGATGCTTTGCGAGATGCACCGCTTCGTGGACGAGCGACCACGAGGCGGTCGGGCAGTGGGGCTCGTTGTCGACGAGGTGCGTCGCCGTCGCGTCGGCCGGAACGGCGGAGAGCGCCACGATCAGGTCGCCGAGAGCATGCTGCGCCTGGAGGCCGCCGCAGGTGCCGACGCGGATCAGGCGCTTGCAACCGAGCTGGATCAGCTCCTCGAAGACGATCGTCGCTCCGGGGCAGCCCATGCCCGTGCCCTGCACCGAGACCGGCTTGCCCCCGTACGTGCCGGTGTAGCCGAGCAGGCCGCGCTCGGCGTTCCGCTGCCTCGGCGCCTCGAGGTAGCTCTCGGCGATGTACTTCGCCCGCAGCGGGTCGCCGGGCAGCAGCACCGCCTCCGCGTAGTCGCCGGGCTCGGCTCGGATGTGGATCGGCATGGCGGGCGGACTCTAATCCGCGAGGATTGCCTCCGTGCCGAAGGTGATCGAGCCGCGACTCGCACAGGTGCTGGACTTCTGCGCCCGCGACCCCATCGAGCGTGTCTTCCTCGAGGATGTCGCGCGGCGGGGGCTCGGGCGCCTGATCGCCGTGCGCGGCGACGGCGGTCTCGCCGCCGTCTGCCACATCGGCGCGAACGTCGTCCCCTCCGGCGTCGGCTGCGCCGCGTTTGCAGACGCGGCCTCGCGCGGGCACGCGCGCATGATCATCGGCGACGAGCGAGCGGTCACCGACCTCTGGGGCGCGCTCGAGCGCCGGCTTCGCTCGCCGCGCGAGGACCGCCCGGGCCAGCCGGTGTTCGCGCTCACCGAGCCTCCGCAGCCGGGCGGCACGGGTTTGCGGGCGGCGACGAAGGACGATCTGGAGCTGCTCCTGCCGGCCTGCGCGGCCGCGCACGAGGAGGAGCTCGGCGTCGACCCGCTCGCGCGCGACCCGGAAGGCTTCCGCTGGCGCACGCGCGAGCTGGTCGAGGAAGGACGCTCGTGGGTCTGGCTCGACGGCGACGTCATCCTGTTCAAGGCGGAGGCGTCGGCGTGGACGCCGCGCGCGGTGCAGCTGCAGCAGGTGTGGGTCGATCCGTCCGTCCGTCGCCGGGGCTACGGCAGCCGCGCGCTTCGCGACCTCTGCCGGCTGCTGCTCGCGACGACGCCGGTCGTGACGTTGTTCGTCCGCACGGACAACGCGGCGGCGATCGCGCTGTACGAGGCAATCGGCATGTCCCGGGTCGGCTCGTACCGATCGGTGCTGTTCTAGTTCCGTTGCGTTTTCGTCACGTCTGCGCCCGCCGGCACATGGGTACACATGCGCAATCGCGACCCTTCTGGACAAGCCCGCCCGCCCGCGCAACCTAGGCTGAGGCCGTGCAGCAGGCGATCCTCGTTCGCCACGGCGAGAGCGACTACTCCTCGCGGGCGCTGATGAACGGCGACGTCGCCGTCGCCGTCGGCCTCACCGAGCGCGGCCGCGAGCAGGCGCGCGCCCTGGCGGTTGCCCTGCGCGACCTGCGACTCGACCTGTGCGTCACCAGCGCGCTCCAGCGCGCCGTCGAGACGGCGGACGTGGTGCTCGCGGGCCGCGTCGTGCCGCGGCTCGTCATGCCCGAGCTGAACGATCCGCTCTACGGCCGCTTCGAAGGCGGCACACTCGACGACTACCGCGCCTGGGCGGCGGCGTCGCCGTCGTCGGCCGCGCCGGAGGGCGGCGGCGAGAGCCGCGTCGCGATCGTCGCGCGCTACGTTCGGGCTTTCCGGTCCCTCCTCGCACGGCCGGAGGAGACGATCCTCGTCGTCTGCCATTCGCTGCCGATCGCCTACGCGCTCGGCGCCCGGGAGGGCAAGCCGCCCTCGGCGCGCGAGCCCCTCGCGGAGTACGCGCATCCCTACCGCTTCGACACGGCCGAGCTCGGGCGGGCGGCAGACGTCCTCGACACGTGGACGACCGATCCGACGTGGTGACTGCAAGACTGTCTACCTGGACACCATCCGGCGCATCGAGCAGCACATCCGCAGGCACGAGCTGATCGAGCCCGGTGGCGAGGTGCTGTGCCTCGTCAGCGGCGGCCCCGACTCGACCTGCCTCTGGGGTGCGCTGCGCGAGCTCGGCTACCGCGTCTCGGCGCTGCACGTCGATTACGGGCTGCGCGGTTCCGAGTCGGACGCGGACGCGCGCCTGTGCGCGGAGCAGCTCGGCGCCGAGGTCGTCCGCGTCGCGCCAGCGCGCCGGACCGAGGCAGAGCTGCGCGAGCTTCGGTACACGCTCGCCACGGGCCGCTTGCGCGCGACCGGCCACACCGCGACCGACCAGGTCGAGACGATCCTCTACCGGCTCGCCGCGAGCGGTACCACGACCGGGATCAAGCCGCGGCGCGAGGACGGCGTCGTCCGGCCGCTGCTCGCGGTGTGGCGCGAGGAGACGGAGGCCTACTGCCGCGAGCGGGGCCTCGCCTTCCGGCGCGACGCGACGAACCGCGACACGAAGCGCGGACTCATCCGGGACGAGCTGCTGCCGCTCCTCCAGCGGCTCCACCCGGCGGCGCGGGAGAACATCCTGCGCGCGCTCGACGAGCGCCGCGTGCTGCCGCCCGCGCTCGCCGAGTTGCTCGACGCCGCGCCCGCCTCGAAGCGCGTCGACCTCGGCGGCGGCGTCCAGGCGGTGCGCGAGTACGACCGGCTTTGGCTCGAGCAGGGGCCGGTCGCGCTCGACCGCGAGGTGCGCTGGGGGCCGTGGCGCATCGCCGCGGAGCGGCCAGGGCTTAAGGTACGCGGGTGGCGGCCCGGCGACCGGCTCGCCGGCCGCTCGAAGAAGATCCAGGACGTGTTCGTCGACGCGAAGATCCCGCGCTCCGACCGCGAAGGCTGGCCGCTCGTCGTGCGCGGCGACGAGGTCGTCGCCGTGCCGGGGATCGTCGAGTGCGAAGGGGTGACCGCCGTCCGTGACTAGCGCCGAGCTCGAGCGCGGCGTGGGCGAGATCCTGATCACGGCCGACGAGCTGCAGGCGCGGATCCGCGAGCTCGGCCGCGAGATCACCGCCGACTACAGCGGGCGCGAGGTGCTGCTCGTCGGCGTGCTGAAGGGAGCCGTCTTCTTCATGGCCGACCTGATGCGGCACCTGAAGGTGCCGTGCGAGATCGACTTCATGGCCATCTCGAGCTACGGTGCCTCGACCGACTCGTCGGGCGTCGTCCGCATCCTCAAGGATCTCGACATCAACATCGAGGGCCGCCACGTCCTCGTCGTCGAGGACATCATCGACTCCGGCCTCACCCTCTCCTACCTCGTCCGGAACCTCGAGTCGCGCGAGCCCGCCAGCCTCGAAATCTGCACGCTCCTGACGAAGACGGCCCGCCGGGAGATGGAGGTCGACGTCCGCTACGTCGGCTTCGAGATCCCGAACAAGTTCGTGATCGGCTACGGGCTCGACTTCGCCGAGCGGTACCGGAACCTCCCCTATGTGGGGGTGCTGCACGACGACCTGATGCCCGAAGGGGTGTAGCGGTGACGACGGCGCAGGCGACCTCGGACGGGCGCACGGGCAGAGTCCGCGTGGCCACGAGCCGGCGCCGCCAGGGAGCGCCTCGGCGAGGACTTGCTGCCGGAAACGTGAAGGCGGGGTAAATCGGCGCCGAGAGGGAAATGCCCGTCCTGTACCCTGAAACCCTTGAATAGGTTCTTCCGCAGCGCGTTCTTCCCGCTGATCGTGATCGTCCTGCTCGTCTGGCTGGCGAGCCAGACGCTGATCCCGAAGAGCCACCACACGCGCAAGCTCACCTATTCGCAGCTGAAGTCCCAGATCGCGGCCGATCCGAGCCAGTTCAGCCAGGTCGTCTTCAACCCCGGGAAGCGGTCGGCGACCGCGACGCTGAACGACGCCTCGCACACGACGAT
>DASRGD010000039.1:0-21404 GCA_035651195.1 Gaiellaceae bacterium | reverse complement strand
AGCGCGAGCTGCGGGCCGTCGGCGAAGGGGAAGAACGCGTCGCTCGCGAGCACCGCCCCGGCCGGGTCGTGGCCGAGCTCCCGCGCCTTCTCGAGGGCGATCCGCACGGCGTCGACGCGGCTCATCTGCCCGGCGCCGATGCCGATCGTCTGCCGCTCCCGCGCGAGGACGATCGCGTTCGAGCTGACGAACCGGCAGACCTGCCAGGCGAAGAGGAGATCGCGCTTCTGCTCGTCGCTGACCGAGCCGGCGACGACGCGCAGCGGCTCCGCCGGGCCGGCGTCGGCGTCGCGCTCCTGTACCAGCAGGCCGCCGAGGACGCGCTTGTAATCGAGCTCGTGCGGCGTCTCGGCCCGCCGCTCGTGGTCGCAGAGGATTCGCAGCGCCTCCTTCACCCGCAGCGCGTCGAGCGCCGCGTCCTCGTAGGCCGGTGCCAGCAGCACCTCGACGAAGTGTTCGGCGATTCGCGCGCCCAGCTTCGCCGTCACGGCGCGGTTGAGGACGATCACCGAGCCGAAGGCCGAGACTCGATCGGCGGCGAGCGCGCGCTCGTACGCGTCCTCGATCGTGTCGGCGGAGGCGACGCCGCAGGGGTTCGCGTGCTTGACGATGACCGCGGTCGGCGCCGCGAACAGGCGCGCGAGCCTGCTCGCCGCGTCGAGGTCGGCGAGGTTGTTGTAGGAGAGGTCGCGGCCGCCGAGGAGCTCGACGTTCGAGAGCAGGTGCCGCCGGGCGCCGAGCTCGCGGTAGTACGCCGCCCGCTGGTGCGGGTTCTCGCCGTACGGCAAGTCGGCCACCTTCTCGAAGCTCGGCGTGAACTCGGTCGGGAAGGCTTCGGTCTCGCCGAACCAGCGCGCGATCGCGGCGTCGTAGGACGCGGTCGTCGCGAACGCGTCGTTCGCGAGCGAGCGCCGCAGCTCGACGGAGAGCTCGCCGCGCTCGCGCAGCTCGGCGAGCACGGGCTCGTACTGCTCCGGCCGGCAGACGGCCGCGACGTGCTCGAAGTTCTTCGCCGCCGCGCGGAGCATCGACGGGCCGCCGACGTCGATCATCGCCACCGCCTCGGCCTCCGTCACCTCGAGTCGGGAGACGACGGACGTGAACGGGTAGAGGTTGACGCAGACGAGGTCGAACGGCTCGATCTCGTGCTCGGCGAGCGTGTCGACGTCTTCCTGCCGGTTGCGGCGCGCGAGGATGCCGGCGTGGATGCGCGGATGCAGCGTCTTCACGCGGCCACCGA
Source organism: Gaiellaceae bacterium (assembly GCA_035651195.1). GTDB lineage: Bacteria > Actinomycetota > Thermoleophilia > Gaiellales > Gaiellaceae > PALSA-600. Next base: position 20,164 of record DASRGD010000039.1, on the reverse strand, counting down.
GCATCTCGGGCGCCTGCGTCACGTCCTCCACCCGCGTCACCTCGATCCCCTCGCCCGCGAGGTGGTCGGCGGTGCCGCCGGAGGAGACGAGCTCGAAGCCGAGCTCGGCCAGCCCGCGGGCGAACTCGGCGACGCCGCTCTTGTCGTAGACCGAGATCAGCGCCCTCACGCGGCTGCCCCGAGAAGCCCGCGGACGACGGCGGGGAAGAGCCGGTGCTCGACGGCGTGGATCCGCTCCTCGAGCGTCTCGCGCGGCTCGACCGGCACCGGCTCCTGGGCGAGGATCGGCCCCGTGTCCAGGCCCTCGTCGACCAGGTGGATCGTGACGCCGGTCTCGGCGACGCCGGCCGCGAGCGCGTCCTCGATCGCGTGCGCGCCGGGGAACTGCGGCAGGAGCGAGGGGTGGACGTTCACGATCCGCTCGGGGAAGCGGTCGAGGAACGGCCTCGTCAGCAGGTGCATGTAGCCGGCGAGCGCGACGAGCTCGACGCCGTGCCCCTCGAGCCATGCCGCCAGCGCGAGGTCGCGCTCCTCGCGACCTCGATGGCACTCGAGGCCGAACGCGGCGGCCGGGAGGCCGGCGGCACGGGCCCGGTCGAGCGCCGGCGCGTCCCGCCTGTTCGAGGCGACGGCGACGACCGGCAGCCCGGCGTCGAGCAGCGCCTGCAGGTTCGAGCCGCGACCGCTGACGAGGACGCCGATCACGCGATCCGACCGATCACGAGCTCCCCGGGCTCGGGCGAGCCGACGACGGCGCACCAGCCGATGCCGAGGTTGAAGACGCGCCGCAGCTCGTCCTCGTCGACGTGGCGGCCGAGCCACTCGAACACCGGCGGCCGCTCCCACGCCTCCCAGTCGAGCTCGGCACGCAGGCCGTCCGGCACGACGCGCGCCAGGTTGCCGGCGATCCCGCCGCCGGTCACGTGCGCGAACGCCTTCGCACGGCCGCGCAGCGCACGCGCCTCGGCCAGGTAGAGCCGGGTCGGCGCGAGCAAGTCGGGACCGTGGTACTCCTCGTCCTCGAGCACCCGCCGGACGAGCGTGAAGCCGTTCGCGTGCACCCCGTTCGAGGCGAAGCCGACGACTGCGTCTCCGGCCTCCACGGTCGAGCCGTCGACGAGCTCCGCCTCGGCGACGACGCCGACGCAGGTCCCGGCGAAGTCCAGCTCGCCCTCCCGGTAGATCCCCGGCAGCTCCGCCGTCTCGCCGCCGACGAGCGCCACGCCCGCCTCGCGACAGACGGCCGCCGCTCCCTCGACGAGCTCGGCGACCGCGTCGAGCCGGATCTCGCCGGCGGCGACGTAGTCGAGGAGGAGGAGCGGTGTCGCGCCGGTCGTCAGCACGTCGTTGATGCAGTGGGCGGCGAGATCCTCCCCGCAGCCGCGCAGCGCGCCGCGCTCCCGCGCGAGGATCAGCTTCGTGCCGACCCCGTCGGTCGAGGCCGCGAGGAGCCGCCCGTCGCCGAGCGGGTGGAGCCCGGCGAAGGCGCCGAAGCCGCGGGCGCCGGTCGACTCGACGGCGGCCCGCAGCCGCCCCACGACCGCCTCGGCGACCGCGAGCGAGACGCCGGCCCCGGTGTAGCTGTGCGGCTCTGCGTTCAGGGGAGCTGAGTCTACGACCGGCTGCGCGGCGCCGTCTCTGCTGCGCTCTCGAACCGCTCGCCGTGCAGCTGCGGGCGCCCCTCCGGACCGCCGGCGACGAAGCGGACGATCGAGCCGCCGACGTCGACGGCGTGTCCGTCGTCGGCGAGGCCGAGCAGGTCGGCGAGCGCGCTCGCCTTCGCCGTCGGGTCGTCGGTTGCGAGCTGGAGCTCTGCGAGCCGGAACTCCTCGCCGGCGTCGAGCAGCTCGTAGAGCCAGTCGCGCGGCGGGTGCACCTCGAGCCGGTAGCCGGCGTTCGTCGAGATGAACGTCCGCCGGCCGCCGCGTTCCTGCACGGGCAGGTTCCACGCGGTCGCGCGCGCGAGCACCGCCTGGAAGTCGTCCTCGTCGAAGGCGATCCCCAGGTGGTCGACGCGCGGCAGGCGCCAGTGGCCCGGCTGGACGACGACGTTGACGGCCCCGCGCTCGAGCTCGCAGAGGCGCAGCTTGAAGCCGTCCCGGTCGAGCTCGCTCCAGCCGATCCCGGCCTCCGCGGAGACGTTCTCGTCGCCGACGCGGCCGTAGCGCGCGATCAGGTCGAAGCCGAGCTTGCCGATGTACCGGGCCTCGAGCGGCCGGACCTCGCTCGTCACCAGGTGGTAGTGGAAGAGGTGCACACCTGGATTGTCCCGGTTCCGCAACACTGCGGCCATGCTGATCGGCTCGGCGGCGGCGAACTGGAACATCGAGCCGCTCCAGCTCGCGCCGACGCTCGTCGTCTCGCTGCTCTACCTGCGCCGCACGCGGACGCTGGCTGCGCGCGGCCACCCCGTCGCGGCCTGGCGGCAGGCCACCTTCTGGACGGGGATCGCGCTCGTCGTCGTCGCGCTCAACTCGCCGGTCGACTGGCTCGGCGAGCACGACTTCTTCTTCGCGCACATGTTCCAGCACGTGCTGCTCGGCGACCTCGCGCCGCTCTGCTTCGTCGCCGGCCTGACCGGGCCGGTGCTGCGGCCGCTGCTCGCGCTGCCGCCGGTCGAGCGCCTGCGGGTGCTGACGCATCCGCTCGTCGCGCTGCCGCTCTGGGCGGTCGACCTCTGCGCGTGGCACGTGCCGTTCCTCTATCAGGCGGCGCTCCACCACAGCGCCGTGCACGCGCTCGAGCACTTCATGTTCTTCACGTGCGGGGCGCTGATGTGGGCGCCGGTGATCGAGACCTTGCCGGCGCCGCAGTGGTTCGGCACCGGCATGAAGCTCGGCTACATCGCCGTCGTGCGGGTGATCGAGACGGTGCTGGGGAACGTCTTCATCTGGTCGAGCCACGTGTTCTATCCCTGGTACCAGCACGCGCGGCCGATCTGGGGGATCGGCGCCGTGCACGACCAGAACCTCGCCGGCGTCGTGATGATGATCGAGGGCTCGTTCGTCACCTTCGGCGCGCTCGTCTGGCTCTTCTTGCGGCTCGCGTCGGAGGGGGAGCTGCGGCAGCGGCTGCTCGAGGAGGGACTGGACGCGACCCAGGTCGCGCGCGCGGTGCGCTACGGGCGGGCGCGCGCGCTCGAGCTCGAGCGCCGCGGAGGAGACGACGGCGCGTCGCTGAACTCCTAGCGAGCGCACATGCGCACGCTCGCCGGCGTCCACCACGTCGATCTCGTCGTGTCCTCGATCGAGCGCAGCCTGCCGTTCTATCGCGACCTGCTCGCTCCGCTCGGATACCACCGGATCTCGGAGGTCGAGGGCGAGCGCGGGGAGACGATCTGGTACCTCTCCGGCCCCGACGTCGCGGTCGGTCTACGAGACGCGCAGAGCAGGGGCGAGCACGACCGCTACCGCGTCGGCCTCCACCACCTCGCGTTCGAGGCGTGGTCGCGCGCCGCGGTCGACGAGCGCGCCGAGTGGCTGCGCGAGCAGGGCGCGGAGATCGAGAGCGGGCCCGAGGAGTATGCGTACTCGCCGGGCTACTACGCCGTTTTCTTCTTCGACCCCGACGGGATCAAGCTGGAGATCGTCCACGTGCCAGGCCAGGCGGCCTGAGAAAGGAGTCAACGATGGAGCCAGGACCGAGCGAGCCGCAGACGCCTTCGCCGCCGGCCGGCGGCTACGGGCCTCCGAACTGGCCGGTGGGGGCGCGGTTGCCGATCCCGGGCAACGCCGAGTGGGGAATGTGGCTCGTCGTCGAGGTGATCTTCGCGATCGTCTGGGCGGCGAGCCCGGCGGTGACCGGCGTCACGTTCATGACGATGACCGCGGTCGTGACGTTCGGCTATCTCGTCTCGCGCGGGATCGCCAAGGCCTCGCGCGTGCTCGAGCAGTAGCTCGAGCTACGCCCGTGTCGCCTCGAACCGGTGCTTGGCCGCGTCGGCCGGAAGACGCGTCGGGTACTCGCGCGTCAGGCAGGCGCGGCAGAGCGCCGACTCGGGCCGGCGGGTCGCGGCCTGCAGCCCGGCGAGCGAGAGGTAGGCGAGCGACGTGGCGCCGATCGCCTCGCGCACGTCGTCGACCGACGAGTGCGCGGCGATCATCTCGTCGGTGCTCGCGAGGTCGATGCCGTAGTAGCAGGGCGACACGACGGGCGGCGACGAGATCCGCACGTGCACCTCGGCGGCACCGGCGTCGAACAGCATCTGCACGATCTGGCGCGTCGTCGAGCCGCGCACGATCGAGTCGTCGACCACGACGAGTCGCTTGCCCGCCACCTCGGCGAGCGGGTTGAACTTCGTTCGGATCCCCTGCTCGCGCATGCCCTGCTCCGGCTGGATGAACGTCCGGTGGACGTAGCGGTTCTTGATCAGCCCCTCGCTGAAGGGGATGCCGGTCGCGCGTGAGAAGCCGATTGCGGCCGGCGTGCCCGAGTCGGGAATCGGCATCACCAGGTCGGCCTCGACGGGCGCCTCCTCGGCGAGCCGCTCGCCCATCCGGACGCGCGCTCCGTGGACCTCGACGCCGGCGAGGCGGGTGTCGGGCCGGGCGAGGTAGAAGAACTCGAAGATGCAGAGCGAGCCGCGGGCCGCCTCCGGCACCGCCTGCTCGCACGTCGTGCCGCCGGCGTCGGCGAGCAGGAGCTCGCCGGGCCGGAGCTCCCGCTCGAAGCGCGCGCCGACGAGGTCGAGCGCGCATGTCTCGGAAGCGACGACGAGGTCGTCTCCGAGAGCCCCGAGGACGAGGGGGCGGAAGCCGTGCCCGTCGCGGAACGCGAACAGTTTCCCGTCGGCGAGCCCGACGACCGTGGCGGCGCCCTCGAGGCGCAGCATCGTGCCGGCGATCGCTTGCGCGAGCGGGCGCTCGTCGTTCGCGATCAGGGCGGCGATCACCTCGCTGTCCGAGGTCGAGGACAGGCGGACGCCCGCCGTCGCCCGCAGCTCGTCGGCGTTGGTGACGTTGCCGTTGTGGCCGAGCGCGACGGTGCGCGCGCGGCCGTGGTGGACGATCGGCTGCGCGTTCGCCCATGCGTTCGCGCCGGTCGTCGAGTAGCGCGTGTGGCCGATCGCGAGCTCGCCCGCGAGCGCGGAGAGCTTCTGCTCGTCGAATACCTGCGTCACGAGGCCGAGGTCGCGCAGCGCCGTCAGCCGCCCCTGCTCCGAGACGGCGATACCCGCCGACTCCTGCCCTCGGTGCTGGAGCGCGTACAGCCCGAAGTAGGTGACGCGGGCGACGTCGCGGTCGTGGGCGCAGATGCCGAAGAGGCCACACATCGCTAAACCGTCCCGAGCTCGATCGCGTCGGGCCAGCCGGCTGTGTCGCCGGCGACGATCACGCCGGGGTGCGCAGGCGCCTCGAACGCGACGTCGATTCCGCTCCAGCGCGCCGCGTCCGCGAGCGAGCCGTCGGTCGCGAGCGAGAAGCGATGCGCGTGCTGCCACACGTGGCGGACGAGCGCCGCGCCCTCGCCGCGAAGCAGGTAGACGCGGTCGCCGTGCCGCCACCTCGACGGAATGCGCGTCACGTCGCGCACCAGCCCGACGCAGCCGACGATCGGCGTCGGCGGGATCGGCCGTCCGCCGGTCTCGTTGTAGAGCGAGACGTTGCCGGAGACGACGGGGACGCCGAGCTCGCGCGCCGCCGTCGCGATCCCGTCGATCGCCTGCGCCAGCTCCCAGCCGATCTCGGCTCGCTCGGGGTTCCCGAAGTTGAGGCAGTCGGTGAGCGCGAGCGGCTCCCCGCCGGCGCAGGCGACGTTCAGCGCCGCGTCCATCACCGCCGCGTAGCCGGCGCGGAACGGCTCCCGCTCGCCCGGGGGCGGCCCGTCGAGCGAGACGGCGATGCCGCGCGTCCCCTCGAGCCTCACCACCGCCGCGTCGAGGCCTGGCCGCCGGACGGTGCGCGAGCCGACGAGCTGGTCGTACTGCTCGTAGACCCAGTCGACCGCCTGGGGCTGCGGCGGGGGCGGGCGGCGACCGGCTCGGTACGGTTGCCGGGCCACCTGGTAGCGAGGGCAGTCGTCCGTCAGATGCCGCGCCGCGATCTCGCCAACGACTTCGCCGCCGAAGAGGGCGCGCAGGACGCCGGTGTCGGTGACGGTGCCGATCGCCGCGCACGCGAGCTCCCAGCGGTCGCAGACTGCGCGGACGTCGTCGAGGCGATCGCGCGCGACGACCGCGAGCATCCGCTCCTGCGACTCCGAGATCATGACCTCCCACGGCTCGAGGTCCGGCTCGCGGAGCGGCACGCGATCGAGGTGTACGTCGACGCCGGCGCCGTCGCGCGCCATCTCCGCGAGCGACGAGGAGAGACCGGCGGCGCCGCAGTCCTGCAGGCCGAGCACGAGGCCGCGCTCGACGAGCTCGAGCGACACCTCGATCAGCGCCTTGCCGCGGAACGGATCGCCGATCTGCACCGACGGGCGCTTCTCGTCCGAGCCTTCGAGGTCCTGACTCGCGAGGACGGAGGCGCCGCCGATTCCGTCGCGGCCGGTGAGCGCGCCGTAGAGCACGATCAGGTTCCCCGCGCCGGACGCCTTCGCCTGCAGCACGCGGTCGGCGGGGAGGAGACCGACGCACATCGCGTTCACGAGCGGGTTCGCGGCGTACGCCTCGTCGAACACGGTCTCGCCGCCGACCGTCGGCACGCCGACGCAGTTGCCGTAGTGGCCGATGCCGGCGACTGCACGCCCGAAGCGCCAGTCGGGCGCACCGAAACGGAGCCCGTCGAGCAGCGCGATCGGCCGGGCGCCCATCGCGACGATGTCGCGGAGGATGCCGCCCACCCCCGTCGCGGCGCCCTGGAAGGGCTCGACCGCGGTCGGATGGTTGTGGGACTCGACCTTGAACGCGACGGCGACTCCTTCGCCGACATCGACAACGCCGGCGTTCGCGCCGGGACCTCGCAAGACGCGCGCACCGTCACTCGGCAGCCGCCTCAACAGGGGCGCCGAGTGCTTGTAGCCGCAGTGCTCCGACCAGAGGACGGAGAAGACGGCGAGCTCGAAGTCGTTCGGTCGCCGGTCCAGCAGCTCCTCGATACGCGCGAACTCCCAGTCGGTGAGACCGGGCGCTCGGTGGAGAGGCTGCTGGGCGACTGCGGCCAGGCGCCCAGTGTATCGGCCGGTCCCGATGCTTCCCGTGCGCCCGTCGCCCGCGAGCGAGCATGCCGTCCGAGAGGGTGTCGTGCCGGTCGCGCCGGTCGCCTCTTCGGCGGGCCCCCGGGAACACGGGACCCGCCTCCCACCCCGAATGGCTTCAGCCTAATCGCCTCGGCCGGCCGGCACCAGTGTCCCTGCGTGCCGATTTCGTGCCGGGAAGTCCACAGGCGCGCGCCTTTTGGGTCTTACGTGGGCCGGCGGCGGAACCGTCCCATGGACCCGGTGACCGGCCGCAGTGTTGCGGCGCTCGTCGTCCTCGCCGCGATCTGGGGCGCGTCGTTCGTGTTCATCGAGGGCGCGGATCGCCAGCTCGCACCGCTGTCACTCGTCTGGCTGCGTCTGACGCTCGCAGCCGCCGTCTCGTCCCGGCGACGCTCGCCGTCCCCGGACGTCGCGCGTTCGCCGAGGCGCGGGCCGAGGCCGCGACTGAGCATCGTCGGCGCCGTCAACTCGTTGGCGCCGTTCGCGCTCCTCGCCTGGGGGGAGACGAGGATCGACTCGGGGCTTGCTGCGATCCTGCAGGCGGCCGCGCCGATCTTCACCGCCGTCGTCTCGACCCGCGTCGGCGACGATCGTGTCACCGTCGGCCGGCTGGTCGGCGTCGCCGTGCTCGTCGGCGCGCCTTTCCGAGGCGGCCACCTGGTGGCGTTCGCGGGTCACCCTGGCCGCGCTCTTCTATGGGCAGGCGGCGTCTACGCGGGACGCCGACCACGGACGACCGAGCCGCTCGTCGTCGCCGCGGGGTCGCTCGCGAGCGCCGCGGTGCTCGCCGCGCCGTTCGGGTCTCGTGCAACTGCCCACGGCGCTGCCGAACAGGGCTGCCGTCCTGGAGCACTGCGGTCTCGACGGTCGGCTACTTGCCGGAACGATCGATCAGCTCGATCCGGTAGTTGTCCGGGTCCCTGACGAACGTGAGCCGCGAGCCGCCATCGCGAACCCGATACGGCTCACGCTCCGGCTCGATGCCCTGCTTCGCGAGCGCTGCGAGCGTCACGTCGAGGTCGTCGACGCCGACCGCGATATGACCGTACGCCGTCCCGAGCTCGTACGTGCGGCCATCGTGGTTGAACGTGAGCTCGAGCTCCTCTTCCTGCCCCGGAAAGCCGAAGAAGTAGTTCGTCGCTTCGAGCTCGCCGTTCCGCACGATCGGGGTATCACGCCGGTACTCCATTCCGAGCGCCTCGTAGAAGGCGCGGCTCCGTACCGGATCAGTGATCCGGAGCATCGTGTGCAGGTACTTCGCCACACGAAGATCCTACGTCGCGGCCCTCGCCTGAGCGCCCGAACCGGTGGCTGACTTGTCGCGCTTTCGTCACAGACACGTTCACCACGCGTGACTGCTGTCCGGCTAGCGTCGTCTTCATGGCGAACAGATCAGCAACGCCGTGGGGGCCTGCGAGGACCCTCGACGAGGTGAAGGTGCAGCAACGCGCGGGCGAGAAGCGATTCTCGTCGATCCTGCAGCTGCTCGAGAACGCGCAGGGCGAGCGGCTCGTCCGTTTCGCGTACGCAACCGGCAGGATCGCACGCCGCGGTCCGGTGACGCTGCGCGCGACCGACCTCGTCAAGCTGCGGGCGAGCGTGGCCGCGGACCACGCCGAGCTCGCCGATGTGCTCGGCTGGCGGGGAGGCGGGGCCTAGACGGGAAGCGCGGCCGACAACCGAGCAGCGTCGACGAGCGAGCCGAGGATCAGTCGGCCGTCGGTCGAGCCGAGCAGCGGGTCGACGGCGTGCTCAGGATGCGGCATCAGCCCGCATACGTTCCCGGTTGCGTTCACGACGCCCGCAACGTCGGCGGCGGAGCCGTTCGGGTTCTCGCCCTCTGAGTAGCGGAGAAGGAGCTGGCCTCCGACCTCGAGCTCCGCGAGCTGGTCCGGGTCCGCGTACCAGCAGCCCTGGCCGTGCTTGACGGGGATCCTGAGCGGCCGGCGCGAATCGCAACGACCGGTGAACGGCGTGTCCGAACGCATGACGCGCAGCGTCGTGTCACGGCAGACGAACGCGAGCGAGGCGTTCGGCCGCAGCACGCCCGGGAGGAGCCGAGCCTCGGTCAGGATCTGGAAGCCGTTGCAGATCCCGAGTACGAGTCCGCCCCCGGCGGCGAATCGCTCCACCGCACGCATGATCGGCGAGAGGCGCGCGATCGCGCCGCAGCGGAGATAGTCGCCGTACGAGAACCCGCCCGGGAGGACGACGGCCGCGGTTTCCGCCGGCAACCTCGTCTCGTCGTGCCACACGCGCGGCGCCGTGGCGCCGAGCCGTTCGAGCGCGAGCTGGACGTCCCTGTCGTCGTTCGAGCCGGGGAAGACGACGACGGCTATCCGCGGCCGCGGGGGCTCGCTCACGCGCCCGGGCGAAGTTCGATCTCGTAGCTCTCGATCAGCGGATTCGCGAGCAGTTGCTCGCACATCCGCTCGAGCTGCCTCCGCGCCTCATCCGCGTCCGCGACGTCGAGCTCGAGGTCGACGACGCGCCCGACGCGTGCTGCGTCGACGGCGAACCCGAGGTGCCGCAGCGAGCTCTCGACCGCTTGGCCCTGCGGGTCGAGGATTCCGGTCTTCGGCCGGACGAGCACCGTGGCCCTCACCGGAGGACGATTCCCGGCCGCTCGCAGTAGTCGGCGAACGGCAGCTCGGTCAGCTGCTCGAAGGCCTCGACGTAGCGTGCGCGCGTGCCGGCGACGACCTCGTCGGGCAGCTCGGGCCCAGGGTATGTCTTGTCCCAGCCGAGCGACTCGCAGTAGTCCCGCACGAACTGCTTGTCGAACGAGGGCTGCGCTCCGCCGGGTGCGTACTCGTCGACCGGCCAGAAGCGCGATGAGTCAGGTGTGAAGGCCTCGTCGGCCAGCACGAGCTGCCGATCCTTGTCGAGCCCGAACTCGAGCTTCGTGTCGGCGAGGATGATCCCGCGCGCTGCCGCGTGCTCGGAGGCGAAACGGTACAGCTCCAACGAGAGCCGCTCGACCTCGTCCAGCAACGACTCGCCGACGAGCGCCGCAGCGGCTTCGCGGTCGATGTTCTCGTCGTGGCCTGTGTGCGCCTTCGTCGCCGGGGTGAAGATCGGCTCCGGCAACCGCGCCGACTCGCCGAGGCCGGGCGGAAGGCGGTGGCCGCAGACGGCGCCGCTCGAAACGTAATCCTTCCAGCCGGAGCCCGAGAGGTAGCCGCGGACGACGCACTCGATCGGCAGCATCTCGAGCCGCCGACACACGGTCGAGCGACCATCCGGTCGCAGCGCGAGCAGGTGGTTCGGCACGAGATCTTTCGTCCGGGCGAACCAGAAACCGGAAAGACCGGTGAGCACCCGGCCCTTGTCGGGGATCTCCGTCGCCAGGACGACGTCGAACGTGGAGATCCGGTCGCTCGCGACGAGGAGCAACCGCTCCTTGTCGAGCGCGTAGATCTCGCGCACCTTGCCGCTCGCGACGTGAGCTGCAGGCTCAGGCATGGACGACCGCCCCGCGGCCGACCAGCACCCGGAGCCGCTCGAAAACCGCGTCGACGTGCTGTACGGACGCCGGTACGTCGAATGCACGCTCGAGCGCGGCAGCATCGACGCGCCCGGCGATCTCCGCGTCGCCACGGACGAGCGCTGCGAAATCGCGCTCTTCGTCCCAGGCCCGCATCGCGTTCCGCTGCACGAGCCGGTACGCCTCGCGACGGTCGACGCCCGCCTCGACGAGGGCGAGCAGCACCCGGTGCGAGAAGACGAGGCCGTGGGACGACTCGAGGTTCCGCAGCATCCGCGCGGGATGGATGACGAGCCCGTCGACGATCCACGCGAACCGGTCGAGCATGTAGTCGAGCGCGAGGAAGGAGTCCGGGATCGCGACGCGCTCGGCCGACGAGTGCGAGATGTCCCGCTCGTGCCAGAGCGGCATGTTCTCGAACCCGACCACGGCGCCTGCGCGAACCACCCGCGCGAGGCCGGAGATTCGCTCCGCCACCTTCGGGTTGCGCTTGTGCGGCATCGCCGAGGAGCCCTTCATGCCCGCTGCGAACGGCTCCTCCACCTCGCGAACCTCGGTGCGGGCGAGGTGGCGGATCTCGGTCGCGAAGCGATCGAGCGAGGTCGCGACGATCGCGAGCGTTGCGAGCAGCTCCGCATGACGGTCGCGTGCGATCACCTGGGTCGAGAGCGGGTCGGGCTCGAGCCCGAGCCGTTCGCAGGCGATCCGTTCGACCTCGGGATCGAGCGATGCGTACGTCCCGACCGTTCCTGACAACTGGCCGACGCGGTTCGCCTCGAGCGCGTGCACGACACGCGCGCGGTCGCGGTCGAGCTCGAACGCCCACCCGGCGAGCTTCCAGCCGAACGTCGTCGGCTCCGCGTGAACGCCGTGCGAGCGACCGACGCAGATCGTGTGTCGGTGTTGCTCGGCGCGCGCGACAACGGCTTCGAGCGCCCGGTCGAGGCCTGCGAGGATCAGCCGTCCCGCATCCTGGATCTGCAGTGAGAGCGCCGTGTCGACGACGTCCGACGACGTCAAGCCGTAGTGCACCCAGCGGCCTTCGCGGCCGAGCTGCTCGGCGACCGCGTCGACGAACGCCGCAACGTCGTGGTCGGTCGTCCGCTCGAGGGCCGCGACCCGCGCCGGCGCCGGTGTCCGCACCGTCGCGCGTACGGCGGCGACGTCGTCGGCCGGGATCGCCCCGAGCTCGGCCCAGGCTTCGAGCGCGGCGAGCTCGACGTCGAGCCAACGCGCCAGCCTCCCCTCGTCCGACCAGATCCGGGCCATCTCGGGCCTGGAGTAGCGGGCGATCACGAGCGACAGTGTAGAGGCCGCTCAGGCCGTCGCTCGGTGCGGCTCAGCGCGTGCCGACTATGCGCGCTGCGAGCACGGCCGCGTTCTTCGCGTTGTCGACGCCGACCGTGGCCACCGGAACGCCGGGCGGCATCTGCACGATCGAGAGCAGGGCGTCGAGGCCGTCGAGAACGCTCAGCGACGAGCGCAGCGGCACGCCGATCACGGGCAGCTCGGTGTGGGCGGCGACGACTCCCGGCAGCGCCGCCGCGAGCCCCGCCCCGCAGATCAACACCCGCAGCCCGCGCGCAGCGGCGGAGCGGGCATACTCGGCGACTGCGTCCGGAGAGCGGTGAGCCGACCGCACCTCGAACTCCCAGCCGATTCCGCGTGCGTCGAGCTCGTCGAAGGCTCCCTGCATCCGCTCGCGGTCGGACTCGGAGCCGACGAGGATGCCGACGACGACCTCAGACATCGACCGTTGCCGCGATGTCGCGTCGGAAGCGCATGCCCTCGAAGCTCAGCTCGTTCACCGCTGCATACGCGTGGTCGCGCGCGTCTGCGAGCGTCGGTGCGAGCCCGGTCACCGAGAGAATACGACCGCCGTTCGTGACGAGGCGGCCCTCGCGGACGGCCGTGCCGCCTTGGAAGACGAGCGCGAGATCCGCCGCCTCGTCGAGGCCGGAGATCGGCGCGCCGGCGTAGTCGCTGCGCTCGGGGTAGTCGGGGGCGGCCAGGACGACGGTCACTGCCGCGTCCGCGGACTCGCTCAGCGACACGCGGCCGGCGTCACCGTTCGCGGTCGCCGCCACTGCGCCGAGCACGTCGCCCTCGAGCCGTGGCACGAGCGCCTGCGTCTCCGGATCGCCGAACCGCGCGTTGAACTCGAGCACGCGTGGCCCGTCGGCGGTCATCATCAGGCCGGCGAACAGACAGCCAACGAACGGCGTGCCGCGCCGCGCAAGCTCGTCGAGGACCGGCTGGTGGATCTGGTCGACGAGCGCCGCTGCCTCGGCGGCGCCGCCTACGGGCGAGTAGGCGCCCATGCCGCCCGTGTTCGGACCTGTGTCCCCGTCGCCGGCACGCTTGTAGTCCTGCGCCGCGCCGACCGGGACTGCGCGACGGCCGTCGCAGAGAGCGAAGAGCGACAACTCGCGGCCTTCGAGGAGCTCCTCGATCACGATCGCGGACCCGAGCGCCGCGGCGCCGCGCAGGCCGCGGTCGAGCTCGGCGGCGGTCCGGCAGACGAAGACGCCCTTGCCCGCCGCGAGGCCGTCCGCCTTGATCACGCACGGCGGGCGCGCGACGGAGAGCGTCGCCGCGGTCGGTACGCCGGCCGCAGCCATCACCTCCTTGGCGAACGTCTTCGAGCCTTCGATCCGCGCTGCGTCGGCGCCCGGGCCGAAGACGGCGATGCCGGCGTGGCGCAGCTCGTCGGCGACGCCGGCGACGAGCGGCGCCTCGGGGCCGATGACGACGAGGTCGACCGACAGCGTCACCGCGAGCCCGAGCACGCCGTCGCCGTCGTCCGCGCGCACGGGGTGACACGCACCGAGCTCCGCGATCCCGGGGTTCCCGGGGGCGGCGTGCAACTCCGCGAGCGACGGGCTCTGAGCGATGCGCCACGCGAGCGCATGCTCGCGTGCGCCCGAGCCGACGAGCAGCACTCTCACGCGCGCGAGTGTACTCGGGGGTCGTGCGGGGGCTCGCGGCGCCGCACCACAGGACCGGATGGAGGAGCGGGGCTCGACAGGCACGAGTCGGAGGGTCTCGCCGACCAGCTCGGCGAGGATCCCGGGCGCGGCGGATCGAGGCCGGCGAGGATCGGGCCGGGCGACGTCGGGTTCGCGGTCACTGCCTATCGCAGCTGTACGAGACGCTGCTCGGGAGCGCCCGCGTATCGGCAGCCGCGCGCACGCGCGGCCACGAGAGCGGCACGAACCACAGCGCAGCGGCGACCGCGCCGCCCACGGCGAGGATCGTCGTCGGCGCGATCGCTGTCGCCACGGTCGCCGCGAGGACGTAACCGACCGGCATCAGACCGAGCGACCCGAAGAAGTCGAAGCTGAACACCCGCGAGAGCAGCCGTTCGGGCACCAGCTCTGTGAGCAGCGTCGTCCACGCGGAGATGCTGAGGCCGATCCAGAAGCCGCGCCAGACGACGGCGGCGGCGGCGAGCGCGTACCACGGCGATAGGCCCACTGCGACGATGCCGAGGTCGTTGATGCCGAATGCGACGAAGCAGATCAGCACGCGCGACCGCGACGGATTCCACCGCGCCCACGTCAGCGAGCCGGCGACCATGCCCACCGCCATCAGGCTGAAGAGGAGTCCGTACGAGCCGACGCCGCGGTGGTAGTGAGCTTGCACGATGCGGGGCAACAGGGTGTTGAACGGCGCGACCGCGAGCATCAGGATCACCGTCGCCGCGAGGATGCCCGTCCAGATCCACGGCACCGAGCTGACGTAGCGGAACCCCTCGGCGAGCTCGCGCCCGAACCCGGCGCGCGTCTCGGAGACGATGCGGCGCGGACGCGCGACCCAGAGCGCCGCCGCCGAAACGAGGAAGGAACCTGTGTCGAGGCCCCAGACGGGCGTCGGTCCGAGCCACCCGTAGAGGCCGGCCGCGAGCGCCGGCCCGGCGATCGAGCTCGCCTGACGGGCGACCGACAGCAGCGAGTTCGCGGACGCGAGCGCGGGGCCCTCGACGAGGAGCGGCGCGATGCCGAGGAAAGCCGGCTGGAAGAACCCGTCCGCCAGGCCGAAGCACGCGGCGAGCACGAGGATCCACGCGAGCCGCATGTGCCCGGAGAGCTCGATCGCGAGGAAGACGCCGACCACCGCGGCACGCGCCAGGTCGGAGGAGATGAGCAGCAGCCGGCGCGGATAGCGATCGGCGAGCACGCCGCCAAGCAGGAGCGTCACGAGCATCGCGCCCGACTGGAGCGCGAGCACGTAGCCGAGCGAGCTCGCCTTCCCCGTCAGCGCGGTGACGCGCCAACCGAGCCCGACGAGGAACGCGGCGTCGCCGACGAAGGAGATCGCCTGCCCGCCCCAGAGCAGCCGAAAGTCGCGACTCGCGAACGCGGCCAGCGTTCCCGGTCGCCGCTCGGACACGGAGGTGTCCTGCACCCGGCCAAGCTAGCGACGGTGCTCGAGCGAGGCTAGAGCCGACGCGTCCGGACTGCGGTCCCGTACGCGCAGATCTCGGTCCAGTTGGTGCCCATCTCGGAGGTGTCGAAGCGCATCGCGACGATCGCGTCGGCGCCCTTGGCCGTCGCCTCCTCGACCATCCGCTCGATCACCTGCTGGCGGCTGTCGACGAGCGCCTTCGTCATCCCCTTCAGCTCGCCGCCGAAGACCGACTTCAGGCCTGCGCCGATCTGCGAGCCGATGTTCCGCGACCGGACGGTGAGTCCGAACACCTCGCCGAGCGTCTCGACGATCTCGTAGCCCGGCAGGTCGTTCGCCGTCGTGATCAGCACCGTGCCAACCCTAACGTCCGCGGCTGCATGCGTGCGAGAGCTCGTCATCGAGCCCGGCGACCTCGAGATCCGGCGAGCGACCTGCGGCGCCCCTCGTCGAGCCCGGCCGGACGCCCAGTCGCCGCCGAGGTCGCCGCGAGATCGGATCGTCGCGGCGTGAGGTCGAGGCGAGCCGGCTCTGCTCGACGACGCCACGCGCCAGCCGCGAACGTCGGGCCGCGGCCGCCTCGAGGTCGGTCGGTGGAGCAAGCGTTTCGAACTTGGCACGGTTCGGCCACTGGCGGTCGTTCCGAACCGGCGTTAGGCTCATGCCATCGAGGGGAGGGAGGTGGGTCCCGTGTGCAACGGGCCCAGCGGAGAAAGGGTCAGGCGAGCACGCGCTCGCGAGCAGCGCCGACGCCGACGAGCTCGACCGGGACCTCGAGCTCGCGCTCGACGAACTCGACGTACTGCCGCGCCTCCTTTGGCAGGGCGCCGCGCGTGCCGGCGCCGTCGAGCGGCTCCTGCCAGCCCGGCAGCACCTCCCACACGGGCTGCGCGTGATGGAAGTCGCTCTGGTGCGCCGGGAAGTGCGGCGTCTCGCTCCCGTCGCGCAGTCGGTAGCGCACGCAGACCGGCAGCTCGGCGAACGACGAGAGCACGTCGAGCTTCGTGAGCGCGAGCGACGTGATCCCGTTCAGCCGGACGGCGTAGCGGAGCGCGACGAGGTCGAGCCAACCGCAGCGCCGCACCCGGCCCGTGACCGTGCCGAACTCGCCGCCGAGCTCCTGCACGCGGGCCTGATTCGCGCCCTCGATCTCGGACGGCAGCGGTCCCTCGCCGACCCGTGTCACGTACGCCTTCGCGACGCCGAGCACGCGGTCGATCCGCGTCGGGCCGACGCCGATGCCCGTCGACGCGCCCGACGCGATCGGGTTCGACGAGGTGACGAAGGGATACGTGCCGTGGTCGAGATCGAGCAGGGTCCCCTGCGCCCCCTCGAACAGCACCTCCTTGCCGTCGCGCAACGCCTGGTCGACGAGCAGCGACGCGTCGCCGACGATCGGCCGCAGCCGCTGCGCGTACCCCTCGTACCGGACTGCGACCTCGTCCAGATCGAAGCCGTCGACCTCGTAGACGCGCTCGAGCCAGACGTTCTTCTCGGCCAGCGCGACCTCGATCTTCTGGCGCAGGATCTTCGGGTCGAGCACGTCCTGCACACGGATCCCGAGCCGCGAGGCCTTGTCGGCATACGCCGGGCCGATGCCGCGCCGCGTCGTCCCGATCTGCAGCTTGCCGAGGCGGCGCTCCGACGCCTGGTCGATCGCGATGTGCCACGGCATGATCAGATGCGCGTTGCCGGATACGACAACGACCGACGTGTCGATGCCGCGCGCGTCGAGCTCGTCCAGCTCGGCGATCAGCACCTCAGGGTCGACGACGCAGCCGGCGCCGATCACGGAAACCTTGCCGGAGATGACGCCGCTCGGCGTCTGACGGATCTTGAACGTCTCCCCGCCGGCGATGATCGTGTGGCCCGCGTTCGGTCCCCCCTGGTAGCGGCAGACCACATCCGAGCGCTGCGCGAGCAGGTCGACGATCTTGCCCTTTCCCTCGTCTCCCCACTGCGCGCCGACGACGACCGTCGCGGGCACCCGCTCAGTGTGCCTGAGTACAGTGGAATGTGTCGCGCATTCCCGAGCTCGGCCGCCGGGGCGAGGGCTGGCTCGTCCTGCAGGGGCTGCTGTTCGCGGCGATCGTCGCGTCCAGCTTCGCGGGTGTCTACTGGCCGGGCGCGGTCGAGTCGTTCCTGGCCGTGCTCGGCCTCGGCGTCGGCGTCGCCGGCGTCGTCGTCGTCGTGCTCGGCGTCCTCGCGCTCGGCCGCTCGTTCACGCCGCTGCCCCGGCCGCACCCGCGCGCGGAGTTCAGGGAGCGCGGGCCCTACCGATTCGTCCGGCACCCGATCTACGGCGGCATCATCCTCGTCGCGTTCGGCTGGTCGGTCGCCGAGGCGCCGGTCGCGCTCGCGCCGAGCTGCCTCCTTGCAGTCCTCTTCGACCTGAAGTCGCGGCGGGAGGAGGCATGGCTGATCGAGCGCTACCCGGCGTACGCAGGCTATCGCGGGCGCACGCGCCGGTTCGTGCCGCGCCTCTACTGAGATGCTGCCGCGAGTCGAGCTACCCGACGGCTGCACGCTGCGCCTGCTCGACGAGCGCGACGCGGACGAACTCGAGCGTGTCGTCGCGGCGAACCACGACCACCTCGCGAGGTGGCTGCCGTGGGTCGAGGCGACTGCCGCCGCCGGCGTCGAGGCCCGGCGCGAGTACGTGCGCCGGGCACGCCGCCAGGCCGAGGCGAACGACGGCTTCCAGACGGCGGTCGTCGCCGGCGGCGCGATCGTCGGCGTCGTCGGCTTCCACCACGTCGACTGGGCCAACCGCTCGACGAGCCTCGGCTACTGGCTCGCGGCGGATCGCCAGGGACGCGGGATCATGACCGCTGCCGTGCGGGCGCTCGTCCGGCACGCGTTCGAGGTCTGGCAGCTGAACCGGGTCGAGATCCGCGTCGCGGTCGGCAACGCGCGCAGTGCCGCCATCCCGCGGCGGCTCGGCTTCGCCGAGGAAGGCATCCTGCGGCAGGCGGAGCGACACGCCGACGGGTACAAGGACATCGTCGTCTACTCGCTGCTCCGAGCGGACGTGACGCGCGGCTAGCGCACCGCCGCGAGCCGCCGGCCGACGCGGTGGACGACGATCCGGTGCCCACGCCGGCACGTCGTGAAGCCGACGTCGGCCTCGCGTCTCAGCGTCCCCTCGACGTGCGCCGCGCGGACGGCGACCGACCACAGGTCGCGGCGGGACAGGCAGGCCTCGCACGACGTCTCGAACGTCGTCGTCTCCGGTCCCACCCAGACGTGCTGACGCGCGATGCTCACCGAAGCTGGAGCTGACGCTCGTGGGTGCGACGCAGGCGAGGGGGCCGCTCGACGCGCCGCAGCACGACCTCGTGCCCGGCGGCGCAGTGGGCGAAGGCGACGGTCGACTCGAGCGCGACCGTCCCGCGCACGCTCGCGAGCCGCACCGCTTCGGCGAAGGAGCCGCCGCGCGCGCGTGCCGCCTCGAGGCACCGCTCGCAGAGGCACGAGAACGCCGTCGCGCTCGGCGTCAGCCAGACGAGGTTCGCCCGCACTATGCGGCCACCTTCGCATCGTGGCGCGCGGCGAGGTCGGCGAACTTCGCGTACCGCTTCAGGAACGCGAGCTTCTGCGTGTCGACCGGCCCGTTCCGGTGCTTGGCGAGGATCACCTCGGCGAGCCCTTGGTCCTCCGACTGGTCGTTGTAGTACTCGTCGCGGTAGAGGAACATGACGAGGTCCGCGTCCTGCTCGATACTCCCGCTGTCTCTCAGGTCGGAGAGCAGCGGCCGCTTGTCGGTGCGCGACTCGACCCCGCGCGAGAGCTGCGACAGCGCCATCACCGGCACGTCGAGGTCGCCGGCGAGCAGCTTGAGCGAGCGTGAGATCTGCGACACCTCTTGCACCCGATGCTCGATCGAGCCGCTGCCCATCAGCTGCAGGTAGTCGACGATCACGAGTCCGAGCTTCGGCTCGCGCGCCTTCAGCCGCCGCGCCTTCGAGCGGATCTCGAGGATCGTCGTCATGCGCGTGTCGTCAACGTAGATCGGCGCCTTCGTCAGCGTGTCGCACGCCTTGACGAGCCGCGGCCAGTCCTCCTGCGTGAGCTTGCCGGTGCGAAGGCGCTGCAGCTCGACGCGGGCCTCCGCGCAGAGGAAGCGCTGCACGACTTCGATCTTCGACATCTCGAGCGTGAAGACCGCGACCGGGATGCCGTGGTGGACGGCGAGGTTCGAGGCGACACCGAGCGCGAACGCCGACTTGCCCATGCTCGGCCGGCCTGCGACCACGACGAGGTTGCCGGGCTGGAGGCCGGACGTCATCTGGTCGACGTCGCGGAAGCCGGTCGGGGTGCCGGTCATCTCGCCGCCGGACTCGTACATCTTCGTGATCTGCTCGAAGCTCTCGCGCACGAGCTCGGCGACGTGGTCGAAGCTGCCGCGGATGCGATGCTGCGCGAGGTCGAACACCATCTGCTCGGCGCGGTCGACGAGCTCGTGCGTCTCGCCGGGCCGGTCCCACCCGAGCCGCTGGATCTGCTCGCCGACGAGCGTGAGCCCGCGGAGCGTGGCCATCTCGCGCACGATCCTCGCGTAGTGGCGCGCGTTCGACGTCGCCGGCACGAGAGCCGCGAGCTCGTGGATCCGTTCCTTGCCGCCGACGTCCACGAGCTCGCCCCGCTCGTCGAGCTTGTCGGCGATCGTGATCGCGTCCACCGGCTGGCCGTGCTGGTAGAGGTCGAGCGCTGCGAGGTAGATCTTCCCGTGCGACTCGCGGTAGAAGTCGCCGGCGTCGATGACCTCGCTCACCGCCTCGATCGCCGCCGGCGAGAGCATCATCGCGCCGAGGACGGATTCCTCGGCGTCGAGGTTCTGCGGCGGGATCGGGGCGGTGGCGAGGGCCTGGGCAGGCAGGGACATCAACGGGTAGTGAAACCGGGGCCGGAGGGCCTTTCAACGGTGTGGATAGGTGCCGCCGGTGCGCCAGCGGGCATGCTTTTTGCAGCCATTCTAGAACAGATGTTCGCATAGCGGGCGGTCGGCGTGTGGACGAAAAAGGCGCTCGCAGCGCGAACTTCCGCCGAAGTTCCACAAGCGGTGGAGAGGGATGTGGAGAAAGAGGCCGACCCACTCGTCCACAGTCTTCTGTGGAGAAGCTCTGGAGG
>DASRGD010000038.1:0-9338 GCA_035651195.1 Gaiellaceae bacterium | reverse complement strand
GCTCGGCGACGTCGACGTGGTCGGCATCGACGAGATCGATCCACTCGCGATCGCGGCGGCGCGGCAGCTCGACATGGTCATCCGTCTGATCGGCGCGGCGCGCCTCGTCGACGGCAAGGTCGACGTTCGCGTCGGGCCGGCCCTGGTCGACCGGCATCACCCGCTCGCCGCCGTCGAGGGCGCGTTCAACGCGGTGATGCTGCAGGGCGACGCGATCCGCGAGATCACGCTCGAGGGCCCCGGCGCCGGCGGCATCGAGACGGCCTCGGCGGTCGTCGCCGACATGGTCAGCGTGATCGGGACGATGGGCACCGGCTTCCTGCAGAACGACGCTGCGTGGCGCGAGCTGCCGCGCCTCGAGCCGGGCGAGCATCGGTCGCCGTTCTACTTCCACCTGAAGGTCGACGACCGGCCGGGCGTGCTCGCGCGCGTCGCCGACGAGCTCGCGTCACGCGACGTCTCGGTCGCGCGGCTCCTCCAGCACGCAAACGGCGACGGCGCGGCGCTGCACGTCGTCACGCACGAGGCGCGCGAGGGCGCGCTGAAGGAGGCGCTCGACGCGATCGCGGCGCTCGACGAGGTGCGCAAGCCGCCGCGTCCGTATCCGGTCGTCTCCGAGCGCGGTGTCGCGGAGCTCGGGTGGGCGTGATCGAGCGCTACCGCGACCGCCTGCCGGTCGGACCGTCGACGCCGTCGCTCACGCTCGGGGAGGGCGGGACGCCGCTGCTCCGCTCCGAGCGCCTGTCGGCAAGGCTCGGTGTCGAGCTCTTCTTCAAGTTCGAGGGCGCGAACCCGACCGGCTCGTTCAAGGATCGCGGCATGGCGGTCGCCGTCGCGAAGGCGATCGAGGACGGCGCGCAGGGAATCGTCTGCGCCTCGACGGGCAACACCGCCGCGTCGGCGGCCGCGTATGCGGCGCGCGCGGGCGTTCCCGCCGTCGTGCTGCACCCGGCGGGCGCGATCGCGGCGGCGAAGCAGGCGCAGGCACGCGCGGTCGGCGCCCGGGTGCTCGAGGTGCGCGGTTCGTTCGACGAGGCGCTGCGCTCGTGTCAGCAGCTGGCGGGCCGCTCCTCGTACGCGCTCGTCAACTCGCTGAACCCGAACCGGATCGAGGGACAGAAGACGGCGGCGTTCGAGGTGATCGAGCAGCTCGGCCGCGTCCCCGACGTGCTCGCGCTGCCGTACGGCGGCGGCGGCAACACGTGCGCGTACGCCCAGGGGTTCGCCGAGGAGGACGTGCAGCCGCGGCTGATCGCGGCGCAGGCGGCGGAGCGGGCGGTGACGCTCGCCTCCGCGATCCGGATCAGCGAGCCCGCGCATCTCGGCGAGGTCGAGGAGCTGATCGCAGCCGGCCGCGTCGAGGTTGTCACGGTGCCCGACGACGCGATCACCGACGCCTGGCTCGAGATCGCCTCGCGGGAAGGCATCTTCTGCGAGCCGTCGTCGGCGGTCGGTCTGGCGGCGCTTGCGCAGGTCGAGCTCGAGCCCGCTAGCACGGTCGTCTGCGTCCTCACCGGCCACGGCCTGAAGGACACGGCCGCGGTCGACGTCCTGACGCCGGCGACCACGGTCGTGGACGCGTCCGTGGAGGCGATCCTGGCCGAGGTGGGCCGATGACGCTGTGGCTCGCCCGTCGCAGTTCTGTGACGGTGGCTGCCGCCGAGCAGGTCCGAAACAGCCCCTGTACGAGCAGGGATTTCTTGCTTGCGCGTGTGGTTCGTCCCGCGGGCGTCGAGGCGGCTGCCGCCGGACCGGTCCGAACGCGACTGGGCCTTCGAGGACGATGACGCTCGTCGTTCGCGCGCCGGCTTCGACCGCCAACCTCGGACCCGGGTTCGACTGCGCCGCGGCGGCGCTCGAGCTCTGGAACGAGCTGCACGTCGAGCCGGGAGAGCACGCCGTCGTCGTCGAGGGCGAGGGAGCCGACGAGCTGCCGAGCGACGACGAGCATCTCGCGCTGCGTGCGTTCGCGCTGGTGACGCCCGTCGCCGGCTATCGCTTCCGCTTCGTCAACCGGATCCCGCTCGAGCGCGGGCTCGGCTCGTCCGCCGCGGCGATCGCCGCCGGGCTCGTCGCCGGCGCGATCGTGGCCGGGCGCGAGCTCGACGACGACGCGCTGCTCCAGCTCGGACTCCCGCTCGAGGGCCACCCCGACAACCTCGGCGCAGCGCTCCGCGGCGGCGTGTGCCTGATCTGGCGGAACGGGGCCGGCCCGCACACGGCGCGAATCGCGACCGACCTCCCGCTCGCGCCGATCGCGGTCGTGCCCCGTACGCGCGTGAACACGCTGGAGTCCCGCAACCGGCTGCCGGCGAGCCTGAGCCACCGCGAAGCGGCTGCCGCGGCCGCGCAGGCAGCCTTGCTCGGCGCGGCGATCGCAGCTGGCGACGCGGCCCTCCTGGCCGACGCGTTCCACGACCGCCTGCACGAGCCGTACCGCCTGGCCGACGCACCGCTCCTCGCCGAGCTGCGCGCTGATCCGGCGCCCGGCCAGCAAGGCGTCACGCTCTCCGGCTCCGGCCCGACAGTCGTCGTCTGGGCCGACAAGGCGGACGCGCCCGCCACCGCGCACGCACTCGAAGAGCGTTTCCCCGAGACCGACGTGCTCGCGCTCGCGATCGCCGACCGCGGAGCGTCGGCATGACCAGGCTCCGCGTTTGGCTTGGTTGGCGTGCTGCCCCGACCGGCGGGGCCGGCGGTTCATCGGAGCTACCGAGGCTCCGGCTGCCGTGAGCGCATACGACCGCCCGACCGACCCGGCGAAGCGCCGCAGCCGCCTCCTCACCGACGGCGTCGACCGCGCGCCCGCGCGCGCGATGCTGAAGGCCGTCGGCTTCACCGACGACGATCTCGCGAAGCCGCTCGTCGGCGTCGCGACGACGTGGATCGAGACGATGCCGTGCAACCTCAACCAGCGCGTGCTCGCGAAGCACGTCAAGGACGGCATCCGCGCGGCCGGTGGCACGCCGATCGAGTTCAACACGATCTCCGTCTCCGACGGCGTCTCGATGGGGACGAGCGGCATGCGCGCGAGCCTGATCAGTCGCGAGCTGATCGCGGACTCGATCGAGCTCGTCACGGAGGGCCACCTCTTCGACGGGCTCGTCTGCCTGGTCGGCTGCGACAAGACGATCCCCGGCGCCGTGATGGCGCTCGCGCGGCTCGACGTTCCCGGCCTCGTCTTCTACAACGGCTCGATCGCGCCCGGCCGCTTCCGCGACCGCGACGTGACGATCCAGGACGTGTTCGAGGCCGTCGGCGCGCGAGCCGCGGGCCGGATGACCGACGAGGACGTGCACGAGCTCGAGGAGGTCGCCTGCCCCGGGGCCGGCGCGTGCGGCGGCCAGTTCACCGCCAACACGATGGCGACGGTGATCGACTTCCTCGGCATCTCGCCGCGCGGCCTCTCCGGCATCCCGGCCGCGCACCCGTCGAAGAGCGAGGCCGCGCGCGAGGCGGGCAGGCTCGCGATGCAGCTCGTCCGTGACGACACGCGTCCGCGCCAGATCCTGACCCGGGCGGCGTTCGAGAACGCGATCGCCGCCGTTGCCGGCACCGGCGGCTCGACGAACGGCGTCCTGCATCTGCTCGCGATCGCGCGCGAGGCGGGCGTCCCGCTCGTGCTCGACGACTTCGACACGATTGCCGAGCGCACGCCGATCGTCGCCGACCTGAAGCCGTTCGGCCGCTACGTCGCGACCGACGTCTACGAGGCCGGCGGCATCGGTCTCGTCGCGCGAGAGCTGGTCGGCGCCGGCGTCGTGCACGCCCGCGAGCGCGGCGTCGACGGCCACACGCTCGGCGAGGTCGCGACCGCGACGCAGGAGCGCGCAGGCCAGGACGTCGTCGTCCCCTTCGACCGCCCGATCAAGCCGACCGGCGGCCTCGCGATCCTGCGCGGCTCGCTCGCCCCCGACGGCGCCGTCGTCAAGCTCGCCGGCCACGAGCGCCTCTTCCACGAGGGCCCGGCGCGGGTCTTCGACAGCGAGGAGGCCTGCTTCGCCGCCGTCAAGGCGCGCTCGATCGAGCCCGGCGACGTCGTCGTCATCCGCTACGAGGGGCCCGCGGGCGGTCCCGGCATGCGCGAGATGCTGCACGTCACCGCCGCGCTCGTCGGCGAGGGACTCGGCGACGAGGTCGCGCTCGTCACCGACGGACGCTTCTCGGGCGCCACGCACGGCCTGATGGTCGGGCACATCGCCCCCGAGGCGGCGCGGGGCGGGCCGATCGCCGCAGTTCGCGACGGTGACAGGATCATCGTCGACGTCGAGAACCGCAGGCTCGACCTCGACGTCGCGCCGGACGAGATCGGCGAGCGGCTACGCGCGTGGAGCCCGCCGCCGCCTCGCTACGCGAGAGGCGTCTTCGCGCGCTACGCGGCGGCCGTCGGATCGGCGTCGGAAGGAGCGCCGACGTGAACGCCCTGCAGCAGCCGGCGAATCGAGCGCGTCGCCTGGAGGATCCGCTGCTCGTTCTCGACCAGCGCGAAGCGCACGTGGCCGTCGCCGCCCTCGCCGAAGCCGACGCCCGGCGAGACGGCGACCTCGGCCTCGCGCGCGAGCCGCAAGGCGAACTCGAGCGAGCCGAGCTCGGCGAACGGCTCCGGAATCGGTGCCCACACGAACATCGTCCCGAGCGGCGGCACGACCTCCCATCCGGCCCGCGCGAGCCCGGCGATCAGCGTGTCGCGCCGCTGCTCGTAGATCGAGCAGACCTCGCTCGGGTAGTCGCTCGCCTCGCGCAGCGCGACGATCGACGCGATCTGGATCGGCTGGAAGGTGCCGTAGTCGAGGTACGACTTGAGCTTCGCGAGCGCGGCGACGACGTCCGGCCGACCGAGCGTGAAGCCCATCCGCCAGCCGGCCATCGAGAACGACTTCGTCAGCGAGTACAGCTCGACGGCGCACTCGAGCCCGCCGTCGGCGGCGAGGATCGACGGCGGCTTGTGGCCGTCGAACGCGACGTCGGCATAGGCGAAGTCGTGCACGAGGACGAAGCCGCGCTCGAGCGCGAGGTCGACGAGCCGCTGCATCAGCTCCGGCGTCGCGCAGCGCGTCGTCGGGTTGTGCGGGAAGGAGACGATCACGACCCTCGGCGCCGGCTCCGCCGCCACCACCGCCCCCTCGATGTCGCCGTCGAACGCGTGCAGGACGGTCGCTCCGGCGAGGCGCGGCGCGACGAGGTGGATCGGGTACGACGGCGACGGCACGACCGCCACGTCTCCCGGCTCGAGCAGCACCCACATCAGGTGCGCGAGCCCCTCCTTCGCGCCGATCGTCGAGACGACGTGCCGGTCCGGATCGAGCTCGACGCCGAACTCGGACGCGTACCGCTCGCACACGGCCGCGCGCAGGTTGGGCAGGCCGCGCGACGCGGAGTAGCGATGGTTCACCGGCCGCCGCGCGGCCTCGCACAGCTTGTCCACCGCAACCGCAGGCGACGGGATGTCGGGATTGCCGAAGCCGAGGTCGATCACGTCGCGACCCTCGCGCCGCAGCTCCCGCTTCAGCGCATCGACCGTCGCGAAGACGTAAGGGGGAAGATCATGAACCCGCCGGAACTCCATGTTTGCCAGTCTAGGGGGCGGACGTGACCGTCGAGACACTTCGCTGCCGGATGTGCGGGACCGACCATCCCGCCGTCGCGAACGGGATCTGCTCCCGCTGCTTCGGGCCGCTCGAGCCGATCTACGATTGGGAGGCGGTCGCGCACGCCGCGACGCGGGAGCGGATCGAGGCGGGGCCGCGCTCGCTCTGGCGGTACGCGCCGCTCCTGCCGGCGGAGCCGCCGGAGGACGCCGCCGCCGGCCCCGGCTGGACGCCGCTCGTCCCGGCGCCGCGGCTCGCGGCCCAGCTCGGGCTCGGCGAGGTCCACCTGAAGCTCGACCTCTCGAACCCGACGCACTCCTTCAAGGACCGCGTCGTCGCCGTCGCGGCCGCGAAGGCGGCGGAGTTCGGGCTCGAGACGCTCAGCGCCACCTCGACCGGCAACCTCGCGAACGCCGTCGCCGCGCGCGCCGCCGCGACCGGCATGCGCGCCGTCATCTTCTGCCCGGCCGGGCTCGAGGCGGAGAAGCTCCAGGCGACGACGGTCTACGGGGCGACCGTCTACGGCGTCCGCGGCTCCTACGACGACTGCTCGCGCCTCGTCAGCGAGCTCGCCGGCGAGGTCGAGTGGGGGATCGTCAACGTCAACCTGCGCGCGTACTACGCCGAGGGATCGAAGACGCTCGCGTACGAGATCGCCGAGCAGCTCGGCTGGGAGCTGCCGGACGCGGTCGTGATGCCGATCGGCTCCGGCGCGATGTACACGAAGGTGTGGAAGGGCTTCCAGCAGTTCCGGCAGCTCGAGCTCGTCGCCGGCACGTTGCCGAAGCTGTTCGGCGGCCAGGCGGCCGGCTGCAACCCGGTCGCGGCCGCGTTCGCCGAGGACCGACGCGTCACGCCGGTGCGACCGCAGTCGCTCGTCTCCTCGATCGCGATCGGCGATCCCGCCGACGGCGACCTCGCGAGCGCGATCGCGCGCGAGTCCGGCGGCGCGATGTACACGGTCCCGGAGGACGAGGTCGGCGCCAACATCTCGCTGCTCGCGGAGACGTCGGGGATCTTCGGCGAGGGCGCGACCGGGGTCGCGGTCGGCGCGTTGCGCGAGGCGGCCCGCCGCGGCGAGCTCGGCGCGGGCGACCGCGTCGTCGTGCTCGTCACCGGCACCGGGCTGAAGACGCCGGGGGTCGTGCAGGTCTCCGGCAGCGTCGTCGAGATCGAGCCGGACGTCGACGCGCTGCTCGCGGAGCTCGGAGTCGCCGCGTGATCGACGAGTACCGCGCGCAGATCACGGCCGCCGACCGCGTCCTGCTCGCCGCAGTCAACCAGCGGCTCGAGCTCGTGCGCGAGCTGCACGAGCACAAGGCTGCCGAGGGCGTGCCGCTGCGCGACCCCGCGCGCGAGGAGGCGCTCGTGCGCGAGCTGCAGGCGGAGAACACCGGGCCGCTCTCGGACGAGGGCGTCGCCGAGCTCTTCCGCTACGTGCTCGACCTGACGCGGAAGGAGCTGTATGGCGCCTAGGGTCGCCTGTCTCCCCGGCGACGGGATCGGGCCCGAGGTGATGGCCGAGGCCGTCCGCGTCCTCGACGCGCTCGGGATCGAGCACGCCGAGTATCCCTTCGGCGGCGCCGCGATCGACGCGCTCGGCACGCCCCTTCCCGACGAGACGCTCGCCGCCGCGCGTCGGGCCGACGCCGTGCTGCTCGGTGCCGTCGGCGGGCCGCAGTGGACGCCGGGCGCCTGCGAGCAGGGCCTGATCGACCTCCGGGGCGCGCTGCAGGTCTACGCGAACCTCCGGCCTGCAGCGAATCTCCTGATCGTGCGCGAGCTCGTCGGCGGCCTCTACTACGGCGCGCGCGGCACGCGCCCGGACGGCACCGTCTTCGACACGTGCGAGTACACGCCCGCGCAGGTCGAGCGGGTCGCGCGGCGCGCGTTCGAGCTCGCGCGGGCACGGCGCGGCAAGCTGATGTCGGTCGACAAGGCGAACGTGATGGAGACCGGGCGAATGTGGCGGGGCGTCGTCTCCGAGCTCGCCGCCGACTACCCGGACGTCGAGCTGAAGCACGGGCTCGTCGACTCGGTCGCGATGTGGCTCGTCGTGCACCCCGAGGAGTTCGACGTGCTCGTGACCGAGAACACCTTCGGCGACATCCTCTCCGATGTCGCCGCCGGCGTCACCGGCGGGATCGGGCTCGCGGCGTCGGCGAGCCTCGGCGACGGCACGCTCGGCGTCTACGAGCCGGTGCACGGCTCGGCGCCCGACATCGCCGGCACCGGCTCGGCGAACCCGACGGCGATGCTGCGCTCGCTCGCGCTCGCGCTCGAGCACTCGCTCGGCGAGCCGGAGCAGGCGCGCCGCCTCGAGGCGGCGGTCGAGGCGGCGCTCGGCTCGAGCCCGACGCCGGACGTCGGCGGCACGGCGACGACGCGCGAGTTCGGTGAGGCCGTCCTCGCCGAGCTGCAGCTGGCGGTGGCGTGAAGACCGTCGGCTACCCGGGTCCGGCCGGCAGCCACAGCGCGGCGGCGTCGCTCGTGCTCGCGCCCGAGGCGAGCCACGAGCCGCTCGCGAGCTTCATCGCCGTCGTCGAGGCCGCGGTCGCGGCCGAGGTGCAGCTCGGCGTGCTGCCGATCGAGAACTCGCTCCACGGCCCCGTCGCCGAGACGCACGACCTGCTCTACGAGGCGCCGCTCTCGATCGTCTCCGAGGTGACGCTCCCGATCGTGCACTGCCTCGTCGCGAAGCACCCGATCCAGCCGACCGAGGTGCGGACGCTCCGCTCGAATCCGGTCGCGTTCGACCAGTGCCGCGAGTTCGTGCACTCGATCGGCGCGCGCTGCGTCGCGGCGGCGACGACCGCCGACGCCGCGCGCGAGGTCGCCGAGTCCGACGACCCGACCGAGGCTGCGATCGCGAGCGCGGCCGCGGCCGCACGCTTCGGCCTGCACGTGATCGCCCCGGACGTGGGCGACCACACCTCCTTCACCCGCTTCGTCGGCATCGCCCCGTACACGCGCGTCGATCGCGCGCCGCGCTGGCGCACGGCGCTCTCGTTCGTGACCGATCACCAGCCGGGCTCGCTCTACCATGCGCTCGGGCCGTTCCACCGCCACGGCCTGAACATGGTTCAGCTCGTCTCTCGCCCGATCCCGAAGTCGACGTTCCGCTACCGCTTCGATCTCGTGCTCGACGGCCACCCGCAGGATGCCGAGCTGCAGTCCGCGCTGGTCGAGATGCGCGAGTGGACGCGCGAGATCCGCCTCTTCGGCTCGTACCAAGCAGCGGGGGACCACTGATGGGGAAGACGCTCTTCGACAAGATCTGGGACTCGCACGTCGTCGACGACGACGAGCCGTCGCTCCTCTACATCGACCTGCACCTCGTGCACGAGGTGACCTCGCCGCAGGCGTTCGAGGCGCTGCGGCTCGCGAGCCGCAAGGTGAGGCGGCCCGACCTGACTATCGCGACCATGGACCACAACGTCCCGACGCTCCCGGGGCCGATCGAAGACGACCTCGCGCGCGCGCAGCTCGAGGCGCTGCAGCGCAACTGCGAGGAGTTCGGCGTCCCGCTGAACGGCACCGGCAGCGGCCGCGAGGGGATCGTGCACGTGATGGGCCCGGAGCTCGGGTTGACGCAGCCGGGGATGACGATCGTCTGCGGCGACTCGCACACCTCGACGCACGGCGCCTTCGGTGCGCTCGCGTTCGGGATCGGCACGACCGAGGTCGAGCACGTGCTCGCGACGCAGACGCTCGTGCAGTCGAAGCCGAAGACGATGCTCGTGCGCTTTG
>DASRGD010000037.1:0-55853 GCA_035651195.1 Gaiellaceae bacterium | reverse complement strand
CGGATCGCATCGGCGTGGCAGTGCTCGAAGATGTTGTCGCCGAGGCAGACGACGAGCTTCTCGCCGCGCGCGAAGTCGCGCGCCATCCCGACCACCTGCGCGATCCCGCCCGGCTCGACCTGCACCTTGTACGAGAGATCGAGGTCGAAGAGCATCTCGTCGGTCGAGCGGGCGCGAACGGAGCCGTCGCCGAGCAGGTCGATGAACGCTCCGGCGTGCTGCTTGCCCGTGACGAGCAGCACCTCGCGAACGCCGACGCGCTGGAGGAGCTGGAGCGGGTAGTAGACCATCGGCCACTTGCCGACGGGGAGCAGGTGCTTGTTCGTGACCCGGGTGAGCTCCTCGAGCCGCGTCGCCGAGCCGCCTGCGCAGATGAGTCCTTTCATGGGCCGGGGCGATGGTACCGCCGCCCCGAGTTATCGGGCAGGAGCCTCGAGGGGTGAGGGCGGCACGCGCACGAGCCGTGCCGGCGCGCCTGGCAGCCACCAGTTCCAGCGGCCGAGGACGGCCATCATGCTCGGGACGAGGAGGCAGCGCACGATCGTGGCGTCGACCAGGATCGCGACCGCGAGCCCGAGCCCGAACTCCTGCAGCCCGACGATGTGGCCGGCGAGGAAGCCCGAGAACGCAGCGCACATCACCACGGCGGCCGCGGTGATGATCCGGCCGGTCCGCTCGAGCCCGTGCGCGACCGCCGTCACGTTGTCCTTCCCCTCGTCCCACGTCTCGCGCATCCGGGTGACGAGGAACACCTCATAGTCCATCGAGAGCCCGAACAGCATCGCGAACAGGAAGATCGGGATCCAGCCTTCGACCTGCCCGAACTGGTAGAGGCCGAACAGGCTGTGGCCGACGCCCCACTTGAAGACGACGACCAGCATCCCGTATGCCGCGCCGACCGAGAGCAGGTTCAGCAGCACGGCCTTCAGCGGCAGGAGCAGCGACCGGAACGCGCGCGCGAGCAGGAAGTAGGTGAGGACGAGGACGCCGCCGATCAGCGGCGGGAAGTACGTGTAGGCGCGCGACAGGAAGTCGACGCCCTGTCCGGGGCCGCCGCCGACGAGCACGTCGGTTCCGGCCGGGAAGCCGGCGGCGGGGACGAGCCGGTCGCGCAGCCGGTGCACGAGCGCCTGCTCCTGCGGGAAGCCGTAGTCGTGCCGCCCGACGACGTAGACCTGCTGGTAGCGACGGCTGGGGTCGACGTAGCGGCCGCCCGGGGCCGTGTAGACGGTCGCCACCTCCGGGTCGCGCCGTGCCGCGGCGGCGAGGCGCGCGATCGCCTGCTGCACCCCCGGCTTCAGCACGTCGTGAGCCTCGACGAGCACCTGCGCCGGCGCGACGGCGCCCGGGCCGACGGTGCGCTGCAGCAGGTCGAAGCCGCGGATCGACTGCGGCGTCCGCGGGATGCCGTACGTCGAGCCGGGCGTCAGGTTCAGGTACAGCGTCGGCACCGCAGCTGCCGCGAGCACCGCGACGCCGCAGCCGAGGTAGACGAGCGGCCGCCGCATGATCGAGCGCGCGAGCCGTGCCCAGTAGCCGCGCTCGGGATCCACGGGCTCACCCGGCAGGATGCGCCGGCGAGCGGTGCCGCGGCGGCCGTAGTACGACAGCAGGACCGGCTGCAGCGTCACCGCGGCGAGCACGGAGACGACCGGGATCAGGAAGCCGGCGATGCCCATCAGCCGCATGAACGGGAGCGGCATCGCGACGAGCAGCAGCAAGCCGAGGGCGACCGAGGCGCCGGAGAAGACGACCGCGCGGCCGGCGGTCTGCATCGTCCGCACGACCGCCTCGTCGCGCTCGAGCCCGCCCGAGAGCTCCTCGCGGAAGCGGTAGACGATCAGCAGCGAGTAGTCGACGGCGAGGCCGAGCCCGATCAGCTGGATCAGGTTCGTCGTGTACGTGGGGGTCGTCGCGAGATGCGCGACGCCGTACATCAGGCCGAGCGTGCCCATGATCGTGCACCCGGCGAAGAGCAGCGGGATCGTCACGGCTGCGGAGAGGCCGAAGACCGCGATCAGGACGAGCAGCGCGATCGGGACCGCGATCGCGAGCTCGCCTCGCTTCAGGTCTTGGTTGAAGATCGGGTCGAGGTCGTGCTGGATCGGGCCCGCGCCGGTCAGATACGTGCGCTCGACCCCGGCCGGTCGCCCGAGCGCTCGCAGCAGGTCGTCCGTGTAGCCTTTCGCCTTCGCGATCGTCAGCGTCGAGACGATGTCGCCGTAGACGACGTGCCGGCTCGCGACGATGAGCTTCGTCGGCTTGCCGGGGGGGACGACGGGCGCCGCACGCGCGACGGCTCGCTGGAGCCGGGCGAGGAGTGCGGGGTCGTGCGTGCCCGGCACCTGGAAGACGACGGTGAACGACCCGTCGGGACGGTCGCCGAAGTGCTTCTGGAGCAGGGTCCGCACCCGTTCGGAATCGGTGCCCGGGACGGCGAAGCTGTTCGACAGGAGCGGCGTCAGCTTCGAGCTCGCATAGGCGCCTGCGAGCAGCACGACGAGCCAGGCGACGAGCAGCAGCCGGCGGTGGCGGAGGACGAAGCGCGTCCAGCGGACCACCCGGACAGCCTAGATACGGGAATACTTCCGCGACATGCCGAGGCGCGACATCGACCGGCTGCACGACGAGATCGAGGAGCTCTTCGCCGAGCTCTGGCAGGTGCCGCGCTTCCTCGGCCAGCGGCGCGGCTTCCGCCCGAACGTCGACAGCTATCTGACGGAAGACCCGCCCGAGCTGACAGTCGTCGTCGAGCTGGCGGGCGTCGAGCCGGCGAGCGTGCACGTCGTCGTCGACGGGCAGCTGCTCGTGGTCTCCGGCGAACGGACGCGACCGAAGGCGGACGGCCGTGTCTACCAGCAGATGGAGATCGAACACGGGCCGTTCCTCCGCCAGGTGCGCCTGCCCGAGGGCGTCGACTCCGACCGTGCGCGGGCCGAGTTCGAGCGCGGCATCCTGCGTATCTCGCTCCCGATCGCGAGGCGCCGGGCGTCGCGCGGGCGCGTCGCGATCGAGGTGCAGCGGCCGTGAGCGAGCCCGCGTTCGAGCTCTCCGAGCAGGAGGGCGACGGCCTCGACCTGCCGGCGGTGCTGCCGGTGCTGCCGCTCAAGGACA
The DNA here is from genome assembly GCA_035651195.1 of Gaiellaceae bacterium. Taxonomy (GTDB): domain Bacteria; phylum Actinomycetota; class Thermoleophilia; order Gaiellales; family Gaiellaceae; genus PALSA-600. Next base: position 52,739 of record DASRGD010000037.1, on the reverse strand, counting down.
CCGTCGTCTTCCCGCAGTCGACGACGCCGCTCGCGATCGGGCAGGAGCGCTCGGTGCGGCTGATCGACGACGTCGTCGCCGGCGAGCGCATCGTCGCGCTCGTCACCGCGCGCGACCCGGCCGTCGACGTTCCCGGCTGGGACGAGATCTACGAGGTCGGGACGGTGGCGATGATCCACAAGCTGATCAAGATCCCCGACGGAACGCTGCGCATCCTCGTCCAGGGGCTGCAGCGGATCCGACTCGTCGAGCGTGTCGGAGACGATCCGTACCTGATCGGCAGGTTCGAGGTGCTGCCGGACGAAGGCGAGGAGACGCCCGCGGTCGAGGCGCTCACTCGCAACGTCCAGGGGCTGTTCACACGCATCATCGGTCTCGCGCCGTACCTGCCCGAGGAGCTGCAGATCGCGGCCGCGAACGTCGACGATCCGAGCGCGCTCGCCCACCTCGTCGCCTCGACGTTGCGGACGATCAAGACCGAGGAGCGGCAGGACCTGCTCGAGACGGTCGACGTCGAGCAGCGGCTGCGGAAGGTGTCGGCGATCCTCAATCGCGAGCTCGAGGTGTTCGAGCTCTCGTCGAAGATCCAGTCGCAGGTGCAGTCGGAGATGGAGAAGGGCCAGCGCGAGTACTTCCTGCGCCAGCAGCTCAAGGCGATCCAGCAGGAGCTCGGCGAGGGCGATCCCGAGCAGGCGGAGGTGAACGAGCTGCGCGAGCGGCTGGCGGAGGTGCACCTGCCCGACGAGGCGCGCAAGGCGGCGGAGCGCGAGCTCGGCCGGCTCGAGCGGATGCCGACCGCGGCGGCGGAGTACGGCGTCATCCGCACCTACCTGGAGTGGATCCTGACGCTGCCGTGGAGCGCGCACACGGACGACAACCTCGACCTCGAGCACGCCCGCGCCGTGCTCGACGAGGATCACTTCGACCTCGACAAGGTGAAGGACCGGATCGTCGAGTACCTCGCGGTCGCGAAGCTGAAGCGGGAGGTGTCGGGCCAGATCCTCTGCTTCGTCGGCCCGCCCGGCGTCGGCAAGACGTCGCTCGGCCAGTCGATCGCGCGCGCGCTCGGCCGCAAGTTCGTCCGGATGTCGGTCGGCGGCGTGCGCGACGAGGCGGAGATCCGCGGCCACCGCCGCACCTACATCGGCGCGATGCCCGGCACGATCATCCGCTCGCTGCGCGACGCGGAATCGGTCAACCCGGTGCTGCTGATCGACGAGATCGACAAGCTGGGCTCCGACTGGCGCGGCGACCCGACGAGCGCGATGCTCGAGGTGCTCGACCCCGAGCAGAACAGGACCTTCCGCGACCACTACCTCGACCTGCCGTTCGACCTCTCGAAGGTGCTCTTCATCTGCACCGCGAACACGGTCGACACGATTCCGGCCCCGCTCCTCGACCGGATGGACACGATCACGCTCTCCGGCTACACCGAGGAGGAGAAGCTCGGGATCGCGAGGCGCTACCTCGTCCCCAAGCAGCTGGCGGCGCACGGGCTCAAGCGCTCGCAGCTCGCGATCCCGGCGCCGCTCCTGCGCACGATCATCCGCGAGTACACGCGCGAGGCGGGCGTTCGCAACCTCGAGCGCCGGATCGCCGACGTCTGCCGGAAGGCGGCGGCGCAGGTCGCGAAGGGGGAGGCGCAGCAGGTCCGCCTCGACGAGCAGCGTCTCCGCGAGTGGCTGGGGCCGCGGCGCTTCTCGGGCGAGGTGCGCAAGCGCACCTCCGAGCCCGGCGTCGCGACCGGGCTCGCCTACACCGCCACCGGCGGCGACGTGCTCTTCATCGAGGCGACGGCGTATCCGGGCCGCGGCCGGCTTCGCATCACCGGGCAGCTCGGCGAGGTGATGCGGGAGTCGGCGCAGGCGGCGCTCTCGTGGGTGCGCTCGCACGCCGGCGAGCTCGGCGTCGACGAGGACTGGTTCGGCGACCACGACGTGCACATCCACGTGCCCGCCGGCGCCGTGCCGAAGGACGGCCCGTCGGCGGGGGTGACGATGGCGACGGCGATCGCCTCGCTCGTCCTCGGCGAGCCGGTCGCAGACGACGTCGGCATGACCGGCGAGATCACGCTGACCGGCCAGGTGCTGCCGATCGGCGGCGTCCGCGAGAAGCTCCTCGCCGCCCAGCGCGCGGGGCTGCGGCGCGTGATCCTGCCGCGCGAGAACGAGCCCGACCTCGTCGACCTGCCGCCGGAGACGCGCGCGGCGCTGACGGTGATCCCCGTCGACACGATCGACGAGGTGTTTACCGGCGCGTTCGACGGCGGGCGGCGCACGCAGGCCCGGCGGCGCCCGGCTGCGCTCGAGCGGCAGGCGGCGAGGGGCCCCGGCGACTAGCCCGTCAGCGCGAAGCTCGAGAGGAAGCGCGCGCAGAGACCCTCGCCCGCCGTCGCCGCGCGTCGGCAGAGGAGCTCGTACTCCCGGCGCTCGTCGAGCAGGAACGTGATCTCCTCGACCAGCTTGCCGTACGCGACCCGGTACGAGCGCGCGGCCATCCCGGCGACCTGGACGGTGGTGCCGGCGGCGACCTGACCGTGCAGCTCGCGCGCGATCTCGGCCGTGACGCGATCGAGCTCGCGTGCCGCCGCGGTGAAGAGCGTCGACCGGTAGGGGCGGACGAGCCGGAACCGCTGCACCTCGACGAGCGCGACACCGCCCCGCGATGCCGACAGCCTGCTGTCCGTCTGCCTGACCGTCCAGCCCGTCGGCGCCGCGAACCGGAAGCCGTCGCCCGTCACCGTCTGCCAAGCGCCGCCGCCGCCGCAACCGGCGAGCGCGAGCGCCGCGGCGAGTAGGATCGGTTTGGCTCGTTCCGGCCGGGGAAAGGATCGGTTCCAGATGACCAAGACCAAGAACAAGGTCTCCGACGCGGCAGACAGCATCAAGCCCTACATCGAGCGGGCGATGTCCGACGAGAAGCTGCGCGGCGACGTCATGCACGCGTACAAGACGGCGAAGAAGCTCTACAAGGAGCTGAGCGGCGGCAAGACGGCGCCGGTGACGCTCGCGGCGCGAGTGGCGACCGACGACGACGTCCGCGAGAAGCTCCGTGAGGCGATCGACGACCTGCGCAAGGCAGGCGAGCGCCTGCAGGGGAAGAAGGACCACTCGGGGCGGAACACCACGCTCCTCATTGCCGGCATCGCGCTTGCGATCCTCTTCAACCCGGTCACCGGTGCCGAGACGCGGCGCTTCATCCGCGAGCTCGTCAGCGGCGAGCAGGGAGAGGGCGGCTCCTAGCGACGTCTCGACGGCGCTGCGGGCGGCAGCGCGAGCGCACGCTCGAGCGAGCCCGGGTCGAGGCCGTCGGCGCTCGAGATGTCGGAGCCCCCGAGCAGGAACGCGCCCGGCTCCGGGCCAGCGGCCGCGGCCGGGGCCCAGCCGGCGGCGATCGGCACGTCGAGTACGCTGAGGCGTCGCCACCGCCCGAGGTACGCCGTCGGATCGACGGCGCCGTCGTAGCCGAGGTGGAGGAGCGACGCCGGGTGCAGCTCGAAGTGGAGGTGCACCGTCTGGCCCGCGCTCACACCCGTCGCACCCATGAACCCGATCACGTCGCCTGCCTCGACGCGGACACCGTTCGTCACCTGCGCGGCGAAGGCGGACAGGTTCGCGTAGTAGAAGTCGTTGCCCTGCGCGTCCTGCAGCCAGAGGCGGTTGCCGCCGCTCCGGTTCCAGCCGACGGAGAAGACGAGCCCGTTCGCGGCGGCGAGGACCGGCTGGCCGAGCCGGCCCGCGATGTCGGCGCCGTGGTTCCAGCCGCCGGGGGCCGGCGCGCCGAACGCGTCGGCGTACGACGACTCGCCGTAGACCGGGAAGACGTACGGGCCCGCGGTCAGCGGCGGCTGCGCCGACGGGAGCCGCGCCGGCGGCGGGGGCTTCGGCGTCGGCTTCGACCTCGGCGTCGGTTTCGGCGTCGGCTTCGCGCGCCGCGGAGCCGGCGTGGTCGTCGTCGACGCCGGCGTCGTCGTGGTCGGCCGGGTCGCTTGGGTGGTCGTCGTCGCAGGTCGCGGCGTCGTCGTCGCCCGCGGCACGGTCGTCGTCACGTGCGGGGCCGTCACGACCGGCAGCGTCCTCGACGGCACCGTCCTCTGCCGGAGCGGCGCCGTCGGCTGCGGCGGCGCGGTTGCCGCCGTCTGCACCTCCGCGGCGGCGAAGCCGATGTCGATGTCGCTCCCGGCCGGCAGGCCGCCGTGCGCCGCGTCGAGATGGACGTGGAGCTCGGTGACGAAGCCGTTCCAGCCCTGCGCGCCGGTCGGCGCGCTCGTGTCGATCCCCTGCTCGCCGATCGACGCATAGCCCCAGTCCGCGAGCGTGACCTCGCCGGCGGTTGCCGTCTGCCCGAGGGCGCTCAGCCCGACGACGCCGCTCTGCGTGAACGCGCCGTCCGGGACCGGCCCGCCGGTCGTCGCGCTCGCGCGCGCCGTAACCGCGGCGGCCGTGATCTCGCCGCCGAAGATCGACACGGACGAGACGTCCGCTTCCGCGGTCGCGGTTGCGGTCGCGGTCCTCGTCGTCGCGCTCGACGCCGTGATCGCTCCCGTCTTCAGCACCGAGCCGTCGGCCGGATACGAGAAGCCGTTCGCGAGCGAGTGGCCCCCGGGCGGTGCCGTGACGGTTGTCGTGCTCGCGCCCGCCGTGCCGGGAACGGTGATGCGGATCGCCCAGGCGCGCGCGGTCGCCGAGGGTGCGGCCGCAGGCTCGGCGCTACCGGCGGTGACGATCCCGATCGTCGCACCCAGAAGCGCAAGCGCGGGCACGAGGAGCTTGGCCGACACCGCGCGCCATTGTGCCGCTGCGCGCGGTCAGCCCGTCTGTCGGCGGGCGAACTCGCGGAAGCGTGCCCGCGCCGCCTCGTCCGGCCCGACCGACTCCTCGCGCTCGAACGTCGGGTCGGCGGCGATCTCCTCTGCGACCGCGCGCACCTCGGCGTGCACGGCGTTCCGGTGCCTCTCGTTGCGCAGCAGGCTGTCGACCCACGTCTCGTCGCCGTCGTACTGCGGCACCTCGTTCTCGACCAGCAGCTCGCCGAGCAGGATCCCGACGCGGATGTAGGCGAACGTGCGGAAGGCGAGGATGCGGCGCGGCGAGTCGACGAGCGCTGCGATCGCCGGATCCTCTTCCTGGATCCGGTTGACGATCGTCCCGATCGGCTCGTCGACGAGCGGGATCCAGACCTCTTCGGGCGCAGACACAACGGGAGTGTGGCGGACCCGGCCGCGTCCCGCCACCTCGCCGTAGGGTGTGCGGGTGAACGCGCTCGCGAGCCTCGCCGCCGAGCCGGCGCTGACGGCGCTCCTCTTCGACGTCGACGGGACGCTGGCGCCGATCGTCGCCGATCCGGCGACGGCGCGCGTGCCCGACGCGGCGCGTGACGAGCTCCGTCGCCTCGCCTCGCGCTACGCCCTCGTCGCGTGCGTCTCCGGCCGGCCGGCGGAGGTCGCCCGGACGATCGTCGGCGTCCCTGAGCTCGAGTACGTCGGCGAGCACGGGCTCGAGCTCGATCCGGCGGCGGCGCGGTGGGCTCGCCGCATCCACGCCTTCGCCGACGGCGTCGAGTGGCCGGTCGAGCGGAAGCCGCTGTCCGTCGCGTTCCACTACCGGACGGCAGCCGATGCGGACGCAGCACGTGTCGCGCTCGAGCCGATCGCGGCGCGCGCGCTCGAGGAAGGGTTCCGAACGCGCTGGGGACGCATGGTGCTCGAGGTGCTGCCGCCGCTCGAGACGTCGAAGGGGACGGCGGTGCGGCGGCTGCTCGAGCAGCGCCGCCTGCGGCGCGCGCTCTACGCGGGTGACGACTCGACCGACCTCGACGCGTTCGACGCCCTCGACGGCCTCGACGTCGCCGTACGCATCGCGGTCGCCTCGACCGAGGGGCCGGTCCGGCTGGGGCAGCGGGCGGACCTCGTCGTCGCCTCGCCCGCAGCGCTCGCCGAGCTGCTCGCGCAGCTCTAGTCAGCAGAGCGCGAGCACCTCGGGGATCGAGCGCACGCGCAGGCCGCGCCAGCCGCGCACCTCCGTCCAGAGCGGCTCGCGCCCCGGCGGCGTGACCAGTACCGGCGTCATCCCGACGCGCTCGGCGCCCGCGAGCTCGTCGTTGGCGCCGTCGCCGACGAACAGGCAGGCCGTCGGCTCGACGCCGAGCGCGTCGCTCGTGTGCAGGTAGATCGCCGCGTCGGGCTTCGCCAGCCCGCACCGCGACGAAAACGTCTCGACGTCGAACAGCCCGGCGAGCTCGGTCTCCGGCCAGGCGACGGGGACGTCCTCGGAGCACATCGAGATCAGGCCGACGCGGAGGCACCGCCGTCGCAGCTCGGCGAGTGTCTCGATGACGCCGGCGCGCGGGCGGAGCATGCGGCGCGTCAGCTCGACGCGCGCGCCCACGTGTGCCTCGATTTCGTGCTCGGGCACACCGAGCAGTCGGTAGACCTCGGCCAGCGGCCTCGTCTGCGACGCGAGGTAGTACTCGCCCAGGCGGCGGTCGACCTCCTCGAGCGGCAGGCCCGCGCGCTCGGCGAGGGTGCGACGGAGAGCGTTTGCCTCGTCTGCCGGCCAGTCGACGAGCGTCTCCCAGAGGTCGAAGATGACCGCACGGATCACGGCCGCCGCTTCCGCAGCCGCTCGATCTGCTTCCACGTGCGCGTGTTCACGACGTCGTCTTTCGTCAGCCACGCGCGGCGCGCCTGGCCGATGCCGAGCTCGACGTGGTCGAGCGCGGAGAGCTGGTGGCCGTCCGAGTCGACCACGAGCTTCAGGCCCGCCTCGCGGGCGGCGCGCGCGTGCACGTCGCAGAGGTCGAGCCGGTCGGGCTGCGAGTTGATCTCGAGGAAGGTACCGGTTGCGAGCGCCTGCTCGATCACGCGCTCGAGATCGAGCGCAGTCGGCGAACGCCTGCCGATCTTTCGACTCGTGACATGGCCGATGCAGTCGACGTACGGGCTCTCCATCGCCGCGAGCACGCGCTCGGTCGGCGACCTGTCGAGGCTGTGGTGCACCGAGGCGACGACCCAGTCCCGCGTCGCGAGCTCCTCGTCGGAGAGATCGAGGTCGCCGTCGGCGCGAATGTTCACCTCGACGCCCTTCAGGATCCGCAGCTGGAACCGCTCCTGGAGCACGTCGATCTGGTCGTCCTGCTGCTGCATGCGGCCGTCGCGCAGTCGCTGCGAGTGGTCGGTGACGGCGTAGAACTCGTAGCCTCGTGCCGCCGCCCGCGCGACCATCACCTCGAGCGCGTCCTTTCCGTCCGACCACGTCGTGTGCGTGTGCAGGTCGCCGCGCAGGTCGCGGAGCTCGACCAGGCGCGGCAGCTCGCCGCGCCGCGCCGCGTCGAGCTCGCCGAGGTCCTCGCGCAGCTCGGGCGGGATCCACTCGTAGCCGAGGAACGCGTAGACCTCTTCCTCGGTCGCGAAAGCGTGCACGAGGCCGCTCTCCGCCTCGGTGATTCCGTACTCCGAGACGGAGAGGCCGCGTCGCACCGCCGCCTCCCGCAGCGCGACGTTGTGCGCCTTCGAGCCGGTGAAGTGCTGGAGCAGGTTGCCGTACGACTCGGGCGGAACGACACGGAGGTCGAAGCGGAAGCCCTCCTGCGAGACGACCGTCGCCTTCGTCGGGCCGTGCGTCGCCACCTCGACGACCCAGGGAAGGCCGCAGAAGGCCTGAAGCAGCGCCGCCGGGTCGGTCGCGGTCGCGATCAGGTCGAGGTCGCGGACCGTCTCGCGGTAACGACGTGCCGAGCCTGCGAGCGAGACCTGCTCGGCGGCGGGGTGGGCGGCGAGCGCGGCGACGGTGGCATGCAGCCGCGGGAGCGCGTTGCCGAGCAGGACGCGGCGCTCGACGTCGCGCGGGTCGGTTGCCGACCCCAGGAGCCGGAGGCTCGTCAGGATCTTCTCCTCCGACTTGGGGCCGAGGCCGCCGAGCGAGCGGAGCTGGTGCGCCTCGGCGGCGGCGCGCAGCGCGTCGACGGTCGTGATCCCGAGCTCCTTCCAGAGCCGGCGCGCCGTCTTCGGCCCGAGCCCGGGCAGGCGCATGAAGCTCGTCACCTCCGCCGGGACGACCGCCTTCCGCTTCGCGAGCGCCCGGATCTCGCCGTCGCGCGTGACCTCGACGATCTTCTCCTCGATCGTCTTCCCGATCCCGTGCAGCTCCTTCGCCCGGCCCTCCAGGGCGAGCTTCGCGACCGAGCTCGGCGTCTCGCGGATCCGCGCGGCGGCGCGCCGGTAGGCGCCGATCCGAAAGCCGTCCTCGCCTTCGAGCTCCATCAGATCGGCGAGGAGATCGAACTGGGCCGCGAGCTCGGAGTTCCTCGGCAGACCGTCGGCCACGATTCGATGATATTTCTGGCCACGTTGCGCGCGACGATTTGCCTCCCCACGTACAACGAGCACGACAACCTCGAACCGATGCTGCGCGCGCTCGGCGGCGTCTTGCGCGACGGCGACCGCGTGCTCGTCATCGACGACGGCTCGCCCGACGGAACCGGCGAGCTCGCCGACCGTCTCGCCTGCGAGCTCGGATTCGTCGACGTCCTCCACCGCGCGGGGAAGCAGGGACTCGGCCCGGCCTACGTCGCCGGCTTCCGGCGCGCGCTCGCCGGCGACACGGAGCTGCTGCTCGAGATGGATTGCGACTTCTCCCACGACCCCGCTGACGTCCCGCGGTTGATCGCCGCCGTCGAGGGCGGCGCCGACATCGCGCTCGGCTCGCGCTACGTGCCCGGCGGCGGCATTCCCGACTGGGGGCTCGTGCGGCGCGGCGTGTCGGGCGGTGGGAACCTCTACGCCCGCGTGATCCTCGCCAGCCGCGTCCACGACCTCACCGGCGGGTTCAAGTGCTTTCGCAGGCGCGTGCTCGAGACCATCGATCTCGACGCGGTCCGCTCGAAGGGCTACGCCTTCCAGATCGAGACGACGTACCGCGCCGTCCGCGCCGGTTTCCGTGTCGTCGAGGTCCCGATCACGTTCGTCGATCGGAAGCGCGGCGGGTCGAAGATGAGCCGTGCGATCGTCCTCGAGGCGGTCTGGAAGGTGCCGCTGCTCAGGCTGCAGGCGCTGACAGGCCGTCTGTAGTCTTCGCCGCCGTGCGCGACGTCACCGACGCGAGCTTCGAGCAGGACGTCCTGAAGGCCGGTAAGCCGGTCGTCGTCGACTTCTGGGCGCCGTGGTGCGGGCCGTGCCACGCGGTACACCCCGTGCTCGAGCAGCTCTCGGGCGAGACGGACAAGGTCGAATTCGTCAAGCTGAACGTCGACGACAATCCCTCCACCGCGTCCCGCTACGACGTGCTCTCGATTCCGACCGTGATCCTGTTCGACAGCGGCGAGCCGAAGCAGACGCTGGTCGGCGCGCGCCCGGCCGGTTACTTCCGCGAGGCGTTCGGCGCCTACCTCTGAGGTTCCCCGCGCGCGCCGGGGAACGAGCGGTCAGTCGCCGGCGCGGGCGAAATGCTCCCAGCCTGCGAGCTCGTATGGCACGCCGTGGAGGAGCAACTCGACGCCTTCGCCCGCTTCGACGCGGCCGATCGTGGTGCATGTGTACCCATGTGCAACAGCACCAGACGTGTCTCGAATGGCTGCCAAGAGCTCGTAGTCCTCGCCGAACCCGAGGTCGTCGACCGTTGCGCCCTCGGCCAGCGGCACCCGCTCGAGCTCGATCACGCATCGCACACCCGATCGCCGTCCGAGGTGCCCGGCGTCGACAGCGAGGCCGTCCGAGACGTCGAGCATCGCGTGCGCGACGCGAGCCAGCTCGCGGCCTTCGGCGAGGCGAAGCGGGGGCCGTAGGTAGCGTCCGCGGCGGAATGCGGCACCGGCTCCGCCGAGCCGACCCGTGACGACCAGCACGTCCCCGGCGCGCGCCCCGGTCCGGCCGGGTACGCATTCGGCGCGGCCGACGGCGGTCACGCCGACGACGGCTGCGGGTGAAGCGCTCGTGTCGCCGCCGACGACGGGAACGCCGGTCTCGGCGAGCCCTTCGTAGAGCTCGAGCACGTCCGTCAGCTCGGTCGAGCGCGGAACAGCCAGGGAGACGAGCAGCGCCTCCGGCTCCGCGCCGGAGGCGGCGAGGTCGCTCAGGTTGACGGCAGCCGCGCGCCAGCCGAGATCGCGCCACGAGATCCAGTCGAGCCGGAAGTGGACGCCCTCGACGAGTACGTCCTGCGTGATGACGACGTCGCCGCGCAGCGACGCGGCGTCGTGCTCGACACCGACGATCAGCCCGCGGCGCTCGAGCTCGCCGAGCAGGCCGAGCTCACCGAGCTGCGAGAGCCGCATCGACTGCCTGCCGCAGCCTGGGGTCGGTTGCGGCGCGGATGACGGCGACGCCGGCTGCGCCTGCGCGGACCCGGTCGGCGTCTGCCTGCGCGGCCTGTTCGTAGCTCGTCGCAGAACGGCCGAGCAGCAGGCCGGCCTCGTGTGCGCTCCCGGCGCGGGCGTCGTCGTCGACGACGAGGTCGGCGAAGCGGCGGCCGCGCGCGATCACCAGTAGCGGTCGACCGGAACCTCGAGCAACTCGCGACCGTCGTCGAGCAGGTCGTACAAGGTGGGAACCGGTGACGTGGGAGCGGCGTCCTTGGCGACGTGATCGCCGCGCCCGAACGCGAGCGGGTGGGCGCTCGCGTGTGCTGGCGCCCATTCGCGTCGGTTAGCGGGAGCGGCGGCCCGGCGCGGCTGCCGGACGGCGCCGGGTTCTGGCGGGTTGACGCGGGCGGTTGGTCTTGGGCGCGTCGGTCACCTGGAACTCGATCTTCTTGCCGAGCACGGCGGCGAGCCGCGAGATCGTCGACAGCTTGGCGTCGGCGGCGCCGGATTCGAGTCTGGCGACCTGGGCCTGTGAGGTACCGAGCGCCGCGGCGAGCTCGGTTTGGGTCAGGCCGGCAGCCTGCCGCTCGGCTGCGAGCGCCCGCAGCAGCTCGCGGCGGTTGAGTGCTGCTTCGACGAGGGCGGGGAAGTCGGGGTTCGCCGGCGTCCGCTCGGCGATCATCTCGGCGAGGACGCCGTCGCTCATATCACCGGGAGTATATCAGAGAGGATGGGGTTTCGGCGGCCTCGGGCTCGCCGTTCGGCGAGGCGCTGCTCGGCGAGTCTGATCCCGGCCGGCGGCGTCTTCTGCGTCTTCTTCGAGAACCCTCGAGCGAGAGGCAGCGCCTCGCCGTGCTCGCCTTCAGGCGCGAACAGGATCCGGAGCGTCTGCCGCTCTCCGTCGGCCTCGACCTCGTAGATCTCGCCCACGAGTGCTCCGCGGAGCGGAGCCCGTGCTTCTCGCACCGCAGCGGGCGTCGTGGTCGTCGCCCCTCGCTCGAGATCGCCGTCCTCGAACAACTCGAGCGGCGCTACGGCGTCGAACTCGACCGCTCCTGAGGCTGACGTCGTCTGCATGGCGCAGCAGCGTCAACGACCTGCTTCATCGCCATGGAGGCGCTGGCGCGATTACCGGACCGCAGAGGGGCGGCGTCCCGACGCGCGAGTCCATCGACGGACTCGTTCGTGCGCTGATCGTTGCGACTCTTGTCCCACACCCGTGGCCGCACCCTGCGCGGTGGACGAGTCGGCACAGACTTTTCGCACCCGCCGAAGCGCGCAAACCGGTAGTGTCGAAGTGGGTGGTTCCCCCCGGGAGGGCGGGGTGCGGACCGTTTGCGCCCGCCACAGCGGCACGGGGCGGGAGCGGGTCTACGATCGGGCGATGACGCTCGTCGCGCCGTTCGCAGGTCTGTTCGAGGGGACCGAGGAGCTCGCTCACCTCGGGAGCGAGCCGGCACGTCGAGCTCGGACGGCGCCGCTGCCGGACGACCTCGACCCGCGCGTACGCGACGCGATCGGCGTCGCGACCCTCTACGCGCACCAGCGCGAGGCCTGGGACGTGGCCGCACGCGGCGGGCACGTGATCGTCACCACCGGCACCGCCTCCGGCAAGACGCTCGCCTTCACGCTGCCGGTGCTCGACGCGCTCGCACGCGAGCCGAAGAACCGTGCGCTCTACCTCTACCCGACGAAGGCGCTCGCGCAGGACCAGTACCGGACGCTCGCGACCTTCCGGCTGCCGCGACTTCGGCCTGCGATCTACGACGGCGACACGCCGACCGAGCAGCGCCGGCTGATCCGGCAGACGGCGAACGTGATCCTGTCGAACCCGGACATGCTTCACGTCGGCGTGCTGCCGCACCACGACCGCTGGGGCGTCGTGCTCGCGAACCTCCGCTACGTCGTCGTCGACGAGGCGCACGTCTATCGCGGCGTCTTCGGCTCGCACGTCGCGAACGTCCTCCGCCGCCTACGGCGCCTCGCCCGCATCTACGGCGCCGCGCCGCAGTTCCTGCTCGCTTCGGCGACGATCTCGAACCCGGGCGAGCTCGCCGAGCACCTGCTCGGCGAGCCGGCGGCCGTCGTCGGCAACGACGCCGCCCCGCGCGCGGAGCGGACGATCGTGCTCTGGAACCCGCCGCTCGTCGACGAGGAGCTCGGGCTGCGCGGCTCGGCGCTCGCGGAAGCGGCGAAGCTGCAGGCGCAGCTGGTCGAGCGCGGCCTCCGCACGCTCACGTTTGCGAAGTCGCGCAAGGCGGCCGAGCTGATCCATCGCTTCACCGCCGAGCGCCTCGGCGACGACTCGCGGCTCTCGCCGTACCGCGCCGGCTACACGGCGGAGCAGCGGCGCGCGATCGAGCGGCGCCTGGCCGAGGGCGAGCTACTCGGCGTCTCGGCCACGAACGCGCTCGAGCTCGGCATCGACGTCGGCCTGCTCGATGCTGTCATCTCCGTCGGCTTCCCGGGCACGGTCGCGTCGCTGCGCCAGCAATGGGGCCGCGCCGGACGGCGCGGGCACGGGCTCGCGATCCTGGTCGCGTCCGAGGACGCGCTCGACCAGTACTTCATGCGCGAGCCCGGGAAGCTGCTCGGCCGGCGCGTCGAGGCGGCGATCCTCGACCACGAGAACCCGCGCGTGCTGGCCGGCCACGTCCGCTCGGCGGCGTTCGAGGCACCGCTCGACGAAGACGATACGAACGTGCTCGGGCCCCGAGCGCTCGCCGCCGCGGCCGCCGATCCGGAGCTCCGCCGCACGCCGCGGGGCTACGTCTGGGGCGGACGCGAGTATCCGGCGACTCGGGTGTCGTTGCGCTCCGCCGATGCGGATGCGTTCACGGTCGTCGACGCGGGCACCGGCTCCGTCCTCGGCGCGGTCGATCGCGCGCGCGCGTACTCGACGGTGCATACCGGCGCCATCTACCTCCACCTCGGCGACTCCTACCTGGTGGAGGAGCTCGACGAGCGGACGCGGCGGGCCGTCGTCCTGCCGTTCGTGGGCGACTGGTACACGCAGGCGAAGAAGGAGACGCAGACGACGATCGTCCGGGCGCGCCGCGAGGAGGCACGGCTGGGGTTGCCGCTCGCGTTCGGCGAGATCGAGGTGACCGAGCAGGTCGTCGGCTACGAGCGGAAGACGATCCGCTCGCAGGAGCGGATCGAGATCGTCCGGCTCGAGCTGCCGCCGACGTCGTTCGCGACCGAGGCGATCTGGTTCGTGCCCGAGCAGAGGCAGCTCGCCGGCCTCGAGCAGATGCCGAAGCTCCTCGCGACGCTGCACGCCGCCGAGCACGCGCTGATCGCGATGCTGCCGCTCTGGGCGATGTGCGACCGCTGGGACATCGGCGGCTTGTCGACGAACGTCCACGTGCAGACGGGCCGGCCGACGATCTTCGTCTACGACGGGCATCCCGGCGGCGTGGGCATCACCGAGCGCGGCTTCGACCAGTTCGAGGGCTGGGTCGCCGACACTGCGCGCATGATCGCCGGCTGTCCGTGCGCGGACGGGTGTCCATCGTGCGTGCAGAGTCCCAAATGCGGCAATCTCAATGAGATGCTCGACAAGGCCGGCGCGCTCACGTTCCTCTCACGGCTCGCGTAGGGCGAGCTCGACCGCCTCCTCGGGCGTCGGTGCACGTTCGACGCCTTCGATCTCCCAGCCGGGCTCGAGCACGACGACTCGACGGCCGAGCGTCCGCGCGAACGCGATCTCCGCGAGCGTGCCCCAGCTGCCGCCGACGGCGATCACGACCTCGCCCGACGCCACGACGGCCAGGTTACGCGCGTGCCCGATGCCGGTGACGACGACGTGGTCGCACCACTGGTTGGCGACGTCGCGGCTCTCGCCGGGCAGGAGGCCGATCGTCGTCCCGCCGGCCGACTTCGCGCCGCGCATCGCCGCCGCCATCACCTCGCCCAGACCGCCGGTCACGACCGTGCAGCCGCGTTCGGCGAGCAGGCGGCCCACGCGCTCGGCACGTTGCTCGTGCTCGAGGCCGCTGCCGATGACCGAGATCTGCATTCCGGCGCTGATCCTAGGATCGGGCGATGCCCTGGCGCGCGTTCGGCGACCCGTTCGTGACGCTGGTCGTCATCACCGACCCGATCGGCAACGCACCGATCTTCCTCGCCGTCACGCGTCACCTCGACGCCTCCGCACGTCAGCGGGCTGCGGTGCAGGCCGTCGCGGCCGCCGGCGCGCTGATCGTCGGCTTCGCGATCTTCGGCGAGCTCGTGCTCCGCTACCTGCACGTCTCGATCTCGAGCCTCTCGATCGCCGGCGGCCTGCTGCTCCTGCTCGTCGCGCTCGAGATGCTGCGCGGCACGGACGTCCCGAGCGGCGACGATGCAGACGGCGTCGCCCTCGTTCCGCTCGCGACGCCGCTCGTCGCCGGCCCGGGAGCGATCGCGACAGCGATGGTGCTGTGGCGCAACCACCATCACGCGAGCGGCCACGTCGCCGTGATCGCGGGCATCGTCGCCGCGGTCGCGTGCGTCGGCGGCGCCCTGCTCGTCTCGGAACGTGTGACGCGGGCGGTGCGACCGTCCGTGATCGCGTTCCTGACCCGCGTCTTCGGCCTGCTGCTCTCGGCGATCGCCGTCCAGCTCGTCGTCGACGGCGTCAAGGGTCTGACCTGAGCCGCTGCCTGACCCGGAGCTGGTGATCAGTGTGCCCCACCGGGATCGACCTGAGTGTCGCCGGCGCGTCGCGAGACGACGATGACCTGCGCGGGTTGACAGGCGGCACCCATGGCGCGAGACGGTGACAGGACCAGCACTGAACCTGTACCGAGGGCCACGGCCGCGGGACCGTTGCCCGGCTACCGGCTGCAAGCCGCCGGTCTGCGGGTCGAGCCCGGTGACGGTCGACGAGGACTCGTTGGCGATCGAGCGTGCGCCGAGGGCGTAGGAGAGGTCGTCACCCAGACCGTTCCTGGAACGGCGTCGCCTCCGTCGACGTCGATGCCGGCCTCGAGCGGCAAGTCCGGCTGGTCGGCGCGTGCGGGCGCAAAGCGCGCTTGCAGCTGCACGGCGGCGCACAGCGCCTACTGCGCCGATTCGAACACCGCGAGCGGCTCCTGGGTCCGAGGACGCCGTGTCCACTGGCGTGGTTCCACAGAGGTTCAGCCTGCGAGTTGACGCAGCGCCTTCGAGAGCGACTGCCGCGTCTTCAGCACCCGCTCGTAGAGGTCGCCGCGCGTCTCGACGCGCTCGAGCACGGCGGCCATCGTGAACCGCGTCGGCTCGACGTCGTCGACCTCGTCCCACTCGAGCGGCGTCGAGACCGGTGCGCCCGGATGCGGCCGGACCGAGTAGACCGACGCGATCGTCTTCCCCTCGCCGTTCTGGTTCGCGTCGATCAGGACGCCACGCCGCCGCGACTTCGTCCACTCCGTCGTCGCGAGCTTCGGCCGCGATGCCGCGATCGTGCCAGCGACGAGCTCGGCGAACGCCCGTGAGTCGTCGTAGGTCGAGCGACGATCGAGGGGCACCAGGATGTGGAACCCCTTGCCGCCCGACGTCTTCGGGTACGACGCCAGCCCGAGGCCGTCGAGCAGCTCGCGCACGAGCCGCGCCACCTCGAGCGTCTGCGACCACCGCACCTCCGGCGTCGGGTCGAGGTCGAAGAGGACGAAGTCGGGACGGTCGGGCTTGTCGATGCGCGAGTACCACGTGTTCATGTCGATGCAGCCTATGTTCACCATCCAGAGGAGCGCGAGCTCGTCGTTCACGAGCGGGAACTCGACCCACTTCTTCGTGCGGGCACGCTCGCGCGTCGCGACCAGCGCGCGGTAGGTCGGGATCCAGTCGGGCATGTGCGAGGGCGCTTCCTTCTGGAAGAACGCCTTGCCCACGATCCCGTCCGGGTAGCGGCGCATGGTGAACGGCCTGTTCTTCAGGTGCGGCACGAGCACCGGCGCGACGGCGCGGTAGTACTCGAGCAAATCCCCCTTCGTGATCCCGTCGGCGGGGAAGAACACCTTGTCGACGTTCGAGAGCTTGAGCTCTCGCTTCCCCTTCCGCACCGAGCCGTCGGGCGGCAGCTCGCGGTGCACGTCGCGCGCCGGCTTGTCCTCGCGCAGCCCCTGGTACGACGGCTGGCGCAGGCGGCCGTCGTGGGTCCACTCACTGAACTCGACCTCGGCGACGAGCTTCGGCTCGACCCAGACGACGTCGCCCTTCCGCACCCGCGGCATCTTCGGCGGCACTGGAAACGGCGACTCGCGCCGCTCGAGCGGACGCAGCAGCGCGAGCAGGCGTCCGATCTCCCGCTCGTCGAACCCGGTACCGACGTTGCCGACGTACCGGAGCATCCCGCCCTCGTTGACGGCGAGGACGAGCGAACCGAACGAGTTCGAGCGCCGCCCCTCGCCGCGCGTGTAGCCGGCGACGACGAACTCCTGGCGACCGTGCGTCTTCACCTTCAGCCACAGCCGAGTGCGCTTCCCCTGGCAGTACTCGGAGTCGAGCCGCTTCGCCATGATCCCTTCTAGGCCCTGCTCGCGCGCCGCCGCGAGCAGCGCGTTGCCGTCGGCGAAGCTCTCCGACAGGCGCACCGTTCGGTTGCGGCGGTCGAGCAGTGGCTCGAGCCGGGCTCGCCGCTCGCGCAACGGCAGCGCGACGAGCGACTCGCCGTCGAGCTCGAGCAGGTCGAAGACGTAGTAGACGAGCTGCCCGATGCCTTGCTGCATGGCCGAGAAGCTCGATCGTCCTCGCTCGTCGAGCGCGCAGACCTCGCCGTCGAGCACGGCGTTCGGGCTCTTCGTCGCCTTGACGACCGCCTTCGCGACCTCCGGGAAGCGCGGCGTCAGGTCGTTGTCGTTGCGGGAGACGAGCCGGCAGTCGCCGCCGCGCACGTACGCGAGCGCGCGGTAGCCGTCCCACTTCACCTCGAACGCCCAGCTGCCGCTCTTCGGCACCTCGGCCGCGAGCGTCGCGAGCATCGGCTTGTACGGCGTACGGCCTTCGGGATCGGCCTTCTGCGACTCGCTGCTCTTGATCAGGAGCCAGTTCTCCTTCTTGCCGTCGAGGTGCGCCGGGACGAGCGTCCACACGCCGTCGAGCCGCTTCCCGTGCAGCCGCACCTTCAGCTGGCCGCCGCGCTTCTCCTCGAGCAGCTCGTAGGTGCCCGTGTCCCAGATCTCGACGGTGCCGGCGCCGTACTGGCCGGCCGGGATCTCGCCGGCGAACGACGCGTACTCGAGCGGATGATCCTCGACGTGGACGGCGAGCGCCCTCGCGCCGGGCTCGAGGGGTACGCCCTTCGGCACCGCCCAGGAGACTAGGACGCCGCCGCGTTCGAGCCGGAAGTCGTAGTGGAGCCGCCGCGCATCGTGGCGTTGGACGACGAAGATCGGCGCCTGCCCCCGCTCCCGGCCGCCGAACGGCTCCGGCGTCCGCTTCGTGTCGCGCTTCGCGCGGTACTCCCTCAGCTTCGCCATCGTCGCTGCTTCCCACGGCTGCCTCGTGGAAAACGAGGTTTACCCACCTTCACCCCGGTGAGAACGGCTGCGAGCTCCTCCATCTGACGGGGGCTGGTCGTCCGGGGCCCGCCGAGTGCGGGCCCCGGCGCGTTCAAGGACACGTTGAAAACCCTGTGGACGCTGTGGACAACGCGTGACGTTTCCACATCTGTCTCTGAGACCTCTCTGAGAAGGCTCAGAGCCAGCGGTCACGCGAAGACGCCGAGGCCGCGGAACTTCGCCCGCCGCTTCGTGCGCAGCTCGTCGGGCGGCACGTCCTCGAGCTCGGCGAGCGCCTCGACGAGCGCCAGCTTGAGGAGCCGCGCCGCGTCGTCGTGATCGGTCTGCGCGCCGCCTGGCGGCTCCGGAACGATCCCGTCCACGACGCCGAGCTCCAGGCAGTGGAGCGCGTCCGGCTTGAACGCGGCGGCCGCCTTCTTCGCCTCGCCAGCGTCCCGCCACAGGATCGCGGCGCAGCCCTCCGGCGTGATCACGGAGTAGATCGCGTTCTCCTGCATCAGCACGCGGTCGGAGACGGCGATCGCGACCGCCCCGCCCGAGCCGCCCTCGCCGATCACGCAGGCGACCGTCGGCACGCCGAGCTGCACCATCCGCGCCTGCGAACGCGCGATCCAGCCGCCCTGGCCGTGCTGCTCGGCGGCGACGCCGGGGTAGGCGCCCGGCGTGTCGACGAGCGAGACGAGCGGGAAGCCGAACCGCTCCGCGAGGTCCATGACGCGAATCGCCTTGGCGTAGCCCTCGGGAAAGGGCATCCCGTACTGCCGGTCGAGCCGCTCCTTCAAGTCGCGGCCCTTTTGCTGGCCGATCAGCGCGACCGTGCGGCCGTCGAGACGGCCGAGCCCGGTGACGAGCGCGCCGTCGTCGGCACGGCTGCGGTCGCCGTGCAGCTCGACCCAGTCGTCGAGGATGCGCGCGACGTAGTCGAGCGTGTACGGGCGGTCGGGATGTCGGGCAAGCTCGACCGAGTGCCAGATCTCGTCTTCGGACGCGGTCGCTGCGGCCTCGAGCTGCTGGAGCTGGCGATGCAGCCGCTCCTTCTCGCCCGCGACGCGGGTGCCGCGGAGGAGCGGCAGGCTCGAGAGCTTCCCGAGCCGCTCGCGCAGCCGGAGCTCTGCGTCACCGGGCAAAGAGGCGGAGGAGCCGCGCGAGGTACGAGCGCTGCTCGGGTCGGGGGACGATGGCGTCGAGGTGGCCGAACCGCAGATTCTGCTCGGCGAGCGCGAAGTCCTCCGGCAGCTTCTCGCGCGTCGTCTGCTGCACGACGCGCGGACCGGCGAACGCGATCAGCGCGCCGGGCTCGGCGATCGTGACGTCGCCGAGCGAGGCGAAGCTCGCGAGCACGCCGGCGGTCGTCGGGTGCGCCATGACGACGAGGAGCGGCTGACCCGCCTCGTGCAGCTCCTGGACGGCGACGACCGTCTTCGGCAGCGTCATCAGCGACAGGATCCCCTCCTGCATGCGCGCGCCGCCGGAGCTCGGTACGGCGATGACGGGCATCTCGTGTGCGACCGCCGACTCGCAGGCGCGCGCGAACTTCTCGCCGACGGCGCTGCCCATCGAGCCGCCCATGAACGCGAAGTCCATCACGGCGAGCTCGACCGGGTGCGTGTCGAGCGTCGCGCGGCCGACGACCATCGCCTCGCCGAGGCCCGTGTTCAGCTCCGCCTCGGCGAGGCGCTCGGTGTACGGGCGCAGGTCGAAGAAGCCGAGCGGATCGGCCGAGCGAACCTCCGCGGCCTCCTCGACGAACGAGTCGACGTCCGCGAGCGACTCGATGCGCGCCCACGCCGGCATCGCGAAGTGGTGGCCGCAGTGCGAGCAGACGTACAGCGCCGCCGCGAGCTCGTCGTCGCGATAGTGCGAGTGGCAGCGCGGGCAGGTGTTCGGGTGCTGCTGCTCGTCCGGACGCGGATGCTTGTGCTCGACCTGGACGTCGACCCGGGTCTCGGCCACGTCGGGAGTCTAGACCGGGACGAGCGAATCGAGTACGTCGGCGAGGCCACGCAGGTCCGGACGCTCGGCGGTCGGCTGCGGACCGGCGCGCTCCGCGAGCCGGTTGATCCAGATCGACGGCAGCCCGAGCTCGCTCGCCGGTCCGATGTCGTGGAAGAGGCTCGCCGCGACGTGCACGTGTCGGGACGGGTCGGCGCCGGTGCGTCGTGCGAACTCGCGCCAGTGGCCGAGCGCCGGCTTGTACGACCCGATCTCGCCGGCGACGACCGTCTCCTCGAACTGCACGCCGAGCTGCCCCTTCGACGCCGCGATCAGGTCGGGGTCGGAGTTGGAGAGGATCGCGAGGCGCCAGCCGCGCGCACGTGCCTCCTCGAGCGCCGCGGGTACCTCGGGAAAGGGCCGCCACGACGGCAGCGACTCCGCGAGCCCGCGCTCCTCGCCGGGAGGCGCGCCGAGCAGGCGCATCGCCTCGGTCATCACGTCGCGGTAGGAGCGCGCGCCGTCGCGCTCGAGCTCCGGCTCGAGCTCGTGGTAGCGACGCAGCTGCTCGTCGGCCCGCTCGTCGCCGAAGACGCGAGCGAGCTCGGCACGAATGCCGGCGTTCCAGTCGATCAGCGTCCCGTAGCAGTCGAACGTCGCCCAGCGTGTCACCGGCGCAATTGAACCGCTTTCGGGCCCCCGGCGAACGAGGGAAGATGAACGGCGCGATGCCGCGCGAGCTGGCGCATCTCTCCGACGAGGCCGTCGTCGCCCTGGCGGCGCGCTCGGACGACATCGCCTTCGCGGAGCTGTACGACCGCTACGGCTGCGTCGCCTACGGGCTCGCGCTGCGCGTGCTCCGCGACGAGTCGCTCGCCGAGGATGCGGTGCAGGAAGCGTTCCTCGCCGTCTGGCGCGGCGCTGCGCACTTTATCCCCGAGCGCGGCAAGGCGAGCACGTGGATCCTCACGCTCGTCCATCGGCGCGCCGTCGACCTCGTGCGACGCGAGAACCGCCGCCGGGCCGAGCCGCTCGAGGACGTCGCCGCCGGTGCCGAAGGGTCGGCCGAGGACGTGGCGTGGCTGCGGCTCGAGCGCGAGCGCGTGCAGGCGGCGCTGAAGCAGCTCCCCGACCCGCAGCGCGAGGCGATCGAGCTCGCCTACTACGGCGGCTTCACCCAGTCGGAGCTCGCCGAACGGCTCGGGCAGCCGCTCGGTACCGTGAAGAGCCGGATGTTCGCCGGTCTCGCCCGCTTGCACGAGCTCCTCGATGCACCGAAGGGAGGGACGTGGCAGACGACGCCGTCCACGAGCTGACCGCCGCGTACGCGCTCGACGCGCTCGACCAGGCCGAGTCGCGCGCCTACGAGCGTCATCTCGCGCACTGCGAACGGTGCCGGCGCGAGCTCGCGACGCTCGCCGCCGGCGCCGTGGCGCTCGCGTTCGCGGCGCCCGAGGCGGAGCCGCCGCCGGACCTGCGCGGGCGCATCCTCGCCGCCGCACGCGCCGAGCGACCCAACGTCGTCCCCCTGCCTCCGCGGCTGCGCCCGACCGCCGTCCGCGTCCTCGCGGTCGCGGCCAGCGCAGCCGCCGTCGGCCTCGGCGCCTGGAACGTCGTCCTGCACGGGCAGCTCGACCGTTCGCACGAGGCGTTGCGCAGCGTCGCCGTGCACGGCGCCGCCGGCTCCGTGGTCGTCGGCGGCGGCGGGCAGGGAACGCTCGTGCTCGCGAACCTCGCCGCGCCGCCGGCGGGCAAGACGTACGAGGCGTGGGTGATCGACCGTGGCCGCGCCGAGCCGGCCGGGGTCTTCGCGGGCGGCAAGACGGTCGTCGTCTCCCTGCGGCGGGAGCTCCCGCGCGGCGCGATCGTCGGCGTCACGATCGAGCGGACAGGCGGCGTGCGGCAGCCGACGAGCAAGCCGATCATCACCTCGGCGCCGGTCTGAACTTCTTAGGTATCTCCAAGCTCAGGTCGGGTACAACAACCGTGGGCATGACTCGCTTCCGAGCTGCGCTCGTCGTCCTCGCCGCGTCGCTTGTCGTCGGCGCGCTCGTCGGCTTCACCACCACGCGCGCGAGCTCCTCCGGCCCCTCGACGCCCACCTCCCGCGCGCGCTCCTCCGCGCCGGCGCTCAGCGTGCCCCCCGGCGTCGCGAGCCTGCAGAACGCGTTCGTCACCGTCTTCCGGCAGGTGTCGCCGTCGGTCGTCCAGATCCGCACCCCAGCGGGGCTCGGCTCGGGCATCGTCTTCGACTCGAACGGCCACATCGTCACCAACAACCACGTCGTCAGCGGCTTCACGAGCTTCACCGTCACCACGTCGGCCGGCAAGAAGCTGACGGCGAAGCTCGTCGGCGCGTTCCCGCAGGACGATCTCGCCGTCATCAAGGTGAACGGCGGCAAGCTGCGGCCGGCGACGTTCGCCAACTCGTCGAAGCTCGAGGTCGGTGACATCGTGATGGCGATCGGCAATCCCCTCGGCCTCGCCTCGAGCGTCACCGAGGGAATCATCAGCGCGCTCAACCGCACCGAGTCGGAAGGCGGCGGCGTCACGCTTCCGAACGTGATCCAGACGAGCGCCCCGATCAACCCCGGCAATTCCGGCGGCGCGCTCGTCGACATCGCCGGCCGCGTGGTCGGGATCCCGACGCTGGGCGCGACCGATCCCCAGTTCGGCAGCACCGCGGCGGGCATCGGCTTTGCGATCCCGAGCAACACGGTCGAGGACATCGCCGGCCAGATCGTCAGGTACGGCCACGTCGTCAACTCGCACCGTGCCTATCTCGGCGTCCAGGTCGGCGACACGTTCGGCAGCGGCGTCTACGTCGGCTCGACCACGGTCGGCGGGCCGGCGGCGAAGGCGGGCATCGCCGTCGGCGACGTGATCACCGCCGTCGCCGGCAAGCCGACGCCGACCGCCGACGACCTCAGCACGGTGCTGGCCGGCCTGCGGCCGGGTCAGACGGTCACGGTCGCGGTGACGAAGCAGAGTGGCGCCAGGACGACCGTCCGCGTGACGCTCGGTCAGTACCCGGGCGACTGACGGGGGCGCTACCCGGTCGGGCCCATGCCGGGCTGGTCGTCCGCGAGCGGGATGCCCTCCGGGCCCTTGCCGCGGTAGGCGTCGCGGAACGTCGCGAACGCCTTCTGGTTGAAGCTCGGGCAGATCGCGACGTGGCCGATGCCGTAGTAGCCGTTCCGGTAGTAGCGGCTCGGGTCGCCCGTCCACGCGGTGAGCGCGATCTTGTTCCCGAGGCTCTTGCCGTCGATCGTCGCGTCGAGCGGCGTGCCGAACATGCCGTCGCCGGCGCCGCCCTTGATCGGCTCGTTGTAGAACGCCTGCAGCTTCCGCACCGTCGAGGCGGGAACCTTCGGGCCCCACCAGATGACGACCGCGCCGTGCTCCTCGTTGTGGACGACCTGGCGCGGGTTGACGGGCTCGGTGTAGAAGCCCCAGACGGCCCAGAGTCCATAGTGGCCGCCGGCGGCGGGCGGGAACGTGTTCCAGAGCCCGTTGATCGGCGTCGTCAGGCGGGGCACGTCGGCGTGGTAGCCGCCGAAGTTCTTGCTCTTCGGCGGCAACGGGGTCACGTCGCGGTACGTGCAGCCGGCCGCGAGCATCGTCTCCCGGACCTTCGCCGCCGACGCGGTGCCGCTGCCGCGAGCGAGGACGACGACTGCGGCGACGATCGCGGCGACGATCGCGACGCCGACGAGCCAGACCCAGCCGGGCACGGGGCCGAAGCCCGGTCGTCTCGCGGGCCGAGCGGATGGCTCACGGCGTCTCGGGGCCTGCACCGGGCGGGGCGGGCGAGGCGTCCTCGTCTTCTTCGCCATCTCGCGCCCAAAGTAGCGGACGACACGGCGTTCCCTCGGCCGAACCGCTTCGTGCCGACGGGCACGATCCGTGACGGCGGCCGACGTGCGGACCGGCACGAGCTCGGCGCCCGCCGTCGCGGAGCTCGTGACAGCGGAACCTCGCTTCGTATCGATTCGAACGCCCGACTTTGTGCGGCTTGCGCGCTTCGAAACTTTATTGACGGAGCAAGTACTATGGAGGAAATCCACCGCAAGGAGTCTGACCTGTGAGTACTGCTGTCGCTGTCGCCGAAGAGCCTGCGGCGACGAACCTGCACCTCGTCGCGGCTCCGACCGTCGACGTCGCCGCCCGCGAGGCCAACCGTTGGCTGCTCGTGTTCGGCACCCCCTGCCTGTTCGCGGGCGTCTTCGTCGCGGCCGCGATCGGCAGCGGCATCAAGTGGTTCCTCGGCCTCGCGATCGCGTCGCTCCTCGTCGCGATCTGCTCGCTGAGCTGGCTGGCGCTCTCGTCGGATACGAACAGCTGAGCCTCGTCCTCCTCTAGCACCACCGACAGCCGGGGCGTGCGACGCCCGCCCCGGCG
Source organism: Gaiellaceae bacterium (assembly GCA_035651195.1). GTDB lineage: Bacteria > Actinomycetota > Thermoleophilia > Gaiellales > Gaiellaceae > PALSA-600. The sequence continues at coordinate 28,626 of DASRGD010000037.1, read as the reverse complement.
TGGGCCGGTTCCCTCAGCGACGGGCGGCGTGCTTTTGAGATGGTCCCCGCCTCGACTGGCGGGCAAAGGAGGGGTTGATCGATGAGGGTTCGGTCCTTGCGGCTTCTGCTCGTGCTCGCCGTTCCCGCGGCTCTGACCGGCGTCGGGTTCGCCGGCACCGCGGGCGGCGCGCAGACGTTCACCGTCGACGTCGACGGTCACAACCCGAAGGCGAACGAGGCGTTCATCGCCTACTACCCGCGCGTCACGAGTCTGCACCCGGGCGACACCGTCGTCTTCCACGAGGTCGGCAACGGCGAGCCGCACACCGTGACGCTGGGAACGCTCGTGGACGGCGTCGCGAAGCAGGTCGCGAAGCTGACGCCGAAGCAGCGGCAGGCTCCGAAGCCGCCGCCGGCGCTGCTGCACGCGGACGCGAAGCTGCCGCAGCTCCTGCCGCAGGGGCCCGGCGACGCGATCCAGTCGGCCGCGAATCCGTGCGTGACGACGACCGGCGTCCCCGGGAAGGCGAGGTGTCCGCAGCGGTCGCTCCCGGATTTCACCGGCGCCCAGTCGTACTACAACAGCGGCTGGCTCAACTCGAATCAGAAGTTCACCGTCCACCTGTCGAGCTCGACGCCACCGGGAACGTACGCGTTCATGTGCCTGCTGCACCGCGAGGGGATGATGGGCAGCCTGAAGGTCGTCCCGGCGAGCACGCCGGTGCCGAGCCCGAGCGCGCAGCAGGCGACAGGGGCGAAGGAGCTCGCCTCGGTGCAGGCCAAGCTCGTTCCCGCCGTGACCGCCCTCCGCAAGGGCAAGGTGCCGGGGCTCGCCGCGCCGGGCACGAACGGCGTCTTCGCGGGCTCCGGCAGCCCGAGCGCGATGGAGGCGGAGATCACCGAGTTCGGGCCGAAGACGATCAAGATCCCGGTCGGAGGCTCGGTGACGTGGTACCTCCTCGGGCCGCATTCGATCACGTTCAACTCGAACAAGACGAACGACGACATCCGTCTGACGGCGCCGGACGGAAGCGTGCACCTGAACCCGAAGGCGGTCGCGCCGGTCAACGGCCCCGGCGAGCCGCCGCCGTCGAGCACCGGCTCCTCGTCGTCGTCGGGCCCGCCGAAGTTCAAGGTCGTCGCGTCGAAGACCTGGAACGGCCAGGGGTTCCTCAACTCCGGCGTCTTCGTGAACTCGTTCGGGCCGCCGCTGATCGAGGGCTACAAGCTGACGTTCACGAAAGCCGGCACGTACAAGTACCTCTGCACGGTCCACGACGAGATGAAGGGCACCGTCGTCGTCGGGTAGGCGCATGAGGTTCCCGAGCGTCGCGCTGCTCGCCGCCGCGCTCGCGGCGGCGGGCTGCGGCGCGCCCCGTCACGCGGCGCCGGCGCTCGACGGCCTGGTCCCGGACCCGCTGCCGGCGAAGCCGGCGTTCATGCTCACGGACACGAGCGGACGCCCGTTCGCGTTCGCGGCGGCGACGCGCGGCAAGCTGGCCTACCTCTACTTCGGCTACACGCACTGCCCCAACGCCTGCCCGGCGACGATGGGCGACCTCTCGTACGCCCTCCACCACGTGCCGCCCGCGGTGCGCCGTCAAGTCGAGGTCGTCTTCGTCACCGTCGATCCGCGCCGGGACACGCCCCCGATGCTCCGGCGCTGGCTGGGTCACTACGGCCGCTGGTTCGTCGGGCTGACCGGCAGCGAGCGGCAGATCGAGACGGCGGAGCGCGAGGCCGGCGTGCCGCTCGCGCCGCCGGAAAGGCAGCAGGGCGCGAGCTACGCGGTCCAGCATGCGAGCATCGTGCTCGCCTACAGCCCCGACGGCCTCGCGCACGCCGTCTACACGCAGGGCTTCAGCGGCCAGGCATACGCGCACGACATGCCGCTCCTGCTCGCGAAGCACGGCTGACCGATCCCCGTTCGAGGGACGCAGCTGGCTGATGACAAGCCGATCTCGGGGGCGTGCGTCCGCGCGTCCTCGCCCGGCTCGCGGCGGCGTCCGCCGCGCTCGCAGCAGGCATCGCGCTTCTGCCCGCGCCGGCGGTGCCGGCGCGAACCGGCGGCGCCGCGGCCTCGCTCGCCGCGCTGCAGACGGGCGTCCTCGAGCGGCTGAACCTGATCCGCCGCCGGCACGGCCTCGTCCCGCTGACGCCGAGCGCGCAGCTCAGCGCGGCGGCAGGGCAGCACACGGCCGAGATGCTCGCCGACGGCTACTTCGCCCACGAGTCCGCCGACGGCTCGCCGTTCTGGAAGCGGATCGCGCGCTTCTACCCGCACATCGGGTCCGGCTACTGGTCGGTCGGCGAGAACCTCCTCTGGAGCGGCGACGCGCTCGACGCGAAGGAGGCGCTCTCGCTGTGGATGGCGAGCCCCGGCCACCGCGAGAACATCCTCGCACCCCAGTACCGGCAGATCGGCATCTCGGCCTGCTTCTCGACCGACGCGCCCGGAGACTACGCGGGCCTCGCCGTCACAGTCGTCGACGCCGATTTCGGCGTCCGCCGCTAGCGACTCGAACAGAGCGGCTTCGGCTCGGCGGCCGCAGGGGGCGCCGGCACCGGCAGCGTCGGCGCGCTCGCGAGCGGGTGGATCGTCCGCTGGATATGCAGCTTCTGCGCGCCGGTGACCTCGATCGTGACGTGCACCGTCGGCGCGTTGCCGGGGCCGAACGTGTCCGTCTCCCGGGCGTGCGACGCCGGTCCCCACGGGTAGGTGAAGATCGTCGACGTCGAGCGGCCGGCCCGGTGGAGGGGGAGGAAGCGGGCGCCGCCGCCGTTCAGGAGGAAACGGTCCCCCGTCCCGAGCGGCGACGCGCTCGCGGTTGCCTTCGTCCAGCACTTGCCCGAGGAGAGGTAGACCGTTCCCGCGGACATCAGCACGCGAACGCGCGGCAGGCCGCGGGCCGTCAGCTGCGCGAGGTAGGCGACGATCTTGCCGCCGCTCAGCTGCGCCAGGATGGTCGCCGTCTGCGGCTGGTAGCCCGCCGGGGGCGGTTGCGCCCAGATGAACCGCACCGATCCTCGCCCGCTCGGGATGCCGAAGAAGTAGCCCGTCTCGACCATGCGGATCCCCGGCACCCCGTTGAAGTTGCCGACCTCCTGCCGGAAGAACAGGATCGCGGGGCGGCTGCCGGTCGGCGGTTGCACGGCCCCCGCCGCGCCGGCGGCGACCGCTGCGGCTGCGGCGGCAGCCGCGGCCGTTCGCAAGCCCGGGCCCGGTCGCGATCGCCAGCCGCTCACGCTCTCAGGCTAGACGTGATTCGCCCTCGCGTGGTGGCCGAGTCGGGCGGTGATCGCTTGCCAGGCCGGCTTGGCCGCGTAGCGCGCCGTGAACGGGAGCGGCTGCGCCGCCGGCCCGAGCCAGGTGTACTTGTCCGTGAAGCCCCAGGTGGTGAACGTCCAGCACGTGGGCGAGCTCGCGCATGCCTGCGCGGCGTCCGCGTAGATGCGCGCCTGTGCGCGGAGCTTGGCCTGTGGGGCGGCGGTCAGCGTCCGCATGTCGACGTCCATCTCCGTGACGTCGGTGCGAAGACGGAGCGCGCCGAAGCGCTTCATGTTCGCCTCGAGCTGTCGGGTGATGACGGGCGTGCGGGTGTTCGAGTGGACCTGGAAGCCGATTCCCCCGAGCGGAACGCCTTCGCCCAGCAGCTTGCGCGCGAGCGCGTAGAGCGCGTTGCTCTTCGCGTCGAGCCACTCGGTCGAGTAGTCGTTGATGTAGAGGACCGCGGCGGGATCGGTCGCGTGCGCGGTCTCGAAGGCGATCCGGATGTAGTCGGGGCCGATGAGACGCTCCCACAGGTTGCGCTTCAGCGAACCGTCGTCGTTCAGGGGCTCGTTGACGACGTCCCACTCGCCGACCAGGCCGGCGTAATGGGCGACCACCGTCCTGATCCACTGCTGGAGCACGGGCAGGAGGGTCGCGCGCGTCCACCTCGCCGACGGCCGTGTCAGCCAGCTCGGCAGCTGCTTCCCCCAGACGAGCGTGTGACCACGAACCGTCATCCCGTGTGCGCGCGCGAATTCGACTGCGCGATCGGCCTGCACGAAGTTGAAGATGCCGCGCTGGGGCTCGAGCCCGTCCATCTGCATCTCGTACTCCGGCGTCAGCGAGCCGTAGCCGTGCGCGAGGAGCTGCCCGCGATACGTCGGGTCGGTCTCGGCGGCCCGGATCCGGAACGCGGTACCGAGCACGACCGGCCCGCGACGGAACACCTGCTCGGCGGCGGAGGACGATCCGCCCCGGCCGAGGCCGAGCGCCGCGACCACGCCGGTAGCTGCGAGAGCGGTCAGCAAGCCCGCTGCGACGAGGCGCCTCTTGCGGATTCGATCGCGCACGGCCGCTAGAGCATGCCCGAAGCGCCGCCGATCCGCGTTCGCCGGCAACCGCGACCGCCGCCCGACGCCTCGGCCGCGGCTGCGCGCTCGTCCGCAGGGCCCTGCCCGGACTCGCAAGGACGGCGGAGAATGGGTCGATACTGCCTCCCTTGTCGGCAGCACGGACACCGGTACGTGCGAGCGAGTCGCTCGGCCGCCCGTCGTGACCCCGGGTCGGCCGGGGAGCGAACGGGAACGGCTGCGCCTGTGGCTCGAGCGCGGCGAGCTCGAGGGCGGGCGCGGCTTCTGGCTCCGGGACGCGGCGACGGGCGAGGCGCTGAGCTGGCGAGACGAGCGACGTGCGCGGGCCGGCGCGCACGTCGTGCCTGTCGCCGGCGCCTCGCGCCGCGGCGAGGCGTTGCAGGACGACGCGTTCGCCCCGGGAAACCCGGTCGCGCTCATGCCGGAGCCCGAGAACGAGCACGATCCCAACGCGCTCGCCGTGTGGGACGCCGGGCGCCGGCTGCACGTCGGCTACCTTCCGGCTGCGCTGGCCGCCGAGCTCGAGCTGCCGCTCCAGGCGCTCGTGCTCTGGGAATGGCGCGACGCAGGGCGCCGCCTCGGCCTTCGCGTCATCGTCGCGTCGCCGGGCGTCTGGATCGGCAGGCCGCGACCGCGGTCGTGACCGCGGTGCTCGACTCGCCGTCGCGCTCGGCGCGCGGCCGGCGCGGCGTCCGCGACGAGGGGAGCGCGTCGCTGCGTTCGCACAGGCCGGCTGCGACGAGCCGATCCTCGTGCCGTCGTGCTCGAGGCTCGAGCAGCTGCGCCTACTAGTCGCCGACGTCGTCGAGGAACGACGCCTGCCAGCCGCGCCAGGCGACGACGTCGACCGCGAGCACCGGGACGCCCGGGCGTTCGCGCCCGTACTGCTCGTACTTCGCGGTGAGAAGGCGCAGCGCGTGCTCGGCTTCCTCGCCGCCGTCGAGCACCCGCGCCCTGCCGCGGAGCGACACCCACCAGAGGCGGCGCCAGTCCTCGTCGTAGGCGTCGACGAGCACCGTGACGTCGGCTCGACGACGCGCGTTCTCGATTCGCCGCAGCTGCCGCGAGCGCTTCGGCTTCGCGTCGACCGCGGTGTACAGCGTCTCGTCGTCGAGCACGAAGACGATCGGGACGAGATGCGGCTGTCCGTCCGGCTCGATCGTCGCGAGCCGCGCGACGCGCGCCGCGCGGACGCGCGCAAGTGCGGTCTCCCGCTCCACGGGTCGAGTATGGCGACGTCGCTTCGTATGCTCCGGCGATGTTCGTCGCCGGTTGCGAGGTCGGGGTGCAGCTCCCCGAGGTCGAGCGCGAGGTGCGCTGGCCGGAGCTGCTCGCGATCGCGGCGACCGCCGAGGCCTCCGGCTTTGCGTCGATCTGGGTCGGCGACCACATGCTCTATCGCGGCGACGGCCGCCCGGAGCGCGGCCCCTGGGACTGCTGGACGCTGCTCGCCGCGCTCGCGGCCTCCACGAGCCGCGTCAAGCTCGGCCCGCTCGTCGCGTCGACGTCGTTTCACCCGCCGGGGCTGATCGCGCGCATGGCCTCGACGATCGACGAGGTCGCGGGGGGCCGCTTCGTCCTCGGGCTCGGCTCCGGGTGGAACCCGGTCGAGTTCGAGGCGTTCGGGATCGCGTTCGAGAATCGCGCGGCGCGGTTCGAGGAAGCGTTCACGATCATCCGGAAGCTGCTCGCCGGCGAGCGCGTGACGTTCGCGGGCGCCCACTACCGCGTCCACGACGCGCTGCTCCTGCCGCCGCCCGCGCGCGCGGTCCCGTTGATGGTCGGCACGCGCGGGCGGCGGATCCTGAACGCGACTCTGCCGCACGCGGCGGCCTGGAACGCCTGGTACGCCTGGTACGGGAACACCGCGGACGGCTTCGCGGCCCTGAGCGCGACGATCGAGGCGTCCGTGCGCCGCAGCGCCTGCGTCCTCGTCTCGGTCGACGGCGGCGCCGGCGAGCGGACTGCCGAAGGCGGATCGTGCCCGGTCGAGCTGCCGCGACTCGGCGAGCACCTCACGGCGCTCGCCGCAGCGGGAGCTGACGAGGCGATCCTCGTCCTCGACCCGATCGACGAGCGGTCGGTCGCGCGCGTCGCCGAGGTACTCGCGGCGAGCTGAAGGGTGCAGCCCCTCCCAGTGCGGAGGAGGGGCGTCGTCGCGACCTGGACGCACGAGGCGGGTCCGCAGTTTCGTGCCGGCGCCCGTGGGCGCGCGCGTGACCGTCGCCGCTCGCTAGCGTGTTCCCGGGATGGCTCGCGCTGGGCGGGTGACGCGGCTCGTGCTGCCGCTCTTGGCGTTGCTGCTCGTCGGGGCAGGCTGCGGCTCCGGCAAGTCACGAGCGTCCTTCGTCGGGCCGACGCTGCAGCATCCGTCGCAACCGCCGGACTTCAGCCTCGCCGACCAGCACGGACGCGTCGTCCATCTCGCCGGCCTGCGCGGCAAGGTCGTGCTGCTGACGTTCCTGTACACGCACTGCCCGGACGTCTGTCCGATCACGGCGTCGAACCTGAACACGGCCCTGCGCCGGCTCGGCCCGGAGCGCCGGGACGTCGAGGTGCTCGCGGTCAGCGTCGATCCAGTCGGTGACACGCCGGCCTCGGTGGCGTCGTTCGTGCGCGTGCACGGGCTGCTGCCGCAGTTCCACTATCTGACGGCGCCGGCGGCTCGGCTCGGCCGCGTCTGGCGCGCGTACGGCGTGAGCGCCGTCCGGAAGGGCGGCAACGACGTCGACCACACCCTCTACACGATGTTGATCGACCGCAGCGGCACCGCGCGCGTCCTCTTCGACGCGACCGCGACCCCGCGCGCGGTCGAGCACGACGTCCGTCAGTTGCTCGCCTGAGCGGGCGTCACCGCCGCTCGAGCGTCACGCTCCGGCTCGTGGCGAGCGGCGTCCAACCGTCGCGGTCGACGAGGACGACGCGCACGCGTGCCGGCCGACGGACGCGAACCTCGGCTTCCGACACGTAGTCGGTGTGGCCGCGGGCGACCGGCCACCAGCCGAAGCGGTCGCGCAGGTACACCTCGACGAGGAACGGCGCGTACGGCGCGCTCGGCGACACGGTGACGCTGAGGCCGCGACGGGTGGGGTGCACGAGGACGTGCCGGTCGCTGACGAGCAGCCGCCTGGTCTCGCTCACGTCCGTGCCCGAGACCGCGCGGTAGTCGCCCGTCCCAGTGGCGGGCAAGGTCGCGGTCCAGCGGCCGTCCTCGGACGCCTTCGCGTGCCCCACCGGGGCAAACGAGTCGCCGTCGAGGCGTCGCTGGATGACGATCGGGCGGCTCGGGTCGGCGCTGACGCCGTCGAACTCGACGGGCGTGCCGCGGGGGACGACGGCGGTCGGCAGCCCTTCGAGCGTCACCCGCCGCACGTCGATCTCGCCGCCGATGCTCGGATGGATCGTGCAGTGGTAGCGGTAGCTGCCGACCTCGCTGAACGTGAACGAGAAGCGCTCGCCGCCGGCGATGTGGCCGGAGTCGAAGAGACCGTCGTAGGCGGTGACGGTGTGCGTGCGTTCGCTCACGTTCGTCCACGTAACCGTCTGTCCGGGCAGCACGTCGAGCATGTCGGGGCCGTAGGCCGCGTACTGGATGCTCACCTCGGCGCCCTTCGGCTTGGCGGCGGCCGAGAGGACGAGCAGCAACGCGAGCACGAGGGCGGCGGCAGGGAGCGCGGGCCTCACTTCGACACCTCGTAGAGCCCGATCATCCCGCGCATCATGTGATCCTCGACGTGGCAGTGGTACAGCCACGTCCCCGGCTCGTCCTCGACCCAGCGGATCTTGAACGTCTCGGCGGGACCGACCGTCTGCGTGTCGAGCGAGACGCCGTCCGCGCCGATCCAGCGATGCCCGTGGACGTGAAACGTGTGGAAGTCGGAGCCGATCGCCATCACGTCCCACTGCACGAGATCGCCGACCTGCGAACGGAAGACGGGCGTGTTGCCGACGAACGCACGGCCGTCGACCGTCATGAAGTTCTTCCCCATCGGCGCGAGGACGACCTCGAACTCGCGGTCCGGCGCGGGCTCGTGCCGGCCGAGGATCGAGAGCATCCCGTACATGCCGCCGGCGATCGAGTCCATCATCGACGGCGAGTGATCGTGGTACGGCCAGACGCCGGCCGAGTCCGGCCCCGCCGTGAGCCGGTACGTGTACGTCTTCCCCGGCAGCACGTCCGCGTCGCGCCCCGAGAAGCCGGGGACGTACGCGCCGTCGGAGGTCGGGGTGTAGCGCACGCCGTGGAAATGCATCGAGTGCGGGGCGCGGCGCAGCGTGTCCATGTTCTTGAAATGGATGCGAAGGCGGTCGCCGACGCGGGCCTGGATGAGTGGCCCGGGGATCAGCAGCCCGTCGGCCGACGAGCGCGGAGCGTTCTCCAGCGGCCGGCGCCAGTTCGCGCTGAAGCGGCGGTAGACGACCGTGCCGAAGACGGACTCGGCCGGCGAGACCTTGTCGCCCTCGATCGCGTCGTGCCCGTTCGGGACGACGTTCCACGACACGGGCACCGCCGCGACCCAGTAGTCGATCGTCCGTCCGCGCTCGGCGCGGGAGTCGCCGCCGCAGCCTGCCAGCAAGACGAGGAGCGCGAGGACGCAGACGGTCGCCCACGTCCCCGCGCTCGGCCGAAGACGCGTGGAGCTCAGGTGACGTCGAGCTCGGCCTGCATCCACGGATGGATCAGACACATGAAGTACAGCTTCGTCCCGGGCTTCGCCGTCACCTCGAGGTCGATCGACTCGCCCTTCTTGCCGGGCCCGGTGACGCCGGAGTCGCCGGGGCGGTCGACGAGCGGCGCCGTCTTCTGCCCGACCCCGTTCTCGAGGTACTGGAACTTCGGCGGCGCATCGCTGCTCGGATTCGCGCCGTGGGCCTTCGCGAGCGTGAGGCAGATCTTGCAGTCCAGCATCTGCAGCCCCGTCCGCGGCTCGTCCTTCTTCTCCACGACCGTGAGCGTGTGCGGTCCCTCGTCCGCCGCTTGATTCACGACGTGGATCGTCGAGCCAGACTTCACGCGGTAGACGTCCCTGTCCCAACGCAGGCCGTCCTGGATGTAGCGGTTGACCTTCACCTTCGGCACGCTGGTGATCGCCTTGATCGTCGTCACAGCCGAGGCCGAGCCGCGACCGGCAACTGCTCCGGTCGCGGCGATGCCCGCCAGAGCGAGCGCAGCACACGCGAGCACGAGCTTGCGTAAGCTCATCCAAACCCCTTCCTGCCGGACCTCGGACGCCGGTCCCGTCTCGGACGCCTGCCCGGCCGCTGACCCCGGGTATGGATAGCGGATCGCTAGTGGGAGTTCAAATCGAACCGTCGGCCGCAGGCTCCCCGGCCCCGGGCGGACGTGTTCCACGCGGGAGCGGTCGAGGCCGGCGGCTTCGACAGCGAGAGACCACCGAGGCCGGTGAGGGGATTTCGCCGAGCGGCTGCTACCCTGTCTCGATCTGAGCGAGTGTCGGTCGCGCACGGTGCGCCTCCTCTGCCCGTTCTCGAGCAGCGGAGGAGGTGTTTCATCTATGGCTACCGGAACCGTGAAGTGGTTCAACGCCGACAAGGGGTATGGGTTCATCGTCCCCGACGAGGGCGGCAAGGACCTGTTCGTCCATCACAGCGCGATCCTCGGAGAGGGCTACAAGTCGCTCGCCGAGAACGCGAAGGTGCAGTTCGAGTCCGTGCAGGGCGAGAAGGGCCCCGAGGCGAAGAGCGTCACGCTCACGTCGGCCTAGCGCGCGGCGGCGGCTGCCGGGTCCGACGATCCGGCGGCCGCCGCATCCACCGCCGAGCTGACGAGGGGAATTAATCGCCTCGAAGAGACCCGAGACGACGGCGAAGCGGGCTCGGGGGCGAGCCGTGAGGGGTCGCGGTCGCAAGCTGGCGACGCGGGCGGAGGCGGCGACGCCGCCGCGCGACTCCACCGCGCAAGGAGGCGTCGCGTCCGCTCGGAGCGCGCGACGTCGAAGGTCGGATCTGCGCGCGTCAGCCGCTCGAATTCGCCACGCGCCGCAGGAGGCGCCGGAAGCGCTCGGGCGCCCGCTCGCGCTCCTCAGCCGTCGGTGGCACAGACGAGAACCTCCTCGAAGAACTCACCCGCGCGCCGTCCGGTGCGGCGGTTGACGTGTCTCGTCAAACGTTCCTCGAGCGTCAGCCCTGATCGTTCGAGGATCTCCGGGTAGAGATCCTTCGCGTCGTTGACCACGATGATGACGGGAGCGCCGGGGGGAAGCTGCCGCCGGGCGTTTCCGAACGCCGCGGTCATGTTCTCCACGTAGGCGCGCACGGCTGCCCGAGACTGACCGCGAGAGGCCGGGCCGATCTCCTCGTCTCGTCGGTCGTCCAGACCGAGGAGCTCGTAGGCGTAGCGGTGCTGCTCGTGGTAGTCGATCAGGCCGGGATAGGGCGGCGACGTGATGATCCCGCTTGCTCTGAACGGAAGGTCGACCTCGCGTGCGTCGGCGTGGAGGACGGCGACCTCCGCGTTGCTGCGAAGCAGCGAGAACTCGCGAAGTCGCCGCATCGTGTCGAGTGTGTAGCGGCGCAGGAACTTCGACGCCTCGTCGACCGGCCGGCAGGTCCGACCGTGCTTGTGGCACCAGTAGGGCTCGAGTTGCGGCGTCCGCGGGAAATCCAGATCGAAGTGCGTCGTGAGTCGGGCGGAGCGCGCCGACCGGCTGAGGATGACCCTCGCAACGTCCGCGATCGGCCGATCGAGGCTCGCGAGCGCGGACCGGTAGGCGAGAAGCTCGCTGAGCGCCCGTTCCGAGTACCAGGCTCGGAGCCACTCACTCGACTGCTCTCTCCCGGCTCCCTGTGACCGACGCGCCTGCTCGAGCGCCACCTTCAGACCCAGCTCGAGCGCCCCGAGCGAGTACGAGGCCGTCTTGACCCTCGAAAGCAGGCAGTTGAAGGCCGAGATGTCGCAGCCGACAGACGCGGCGCCGAACACGTTCGACTCGACGAGCGTCGTGCCCGAGCCGGCGAAGGGGTCGTACACGCAGTCCCGAGGCGTGAAGTAGCGACGGAGGAAGATCTCGACGAGTTGGGGGATGAACTTCCCCAGGTACGGGTGGAGGCTGTGGACGTGCTTCGTCCGTTCGACCTGCGGGAGCTCGTCCTCGGACCACGACAGCTCGAGGTCGATCTCGGCGTAGAGGACTTCCTGCGTGCGTCCCGCCAAGACGGCGACTCTAGTGCCGGTCGCGGACGTGCCGCTCGTCGCGCGGCGACCGTCGCAGTCCGAGCGCGCTCGCGTCCGCAGACGCCCTGACGAAAGCTGCTTCGGCGAGATGCGCTCCGGGCGACGGCGGCGGTCGCGGCGATCCCGCGCCGCCGCTCGTGCACGTCGACGACGATCTTCACGGCTCTGGCTTTGCACGCGCTCTCGGCACGAGCGGAGGGTCGCGTCCCGGGTGCGCACGGGACGTCGTCAGGGTGCGGTCGTCGCTGTCTGCACATCCGGCGCAGCGTCGTCCGCGGCGCCCGCGTCACCGAGGCCGCGCATCTTCGCGCGGGCGATCGTGAGGAAGCCGCGGAGGCCGATCAGCCGGCGGAGCTTGCGCGGCGAGAAGTAGTCGGTCGGGGAGACGGCGCAGGCGAGGACGCCGAGGAAGCGGTCGATCTCCTGTTGCCGGCCGGCGAGCGACCGGAAGAGGACCTCCTGCTCCGGCCTCGGCGGTGCGAAGGAGGCGAGCTCGAGAGTGAAGCGGTACATCGGCAGCGCCGTTCGGTCGCGCTGATGCCGGTAGCCGGCGAGCGCCTGGTCGAGCGGCTTCGTTCCCCCGAGCCCCGCGACGACGGCATCGGCGAGCAGCTCGGCGTCGCGCAGGGCGTCGTTGATGCCGAGCGCGGTGATCGGGTCGATCGTGAGGCCTGCGTCGCCGACGAGGGCCCAGCCGGGTCCGTAGGGAACGCGGAAGAAGTTGGGCAGGTCGGCGCTGCCGTAGATCCGTTCGGCCCGGCGGCCGGCGCGGACGCGCGCGCCGAGGTCGCCGGCGAGGTCGAGCGTCGCGAGCAGGTTGCGCTCGATGTCGCTCCGGAAGGCCCGGAACTCGTCCGCGGGCCAGCTGACGTAGGTCATGACCAGACCGTCGTTCGTCGGCCAGGCCCCGATCAGCCGGCGACCGCGCCCGTAGATCTCGCCGCCGTCGAGCGGCACGCCTTCCCAGTAGGTGTAGTAGCCGATCGAGAGCGGCCGCTGCTCCTCGTACGTCGCGGCCTCGACGCCCTTGGCGACGAGAGAGTGCTTGCCGTCGGCGCCGATCACGATCCTCGCCCGTTCGACGACGCCGCCGCCGCCGTGCGTGCGGCCGCGGACGCCGGTGACGTGGCCGTCGGCGAAGGCGAGCTCGTCGACGACGAACCGCTCGCGCACCTCGGCGCCCGCCTCGCGGGCAGCCTCGACCAGGAGAGCGTCGAGCAGCGTCCGTCGCGGCCCGTAGACGGCGTCGACGCCCTCGAACGCGGGATAGCTCCCTTCGAGCACGACCGGGCCGGGGTCGAAGCGAACCCGCCGGATCGCGGGCGTGCCGGCGGCGGCGACCTGGCCGAGCAGACCCCAGCGCTCGAGCCGTGCCACCCCGGGGAGCTGGATGTTGTTGGTCGAGAGCGTGTCGCTCGGGAAGCTCGCCCGGTCGACCGCCAGTACCCTCAGCCCTCGGCGGGCGAGCAGCATCGCCGTCGTCGCGCCCGCGACGCGGGTGCCGATGATGATCGCGTCGTACACCGTCGACTCCTCCTGGTCTCGTCTTCCGAGCCGACAGCTTGGACGGCGACGTGCGCGATGTCTTCCGTGCCGGTACGGAAGTCCGGGTCGCGCGGTACGGAACTTCAGGCGAGCCCGTGCGCGAGCGCGAACACGGTCGCGGCCGTGCGGGCGGTGCGGCCGCCGACGCCGATCTTCGTGTAGACGCTCGCCACGTGCGACTCGACCGTGCGCACGCTCAGCACGAGCTCGGCCGCGATCTCGTCGTTCGAGCGACCCTGGGCGAGGAGGCGCAGGACATCGCGCTCGCGCTTCGTCAGGCTCACCCCGTCGCGTCCGGGCGCAGCGGGTACGGGAACGGGCACCCCGAGGCGGGCCAGCTCGCTGCGGGCGGCCTCCTCGGCGTCAGCAGCTGCGTCCTCGTACCCGAGCAGGCGCAGGGCCGAGGCGAGCTCGTGCCGGGCGAGGGCGGCTTCGTAGCGGACGCCGCTGGCGCGCAGAAGGTCGGCGGCATCCTCGAGCGCAACGCGCGCGAGCTCAGGCTCGTCGGCTGCCTGCAGCCGGCCGCGGGCAAGCAGCGCCGCCGCCCGCAGCGGCGAAGTCCGCACGGCCGCGGCGATCCGCTCCAGCTCGACTGCCGCAGCTTCCGCGCCCGAGCGGTCGCCGGTCTGGAGACGGGCGCGGACGAGCAGCTCGAGCGCCGGTGCCCGCTCGAGGCGGTCGTGCTCGCCGACGCGCCGCAGATAGCGCTCGGCCTCGGTGATCGCCGCCGCGGCCTCGCCGTCGTCGAGCGCCAGCGCCGCCCGGACGAGCGGCGCCAGCCGGTGGTCGTCGCAGCGGGAAAGCAGCGCCACCGCGTCCTTGCGGCGGCCCTGCCGCCGCCGCAGCTCCGCGAGGCGAACGAGCCCGTCGGCCGCCTTCGGCTGCGCCGCGGCGAGCTGGCGGCAGACCGCCGTCAGCGTCCGCTCCGCCTCCGGCCACGCGCCCTGCCAGAGCAACACCTCCCCGTAGAGCGTACGGCAGGTTGCGAACATCTCCGCGTCGCCGAAGCGGTCGGCGATCTCCTCCACGCGCCGGCACCACTCGGCCGCCCGTTCGTAGTCGCGTACCCGCTGGCAGGCGTCGATCAGGTGACAGCAGATCACCTCGACCAGCTGCGGATCACCGACCTCGCCGGCGACCGCCGCCGCCGCCGCCTCGTCCAGTAGCGGCATCCCCTCCTCGACTCGTCCCTCCGCGACGAGCGCGAGGCCCTCGAGGGCGCGGCAGACCAGCTCACCCTCGACGGCGCCGCCGGCGCGTGCGAGCTCGCCCCCCGCGACGGCGAACGACCGCGCCGCTGCCGGATCGTGGCCGACCGTAAGCGCGTAACGAGCGCGAAAGTAGGCCAGCATCCCCTGCTCGAAGCCGGCCGGCAGCCCCTCGAGCAGCCGAGCCGCCCGCTCCAGCCACCCGCCCGCCTCGGCTGGACCGCGGAAGTTCAGACAGTCGAGCGCGAGCTCCAGCGCCAGGCGGGCGGCAGCCCGCCGGTCACCCTCCGTTCGGGCCAGTCGGTAGCCGCGCTCGTGCGCCGCCAGCGCCGCGGGCCCGTCGAACTGCGCCCGCGCCGCGACTCCCAACCCCAGCAGCGCCTCGGTCGAGTCGCCTTCGCCCAGAGCAGCCTCGAACGCCTCACGCGCCTCCTGCCACGCTGCACGGGCAAGCGCCTCGCCTCCTGCCTCCATCAGGTCACTCGCATGCGGCGAAGCGTGCGCCACGCGAGGGAGTATGGCGTTCACGGGCGGCGTCCGGCCGAGGCGCTACCCCGAGATGTTCGCACGGGAGTTGCCTGCGCGGGCAGCCCAGAGGCCTTCGATGCGCCCGACGAGCCTCTTGCCTGTCTCGGGTCCGAGCTGAGCGAGGGCGAGCGTTTCAGGTCGACCCCTCCGTGTGCTGACGAGGTGCTCGTGCCGCGCCTCGACGTCGTCGAGCAACTCGGTAAGCCTTGCCCGAGCCTCCGTAAACGGGACGATGCGCGTCATGCGCCGAGTGTGCAGAACTCTGGGCAGCTCGGCCAGAGAGTGCCCCCGGCAAGAATCGAACTTGCGCACGCGGTTTAGGAAACCGCTGCTCTATCCACTGAGCTACGGGGGCGGGCCGCGGACAGGTTAGAGATCAGCCGCGTCGTCGTGTCGGTCGGCGATCGACGTGCGCTCCCACTGGTCCGCTCGGGCTCGCAAGCGCGTCGATCCCGGCCGGCGTCGCCGCGCGGCCGGCGAAGACGCCGACGTTGACGCGGATCTCGATCGCCGGCCGTTCGTGCGGGCGGACGACGAACGCGAGCGCCGCCTCGCTCACGCCGTCCTCGGCTCCCAGCGGAAGCCGCGCAGCGCGCCGGCGAGCCCGATCGCACCCCAGAGCGCGATCACGGCGATCGCGCCCGCGTCCGACCACAGGTGGTGATTGCGGATCATCACGTCTCGCGTCAGCTTCGTGAAGTAGGTCAGCGGCAGCACGTCGGCGATCGCGCGCAGGAACGCCGGATAGCCGTTCGGCGTGAAGAACGTGCCCGAGATGATCGCCATCGGCAGGTAGAACGCGTTGATCACCGCCGACGACCCTTCCGCCGAGCGGACGAGTCCCGTGATGCCGAGGCCCATCGCTGCGAAGCAGACGGCGCCGAGCGCAAGCACGCCGAGCAGCGAGAGCAGCCGCGACGGGACGGCGACCGAGAAGCCGAGGCGACCGATCGCGACGATCAGCACCGCCTCGATCAGGAAGACGAGGAAGGTCGAGCCGAGGACGGCGAGCAGGTACGTCGCCGGCGGCAGCGGCGTCGCACGCACACGCTTCAGCACGCCAGACTCGCGGCGGATCACGAGGATGATCCCGAGCCCCGCGAAGCACGTCGCGGCGACGCCGTAGCCGATCATCCCCGCTTCGAGGAACGCCGCGCCGCGGATGTCGTGCTCCTTCTTGATCCTCGTGTTGCCGTAGACGGCGGCGAAGATCAGGAAGAACACCACCGGCAGGAAGAACGTGAAGAAGGCGGCTTCGCGGTTGCGCCAGAAGAGCAGCTGCTGCGCGCGCAGCTCGTGCACGAAGAGCCTCATTCGCCGGTCAGCTCGAGGTAGATCTCCTCGAGCGTCGGTCGCCGAACCTCGAGCCCCTCGAGGCGCTCACCGCGCGCGAGCGCGTCGCCGGTCAGCTCGTTCAGACGCCGCGTCGGGTCGCTCGACCGCTCGACGACCTCGCGCCCGTTCTTCCGGTAGCGGATCTCGGTCTCGGCGCTCTCGCCCGTGAGCTCGGCCGGCGAGCCGACGCGGACGATCTCGCCCGCGCGCAGCACCGCAACGCGGTCGGCGAGCTGCTCGGCCTCGTCGAGGTAATGCGTCGTCAGCAGGATCGTCGTGCCGAGCGAGCGCAGGTTGCGGATCGTCTCCCAGGCCGCCCGGCGGGCGCCGGGATCGAAGCCGGTCGTCGGCTCGTCGAGGAAGACGAGCTCCGGATTGCCGACGAGCGCGAGCCCGAGGTCGAGGCGGCGCTTCTGGCCGCCGGAGAGCGTGCGCACGGGCGCGTCCACCTTCTCGTCGAGCCCCACGATCCGCGCGACCTCGCCGACGTCGCGCGGTCGCGTGTAGTAGCCGGCGAAGAGGCGCAGGCTCTCGCGGACGGTCAGCCCCGGGTAGAGCGACGACGACTGGAGCACGACGCCGACCCGCTCGCGCCAGGCGCGGCCTGCACGCTGCGGGTCCTCGCCGAGCACCTCGACCTCGCCGCCGTCACGCGCGCGATATCCCTCGAGCACCTCGACGGTCGTCGTCTTGCCCGCGCCGTTCGGGCCGAGCAGGCCGAACACCTCGCCGGCGCGGATCTCGAAGTCGATCCCGCGCACCGCCTCGTACTCGCCGTAGCGCTTGCGCAGGCCGTGCACGCGCACCGCCGCGGTCACAGCTCGACCTCGGCGAACGCGGCGGTCGCGAGCCGGCGTTCTTCGCCGGTCAGCACGCGGTAGACCTCCTCGAGGTCGGGCACGTGACCGACGACGACGACGATGTCGCCGCGGCCCGCGGCGGCGGCGCGCACGTCCTCGGCCGTCGCCCCCGGTGCGAGTCGCTCGTCGATGACGACCGCGAGGCCGGCGGCGGTCCCGATCGCCGCGGCCGTCTCGCGCGCGCGGAGGAGCGGACTGCAGAGGAGGGCGTCGGGATGCCGGGCCGCGAGCTCCTCGCCGAGCTGCTTCGCTTGCTTCCGGCCCGTCCCGCTCAGCGGCCGCTGCGAGTCCGGCTCTCCGGGCTCGGCCTTCGCGTGCCGGACGAGGATGACGCGCACGGCGCAAGCCTAGATAGGCCCGAGCCGTCGTCGTTCTCCCGGGGCGCAGTAGCGTTCTTCCGTGCGCCGCTTCCGCTTCGTCGTCGCCGACGTCTTCACCGACACGCCGCTGCAGGGAAACCAGCTCGCGGTCTTCACGGATGCGCGCGACCTCGACTCGCTGACGATGCAGGCGCTCGCGAGGGAGATGAGCTTCTCGGAGACGGTCTTCGTCCTGCCGCCGCAGGCGGCAGGCGCCGACGTGCGGCTCCGGATCTTCACGCCCGGCAGGGAGCTCCCCTTCGCGGGGCATCCGGTGCTCGGGACAGCGTTCGTGCTCGGTGGGCCGTTGCAGAAGCAGGTGCTGCGACTCGAGCTGCCGGCGGGGATCGTGCCGGTCGCGCTCGAGCGCGAGGGCGCGCGAATCGTGTTCGGGTGGATGGAGCAGCCGCTGCCGCGATGGCGACCGGTCGAGCGGACGGCGGAGCTCTTCGCCGCGCTCGGCGTCGCGGGATCCGGCCTCCCGGTCGAGGAGTACGACCTCGGGCCGTCGCACCTCTACGTCGAGCTGGGCTCGCCGGCGGACGTGGCGGCGCTCGCGCCGGACTTCGCCGCCCTCGGTCGCGTCACGAGCGCCGGCGCGAACTGCTTTGCCCGCGACGGCGACCGCTGGACGACGCGCGCGTTCTTCACCGATCTCGGCATCAGCGAGGACGCCGCGACCGGCTCCGCCGCGGGGCCGCTCGCGGTCCACCTCGCCCGGCACGGGCGGATCGCGTTCGGCGAGACGATCGTCGTCTCCCAGGGCGCGTCGCTGGGTCGCCCGTCGACGCTCTTCGCGGAAGCGTACGGCACCCCCGAGCGGATCGAGCGCGTGCGCGTCGGCGGCTCGGCGGTCGTCGTCGCCCGCGGCGAGTTCAGCCTTGCCTGAGCGCGACGGCGGTGATCTCCGGCAGCTCGAGCGACAAGGCTTCCCAGAAGACGCCCCCGTCGCGCGAGAGGTAGAGGCGGTTCCGCGCCGCGTAGAGGAGCAGGTCGGGATCGACGCCGGAGATCGCGACGGCGCGGCCGGGCGGGAGTCCGCGGCCGGACTCGCGCCAGGTCGAGCCGGCGTCGTGGGAGACGAGCAGCGGCGGTCGCGCGTCGACGACCGCGACGAGCGTCGATCCGGCCTCGGCTGCGGCGACGACGCGCGGGAGGCGGAGGGAGGGCGCGACCGCGGGTTCGAACGGCTCGCCCGGCTCGACCTCTGCGCTGTCGAGGTCGAGCGCGTAGACGCCGTCGACCGTCGCGACCAGCGCGATCACTGGTCGGCGAGGACGGCGGCGACGACCGGAACGGCGCGGCGCGCAGCCGCGAACGGGTCCAGGCCTGCCGCGCGACTCGCGACGTAGGCGGCGACGAACGCGTCGCCGGCGCCGGTCGGATCGCCCTCGATCGGGGACGCGGCGACACGCTCGACCCTGCCGGCGGCGTAGACGCTGACGCCGCGCGAGCCGTGCGTGACGACGATCTCGCGCACCGGCAACGCTACCGGATCGCCGAGCACCTCGGCCTCCTGGTCGGAGAGCTTGAGCACCGAGAGGTGGCGCAGCAGCTCGGGGTCGAAGTCGGCGTCGAGCTCGAGCGGGCCCGCGCGCCGCACCCGCACGAGCCCTTGGCCGTCGAACGCGATCCGGCGTCGCCGCGCGAGCGTCGCGAGCAGCTCGAGCGGGAAGTCGCCGCGCAGGAGCGGGGCGAGCTGCAGCCAGCGCACGGCCGGCGGCAGGTCGAGCGCCGCCCACGGCTCGCCCGTCGCGAGCACGCGCATCTGGCGGCGCTCGCCGTCGTAGCGGAGCTCGAAGCTCGTCGTCTCCGAGGCCGGGACGAACCGCGCCGTCACGCCGAGCCGTACGAGCGGGTCGAAGAGCTCGGCGCGGTCGGCCGGCGTGCAGCGCGCCAGCACGACCGACCGCACCGGCAGACGTCGGAGCGCCCGCGCACCGTGGAACGGCCCGCCGCCCGGCCGCGTCGGCCGCTCGGGAAAGACGTCGCGGGAGAGGTTGCCGGCGAGCCCGATCACGCGCCCGCGAGTATGGGCCTCCCCACGACGGCGTGTGCGAGCGCCGTCAGCGCGCATGCGGTGGTGAAGCTCGGCAGCGAGGCGCCCGCGACGCCGGTTCGGACGTCGCGCGCCACGCTCGCGTCGCGGCGGGCGGCGCCCCGCCGAGCGCGGCCGCGCACCCCCGGCCGCGCGTGGTCTACGGGAGCAGGCGCCGCACGACGAACGGCAGGATGCCACCATGCCGGAGGTACTCCCGCTCGCGCGGGGTGTCGAGGCGCACGATCGCGGTGAACTCGCGGTCGTCGGCGCGGACGAGCACTTCCCGCGCCTCGCCGTCGGCGACGCCGCTGATCGCGAACTCCTCCCGGCCCGTGAGACCGAGCCGCTCGCGACCCTCGCCCGGCTGGAACTGCAGCGGCAGCACGCCCATCATCAGCAGGTTCGAGCGGTGGATGCGCTCGTAGCTCTCGGCGAGCACGGCGCGGACGCCGAGCAGCCTCGGGCCCTTCGCGGCCCAGTCGCGCGACGAGCCCGAGCCGTATTCCTTGCCCGCGACGACGATCAACGGCGTCGCATCGGCGAGGTACCGCTGCGCGGCGTCGAAGATCGTCATCTCTTCGCCCGACGGCACGTGCACCGTCCAGGCGCCCTCCGAGCCCGGCACGAGCAGGTTGCGAAGCCGCACGTTCGCGAACGTGCCGCGCACCATCACCTCGTGATTGCCGCGGCGCGCGCCGTACGAGTTGAACTCGCGCGGCTCGATGCCGTGCTCGATCAGGTAGCGGCCCGCCGGAGAGTCGGGCTTGATCGATCCCGCCGGCGAGATGTGGTCGGTCGTCACCGAGTCGCCGAGCATGACGAGACAGCGTGCGCCGGCGATGTCGTGCACGCTGCCGTGCGCGCGCGTCATGCCCTGGAAGTACGCCGGCTGCCGGACGTACGTGGACTGCTCGTCCCACGCGAACAGCTCGCCTTCCGGCACAGGCAGCGAGCGCCAGGTCTCGTCGCCGGTGAAGACGCTGGCGTAGGAGCTGGTGAACATCTCGCCCTTGACCGAGCGCGCGATCGTCTCCTGGATCTCCGCAGAGCTCGGCCAGAGGTCGCGCAGGTAGACGTCGCCCTGGAGCGGCTCGTGCTCGAGGTCGATGTCCATCCGGCCGGCGAGCGCGTAGGCGACGACGAGCGGCGGCGACGCGAGGTAGTTCGCCTTCACCTCCGGGTGGATGCGGGCCTCGAAGTTGCGGTTGCCCGACAGGACGGCGCAGGCGACGAGCTCTCCGTCGGCGATCGCGCTCGACACCTGCGGCACGAGCGGGCCCGAATTGCCGATGCACGTCGTGCAGCCGTAGCCGACGGTGTTGAATCCCAGCTCGTCGAGGTAGCGCTGGAGACCCGCCCGCTCGAAGTAGTCGGTGACGACGCGGGAGCCGGGGGCGAGCGACGACTTCACCCACGGCCGCCGCTGCAGCCCTGCCTCGACGGCGCGCTTCGCCAGCAGGCCGGCCGCGACCATCACCTGCGGGTTCGACGTGTTCGTGCACGAGGTGATCGCCGCGATCACGACCGCGCCGTGCGTGAGCTCGACCTCGCCGCCGTCGAGCTCGACCTTGACCGTCCGCGGCTTCGGCGGCTCCGAGACCACGACCGTCGTCCGCTCCGGCTCCGGGTGGGCGCCGGGTGCCTGCTCCGTCGTCGGGTCGCTCGCCGGGAACGTCTCGATCATCGCGCCGTCCTCGTCCGGCTCGACGCCGAACGTCGCGAGCGACTCGAAGAACGCCTCCTTCGCGCGCGCGAGCGGGACCCGGTCTTGCGGCCGGCGCGGCCCCGCGAGCGACGGCTCGACCTCGCCGAGGTCGAGCTCGACGACCTGCGAGTACTCCGGATGCGCCTCCGGCTCGTGCCAGAGGAGGTTCGCCCTGCAGTAGGCCTCGACGAGGCCGACGCGCGCTTCGCTGCGGCCGGTCAGGCGCAGGTAGTCGAGCGTCAGCTCGTCGACCGGGAAGAACCCGCACGTCGCGCCGTACTCGGGCGACATGTTTCCGAGCGTCGCCCGGTCCGCGACCGAGAGGCCGGCCAGGCCGGGCCCGAAGTACTCGACGAACTTGCCGACGACGCCGGTGGCGCGCAGGATCTGCGTCACGGTCAGCACGAGGTCGGTGGCGGTCGCGCCCTCGCGGAGCGCGCCTGTGAGCCGGAACCCGACGACCTGGGGCACGAGCATCGAGAGCGGCTCGCCGAGCATCGCCGCTTCCGCCTCGATGCCGCCGACGCCCCAGCCGAGCACGCCGAGCCCGTTCACCATCGTCGTGTGCGAGTCGGTGCCGACGAGCGTGTCGGGGAATGCAACCCCGTCGCGGTCGTCGACGACGCGCGCGAGGTACTCGAGATTGACCTGGTGGCAGATGCCGGTGCCCGGCGGCACCACCTTGAAGTCGCTCAGCGCGCGCTGGCCCCAGCGCAGGAACGTATAGCGCTCGCGGTTGCGCTCGAGCTCGAGCTCGACGTTCCGGCGGAGGGCGAGACGGCTCGCGAACTCATCGACCTGCACCGAGTGGTCGATGACGAGCTCGGCCGGGATGAGCGGGTTGATCCGCGCCGGGTCGCCGCCGAGGTCGGCAATCGCGTTTCGCATCGCGGCGAGGTCGACGACCGCGGGCACGCCGGTGAAGTCCTGCAGGAGCACCCGGGACGGCATGAACGAGATCTCGCGCGCGGGCTCCGCCCGCGCGTCCCAGCCGGCAACCGCCTCCGCCTCGTCCGGGCCGCCGTTGCGCAGGACGTTCTCGAGCAGGACGCGCAGCGTGTACGGCAGGCGCTCGGCGCCCAGTCCGTCGAGCCGGTGGATCGAGAACGAATGCTCGCCCGTCGCGAGCTGCGCCGTCGCCATGCCGGAAGTGAAGCAGCCCACCGCGGCTTAACCGGCCGTTAATGGCCCTGAACGGATTTCTCAACCCCTCGTGGCTATAACGGCTCGGTGCTCGTCCGCACCACGATTGCGCGCGCAGCAGGGCTCGTCGCAGCCGCCGCCGTGGGGGGCGGGGTCGCGCTCGGGATCGCGGCGGCATTCGGCCGGCTCGGGTCGAAGACGACGATCAAGCAGGTGACGGAGGCCCCCGCAGACCCGACGGCGAACGCGTCCTTCGCGACGCCGGCGGGTGCGCTGTCGGTCGAGCAGATCTACCGGCGCGCCGCGCCGGGCGTCGTCCAGATCACGGCGACGACGGTGCAGACGCAGACGGATCCGTTCGGCTTCTTCCCGCCGACGACGCACGTCGCGAAGGCGCTCGGGTCCGGCTTCGTGATCGACAAGGCCGGCCACATCATCACCAACGACCACGTCGTCGCCGGCGCTCAGAAGATCCAGGTCAGCTTCTCCGGCAGCGACGAGCTGAACGCCTCCGTCGTCGGCAAGGACCCATCGACCGACGTCGCCGTCCTCCAGGTGGACGCGCGCTCGCGCTCGCTGACGCCGATCCCGCTCGGCAACTCGGACGCGGTTCAGGTCGGCGACACCGTGGTCGCGATCGGCAACCCGTTCAGCCTCACCCGCACGGCCACCGCCGGGATCGTCAGCGCGGTGCAGCGGACGATCGACGCCCCGAACGGGTTGACGATCGACCATGTCATCCAGACCGACGCCGCCATCAACCACGGCAACTCCGGCGGGCCGCTGCTCAACGCGCGCGGCCAGGTGATCGGTGTCAACGCGCAGATCCCGAACGAGTCCGGCGGCAACGTCGGCATCGGCTTCGCGATCCCGATCAACACCGTCAAGGGCGTCGTCGCCCAGCTGATCCGTAGCGGCAAGGTGCAGCACGCGTTCCTCGGCGTCAGCGCCGTGCCCGTCACGGCGCAGCTCGCGCGGCTCTTCGACCTGCCGACGAAGAGCGGCCTGCTCGTCCAGCAGGTGACGCCCGGCAGCGCCGCCGCGACCGCCGGGTTGCGCGCCGGCCGCACGTCGGTCGTCGTCGAGGGCGAGTCGTATCTGCTCGGCGGCGACATCATCGTCGCCGCGGACGGCGCCCCGGTGTCGTCGCAGAACCAGTTGCGCGATCTGATCGCGCGCGCGAAGCCGGGCGACCGGATCTCCCTGCAGGTGTACCGCGCGCACAAGCGCCGCACGATGGAGGTGAAGCTGGGCACGCGCGCGTGACAGAGGCCTCGGGCCCGCGGCGGCGGGCCCGCAAGGACCGGACGGCCGTCCAGCCAGCGCGGCCGCCGGACGAGATGGCCGCGGCTCGCCTGCCTGCCCGGGTCGCGGCCATGCTCCACGAGCCGGGGGGAACCTCACGTTTCCCCCGGCTCCCCTCCTGAATGGCGCACCTCCCCCGTCGCAGCCCGGCTACCCTGGTGCCGGGATGGAGCGGGGACAGGTCGTCTTCGAGGAGACGCTCACCGCCGACGCCGAGCTCTGGCGCGAGGACGACGGGGCCGACCACGCCGGCTGGTGGTGCGTGCGAACCGACCCGTTTCCGTGTCCGGCGTCCGGCTGTACGTTCGTCGCCGAGTTCATGACCGCGGCGCATCTGATCCTCGTCTGGCAGGAGCAGGACGATCCGAATCTGCTCAAGCAGGCCGGCCGCGCGCGCGACGTCGGGCGCAACCCGCGCGTGGTCGGCTACCGCTCCGAGTTCGGTCCGAGCGCCTCCTACTACGCCTGGCTCGCGGCCGGGCGGCCCGTGCACGGCGTCCGCGCGCAGTGACGTGATCACGCAGCGGTTCGGCTCCGTGCCGCCGCTGACGATCGGTGTCGAGGAGGAGATCATGATCCTCGACGCGCAGACGCTCGACCAGGTCGCGGGCGTCGACCGCATCGTCGCCGGCGTCGGGGAGCGCGAGCTTCCCGGCGAGGTGAAGACGGAGCTGCACGCGTCGATCGCGGAGCTCAACACGCTGCCGGTCGCGAACGCCGCCGACGTGCTCGCCGCGCTCGTCGTCCTGCGCCGGGCGGCGGCAGAGGCCGCGCGCGCCGCCGGGCTCGCGATCGCCGCCGGCGGCGGGCATCCGTTCTCGCGCTGGCAGACGCAGCCGATCGTGAAGGAGGAGCGGTACGTGACCTTCGTCGGCTGGGCAGGCATCTCGGCGCGCCGGCAGACGGTGCAGGGACTGCACGTGCACCTCGCCGTTCCGAGCGCCGAGACATGCTGGCAGCTCCTCGAGGCGATGCTGCCCTGGCTGCCGGTCGTGCTCGCGCTGTCGGCGAACTCGCCCTGGCTCGCCGGCGAGCTCACCGGCTTCGCCTCGAACCGAGCGCCCGTCCTCACCGACCTGCCGCGCGCGGGCACGCCGCCGCAGTTCGCGTCCTACGCCGAGTGGGAAGCGTGGATCGAGCGGCTCGTTCGGCTCGGCGTCGTCGAGGACGAGACGCGCGTCTGGTGGGACGCGCGGCCGTCGCCGAAGTTCGGAACCCTGGAGATCCGGATGCCGGACCAGCCGACGGACGTCCGTCGCTCGGCGGCGTTCGCGGGGCTGCTGCAGGCGCTCGCCGACGTCCTCCTCGCGGACGGGGCCGACGTGCGCGCGAACCGCGCCGACTACGACCAGAACCGCTGGGCGGCCGCGCGCTTCGGGCCCGGCGCGGTGCTGATCCATCCCGACGGCTCGCGGACCGCGACCGCCGCCGAGCTCGGCCGCGAGCTCCTCGACCTCGTCGAGCCGGCGGCGCGGAGGCTCGGCTCCGCCGACGTGCTCGCCGTCCTCGACCCGGCGGTCTGCGAGGCCGAGCTGCAGTCGCGCTTCACGTCGCCCGCCGAGGCGACTGCCGACCTCGTCGCGCGTTCGTTAGCCTGACGCCGTGGCGTCGGTCAGGGAGACGATCGAGGTGAGAGGCATTCGCTGCGAGCGGTGCGTGCTCCGGCTCGCGAAGGCGCTGGAGGGCCACGAGGGGCTCGAGTTCGCGAATGCGACCCTGCTCGGCACGCTCACCGTCGTCTACGACGACGCCCGCACGACCCGAGAGGCGCTCCTCGGCCGCCTCGCCCGCGGCGGCTTCCCCGCCCGCGCGGCCTGACGCGGGAATCGCGGCGCACGGGCGTTCGTTGCACGCATTGCTAGGGTGGCCGCCGGATGAGCGAAAGCGCACCGACGTCCGCCGAGACCCGTCGCCTCGCGGAGGTGGCCCGCGCCCGTGTTCGGTTCGAAGAGGAAGCACTCGAGCTCAGTGATCAGGTCTACCGCGTCGCGCGCCGGCTGGTCGGGTCGCGCGAGGAGGCGGAGGATCTGATGCAGGACACGTACGCGCGCGCGTTCCGCTCCTGGCAGCAGTACCAGCCGGGCACGAACCTGCGCGCGTGGCTGCTGCGCATCCTCACGAACCTGAACATCGACCGCGGGCGCCGCGCCCAGCGAACGCCGGACACGCAGCCGCTCGAGGAAGGCGACTACTTCCTCTACAACAAGCTCGAGTCGTCGCTCGGCGACGAGAACCCCGGCGAGGATCGCGTCATCGAGCGGCTCTCGCAGAACGCGGTCGTCGAGGCGCTCGCCGACGTGCCGCACGACTTCCGCGACGTCCTCGTCCTCGTCGACATCGGCGAGTTCTCGTATGCGGAGGCGGCGCAGATCCTCGACATCCCGATCGGGACGGTGATGTCGCGCCTCCATCGCGGGCGACGGGCGCTGAAGCAGAACCTCGCAGAGAAGGCGGTGGTCTGATGTCGTGTGGGTGCGGTGACTGCGAGCAGATGATGCAGCCGTACCTCGACGGCGTGCTCTCCGACGAGCAGGTGCGCGAGGCGCAGGCCCACCTCGCGTGCTGTCCCGGCTGCGACAAGCGCTACCGGTTCGAGGTGACGCTGCGCCGGTTCGTGCGCGTGGCGGCCTCGGAGGAGATGCCTCCGGAGCTGCGGCTGAAGCTCAGCTCGTTGCGCCCGTCGGCCTGACGGCGTAGTCGACGTCGCCGGGCGGCTCGAGGTCGTCGCAGGGAACGAGCAGCGCCGGCAGCGCGTGCATGCCCTCGTCGGGGACGCCGGCCCACGCTGCGCGGGCGATCCAGAGCGGGTGGCTGCGCGCGCCGTTCCAGCTCGCGGCGACGACGTCGGCGTCCCCGCGGCGCGCGAGCACGCGCTCGACCGCGCGCGGGTCGAGGTTCGGCCCGTCGGCGAGCACCACGAGCGCGCCCTCGAGCTCGTCGAGAAGCGCGAGTCCGCAGCGAAGCGACGCACCGCGCCCGCGCGCCCACTGCGGACAGCGCACGAGCTCGGCACCCGCCGGCACGACGTCGTCGAGCGGGTACGCGCCCTCGACGACGACGACGCGCTCGACCGGGCTCCGCGCCAGCCGCTCGAGCACCGCCGGCAGCAGCAGCCGCTGCTTCGGCGACCCGTACCGCGCCGCCTCGCCGGCGGCGAGCACGACCGCGGCGATCACCCGAACGAGCGCACGGTCGCGTGCTCGATCTCGACCGTCTCCGTCGGGTGGCCGTCGGCGTCGCCGAGCTTGCCGATCCGGTCGACGACGACGAGGCCCTGGACGACGACGCCGATGATCGCGTAGTCCGGGGTGAGACCGGTGTTACCTGCGGTGACGACGAAGAACTGGCTGCCGGCGGTTCCCGGCGCCTGCACGCTCGTCTTCGCCATCGCGACCACGCCGTGCGCGTACCTCGCGTCCGCCGGCGGCCGGTCGACGGTCGTGTAGCCAGGCCCGCCGGTGCCGGTGCCGGTCGGATCGCCGCCCTGGATGACGAAGCCGGGCACGATCCGGTGGAAGACGGTGCGGTCGTAGAACCCGCGCTCGACGAGCGACGCAAACGACGCCGTCGCGTTCGGCGACTCCCGCGGGGCGAGCCGGATCGTGAAGGCGCCGCAGTTCGTCGCGATCGTGACGTCGTACGTCAGCCTCGGGTCGAGCTTCGCCTTCGGACGAGGGGCCGAACGCGAACGCCCCGCGGGCGCCTGCACCGGCACGCAGCCGCTCGGGCTCGTCGTGGTCGTCGACGCATGCTTGCCGCCGCAGCCGGCGAGCAGCAGCCCGGTCGCCGCGAGCACGAGCACGAGCCGAGCCATCAGCCGAGTGCCGTGAGCGCGCGCTCGTACAGCGCCTTGGCGATCGCCACCTTGTACGCCGTCCCCGGCAGCGGCGTCGCCTCGTCGAGCGACCGGTCGAGCAGCCACGGAATCGGGGCCGCGCCGGCGAGGGCGACGCGTGTGGTCGCGCCTGTCCGCGCGGCGGCGACGCCGACGAGCGGAAATGCCCAGCGCTTGCGGTCCATCGCCTTCAGGTAGCAGGACGCATCCGGCGTCGGCACGTCGAGCTCGAGGATCAGCTCGCCGGGGTCGAGCGTCGTCGTGCGCCGGTCGTCCTCCGTCGGCAGGCGATAGAGCTCGCCGAGCGCGAGCGGGCGGCGGTTCGTCCGCAGCGTCGCGCCGAGCGCGAGCAGCGCCGCGGCGACGTCGGACGGGTGGGCGGAGGCGCAGAAGTCGTTCGCGAAGATCGCGTGTTCGCGGTGCTCGCCGTCGCGCGCGTGGCAGCGGTCGCCGCCGTGCAGCCGGCACGGGTAGTCGAGCCGCCAGTACCAGCAGCGCGTCGCCTGCAGCAGGTTGCCGGCGACCGTGCTCATGTTGCGGAGCTGCGGCGAGGCGGCGAGTCGGCACGCGTCGCGGAGCGCCGCCGGCACGCGTGGGTCGGCTTCGAGCGCGGCGAGCGTCGTGCCGGCGCCGATGCGGGTGCCGTCGACGCCGGCCGGCACGATGCCGCCGACGTCGACCAGCACCTCGGCCTCGAGGAGCCCGTCGCGGAGCAACGGCACGACCTCCGTCCCGCCAGCGAGCAGCACGCCGCCGTCGAGCTCGTCGACGCTAGAAGGCCGCAGGAGCTTCACGCTTCTCCCGCTCGCGCGCCTCGGCGAGCGCGCGCAACATCTCCTCGCGCGTGATCGGCAGCGAGCGGACGTCGGCGCCGGTCGCGTCGCGGATCGCGTTCGCGATCGCGGCCGCGACGGGGACGATCGGCGGCTCGCCGAGCCCCTTCGAGCCGAGGTTGGTCAGGTGCCGGTCGGGCGCATCGACGAGCTCGCTCACGATCTCGGGAACGTCGGCGATCGTCGGCAGCCGGTAGGCGTCGAGCGTGGTCGTCAGCACCGTCCCGGTCGCCGGATCGAGCAGCCGCTCCTCGCTGAGCGTGTGCCCGATGCCCTGGATCACCCCGCCCTCGATCTGGCTCGATGCGCCGAGCGGGTTGATCACGCGGCCGACGTCGTGGATCGCCGCGACGCGCTCGACGCGGACCTCGCCGGTCTCGACGTCGACCGC
>DASRGD010000036.1:0-35850 GCA_035651195.1 Gaiellaceae bacterium | reverse complement strand
TCGGGTTCGCCAGGTGCGTCGTCCACGCCAGCTTCAAGCCGCCCCCGTTCGACGCCGTGATCTGACTCAGCGTGCTGTACCGCCACGACTGCAGGTTCCCGTTCTCGCTGATCCAGTTCGCCCCCGCCGGCGCCGACAGCTGGCTGACGCTGAAGTCCGGGATCGCCGCCGCCGACCTGGCACCGCCCCCGGACGCACTCACCGCCGAGAACAAGACGAACGAGACCGCGATCGCGAAGACCGCGAACTGCACAAGCCTCTTCACTCCTACCTCCCTCGTGAAGGATGAGGGGCGGCCGGGCTCGGAACCGTCCCCCAAACGACGGGCGAAACTCTAGCCGACCGCCCGAAAGGTCGCTGAGCAGGAATTGTCGCCAACCTGAGCGACGTGTATTCTCGGGCGTCGGAAAGAGCGGGTTGCGCTGCGCAGCCTGGCTAGTCCACTCCTAGAACGACGATCGCAGGCTAACTCCGACGATCGCAGGAAGGGGCAGATGATCAAGCAGCTACTCAGTCACTTCAAGCACAACACGATCGCGTACTTCGCCCTCTTCATCGCTCTCGGCGGTACCTCGTACGCGTCCGTGAAGATCCCGCAGATCGCTCACACCCACAGCTCGGCCAAGGCCCAGATCTCGTGTGGTGGCGCCTGCCCGGCTTCGGACGTCTACTGGGCGTACATCGGCGCGAAGGGCGGCCCGGGAGCCGTCGTCCCCGGCGCACCGGCGGTCTACGACACCGCTCTCGGCGCCATCCCGGCGCAGGTCGTGCACCAGGGTCTCGGCGACTGGCTCGTGTTCTTCCAGAACAAGAGCCTGCAGAACTGCGGCCGCTGGGCGAACCTCGTACACGACCGCGGTTCGGTCTCGGTCGCCGGTTGGGACCACCTGAATCCGGACCCGAACGCCGTCCACGTCCTGACGACGGACCAGTACGGCAACCCGGCCGACCTCGACTTCGCGCTGCTCGTTCTCTGCGGGAAGGCTCCTGGTATCCAGTTCGGAGCCGCGCCGCCCGCAACCGGCACGAAGTAACACCAACTCGCCGAGGCGTCTCGTCGAGAGGTGGCAGCCCTTCCCTCGCGAGGGAAGGGCTGCCGGTGTTTCGGTCACCTCACGGGCTGCGCCGACGCGACGAGGAGCGCGAGCGCCGTGTCCGCGAGGCGGCCGTGCGCCGACATGCGGACGAGGTGACCCTTGGGCGTACGCGTGCAGCGCCAGACGCTCGTCCCGTCGGTGTAGACGGCGCGGCTCGCGACGCGGAGCGTCTGGCGCGACTTCGCCGAGCAGGTCCCCTTGAAGTAGGCGGCGTCGAAGCTGATCTCGTGCAGCCGCGCGATCGTCGGGTTCTTCAAGAAGCGCTGGTCGGTCAGCGAGACGTCGACGCCGAGCGGGCTGCCGGTGACGGAGAAGCTCTCGAACGCGTAGTGCTTGGGCAGGGTCGTCGGCACGAGCGCGAGATCACCCGCGCCGATCCGCGCGAGGACGGCCTTGATCTGCCGCTGCTCCGACGCCGGCACCGCCGGCCGCGCCGCAAGCGCAGAACCGCCGAGAGCGAGGAGGAAGAACACCGATACGAGCGCCCGACCGATGCCCCCAGTGTACGCCGCGACCGTGCCGCGTCCACGAGGCGCGCCAAACGAAACCTTACTAGACGTTGGTTGCGGTTCGGTCGAGGCCACGCTACTCTTCCCCGCCATGCGATTTTCGACCGTGGTCCCCGTCGTCCTGGCCACTGCCTTCACGCTGGCCACCACCGCCAACGCCGCCAAGACGCCGCCGCCGATCGTCGTCCAGCCGTACGCGATGGTCGTGCGCGTCCTCGACGACAACGCCGGCAAGTACCAGGTCGAGATCGACAACTCGAACCCGACGCGGTTCGTCTCCAGCTTCGACTGGACGCCGCCCAGCGGGATGCACGTCACGGCTGTCACGGGCAGCATCGGCGGCACGTGCAACCTGACCAGCGACAACATCATCGTCTGCAAGGGTCTCGCCGCACCACCGAAGTCCGCGACCGGTATGGGCGGGGCGATCATCGTGAACTTCACGGCGACCGGCCGGCAGCCGCAGTGGGCGGGCTCGTACTGGATCCACTACGGCGTCGTCGGCTCGGTGCAGGTCCAGACGTCGACGTTCAGCGACCTGCCGGTCTGCAAGAAGGGCCAGAAGAACACGGCGGCGCACCCCTGCGCCAACATCTAGCGGCCTAGAGACGGACCTGCTCGGTGCGCGCCGCGGCGATGGCGGCGGCCTTCACGTATCGTTCGCGGCGATGGAGCCGGCCGAGGAACGCGTAGCCGAGGATCCGGCGCTCGCCGTCGCGATCGAACGCGCAGGCCGTCTCGCCGAGAACGTCGAGCTGGTCGTCCACGGAAAGTCGGAGGAGATCCGGCTCGTCCTCGCCGCGCTCATCTCCGGCGGGCACGTGCTGCTCGAGGACCTGCCGGGCACGGCGAAGACGGTGCTCGCGCGCTCGCTCGCCGTCAGCATCGCGGGCGCGTCGTTCTCGCGCATCCAGTGCACGCCCGATCTGCAGCCGACCGACGTCACCGGGCTCTCGATCTTCGACCAGCGCACACGCGATTTCGAGTTCCGCCCGGGGCCGGTCTTCGCGCACGTCCTGCTCGTCGACGAGATCAACCGCGCGATGCCGAAGACGCAGTCGGCGCTGCTCGAGGCGATGGCCGAGAAGCAGGTCACCGTCGAAGGGAAGACGCACCGGCTCGACGAGCCGTTCCTCGTCCTCGCGACGCAGAACCCGATCGAGCAGGAAGGGACGTTCCCGCTTCCGGAGGCCCAGCTCGACCGCTTCGCGATCAAGACGACGCTCGGCTATCCGCCGGTCGAGACGGAGGTGCAGATCGTCGAGGAGCAGCGCCACGTCCACCCGCTCGAGTCGCTCGGCGAGGTCGTCTCGACGGACGAGCTGCTCGAGATCCGGGAGGCGGCGGAGCGCGTCTACGTCGACCGGCTCGTCCTGCGCTGGCTCGTCGAGCTCGTGCGGGCGACGCGGCAGCTCGAGGAGGTGGCGGTCGGAGCATCCGTGCGCGCGAGCCTCGCGCTCGAGCGCGTTGCGCGAGCCTGGGCGCTCGTCCACGGCCGCTCGTACGTCGACCCCGCCGACATCGAGGACCTGTTCCTGCCGGCGGTGGCGCACCGGCTCGTGTTCGAGCCGTTTGCGCTCGCGGTCGAGGGGATGGCGACGGACCGCTCGCTGCTCGAGCGCGTGAAGTCGGAGTGCCTGCGGATCGCCCCAGTGCCCGAGCCGGCCTGGGAAGGCCCGGCGCCGTCGAAGGTCGGCTCGCGCTGACGCGTCACCGTGTCGAGACCTGAGCGCCGCACGTTCCCGCTCGTTCCTCGACACCGGCTGACGGGCGGCACCTTCGGCGGCTACGCGAGCCTGCGCCGCGGCCGCGGCACCGACATCGCCGGCTCGCGCAGCTACATCCCCGGCGACCAGCTCGCCTGGATCGACTGGAAGACCTCGGCGCGCCTCTCGGCGGTGCAGGACGACGACGCCTTCATCGTCCGCGAGCACTACGCGGACGAGGCGCCGCGCGTCGTGATCGTCGCCGACCACCACCCGGCGATGGCGCTGTACCCAGCGGGGCTGCCGTGGCTCGCGAAACCGGACGTGCTCCGACAGGTGATCGTGGCCGTGGTCGCGGCTGCACACGCGGCGCGCGCGTACATCGGCTACCTCGACTTCTCGGGCGCCGCGCGGCGCGGCGGGCTCGGCTACTGGATCCCGCCCCGCCGCCTCGGCGTCCGCCAGATCGAGCACCGGCTCGAGACGCCGTTCGACGCGCCCGCGAACGCGGTCGAGCGTGGCATCGACGAGCTCCTCGTCCGCCGGCACGACGCGCCGGCGGGCTGCTTCGTCTTCGTCGTCTCCGACTTCCTGCGCCCGCCGCCGCTCGCGACCTGGTTGCGCGCCCGCGGGCGCCGCTGGGACCTCGTGCCGGTGATCGTTCAGGACCCGGTCTGGGAGCAGAGCTTCCCCGGCGTCGCCGGCACGGTGTTGCCGGTCGCCGACCCCGCCACCGGCCGGCTGACGCACGTGCGGCTCTCGGGCGCGGACGTCCGGCGTCTACGCCGCGACCACACCGCGCGGCTCGAGGCGCTGATCCGCCTGTTCCACAGCCTCGACTTCGACCCGGTCGTGCTCGGGACGAGCGAGGAGCACGAGATCGACGTCGCGTTCTCCAACTGGGCGAACCGGCGCCGCTTCCTGCGCAGGCGGGCCGCGTGAAGCGGGCTGCGCTCGCCGCAGCGATGCTGGCCGCGCTCGCGGTCTGCGTCGCACCTGCGCTCGCGGCGCCGCCGATGGAGGTGCGGACCGCCGTCTCGTCGCAGTTCCTCTTCTTCGCGGATTCCGTCAACGCGCAGATCACGGTCATCGCCGACCGGCGCCAGGTCGATCCCCACAGCGTCGGCTTCATCGCCGACTTCGGCAACTGGACACAGCTCACGCCGACGCGGACGTCGACGCTCTCGGCCGGCCCCTACGTTCGCAAGACGTTCTCGTTCGACATCGCCTGCGTCGACCTGGCCTGCCTGCCGCCGCCGCACAAGAACCTGATCGTTCACCTGCCGCGCGTGACGGTGACCGCGAGGCGCCACGACGGCTCGACGGTCGCGTTCCGCCAGCCGTGGCCGACGCTCACCGTCACGCCGCGCTTCGGAGCGGCGCCGCCCGGCTCGACACCCGCCTTCCAGCTCGAGCGCGGCCTGCCGCCGGCCACGTACCGGCTCGACCCCGGCGGCCTCGCATTCGCGCTCGACGCCGTCGCCGTCGTGCTGGCGGCGTTCGCGGCGCTGGTGGTCCTGCGGGAGGTGCTCCGCCGCCGGCCGGCGCGCGTGGTCGAGATCCCGCCGCTCGCGCGCGCGCTCGGGTTCGTGCGCCAGGCGAAGTCGAGGCCGATCGACGACCGGCGCCGCGCCGTCGGCCTGCTCGCGCGCACGCTCGCGGACGATCCGAGCGACCCGCGCCTGCGCGCGACCGCCTCGCGCGTCGCGTGGTCCGCCGGCGACCCCGAGCCCGACCGCCTGGAAGAGCTCGCGCGGATGGTCGAGAGCGCACGCGAGGACGGCGGATGACGACGTCGACGTTACCGCTGGCCGACGCGCCGTCGCTCGAGCCGTTCGCCCGCCGCACGCGCGTCCTCCGCCTCGCGCTCGCCGGCGCGCTCGCGGTCGTCGCGATCACTGCCGTCGTCCTCGCGCGCGGACCCCGCGCGTCCGCAGGCCCGTTCATTCCTCCGGGCTCGAACACGATCGTCGTCCTCGACGTCTCGCAGAGCGTCGAGTACAACAAGCTCCAGCTCGCGTACAGCACGCTGACGTTCCTCGGTCACTCGAAGGCACGCGTCGGGCTCGTCGTCTGCTCGAGCTACGCCTACGAGGCGCTGCCGCCGGGTTCCCCGTCGAGCACGCTGCTGCCGATCGCGGCGCTCTTCCATCCGACGGGGCTGCGCCGGACGTACGGGCGGCCGACGTTCCTGCTGCCGCCGAACCCGTGGGCGGCGGCCTTCAGCGCCGGCACCGAGCTCGGGAGCGGGCTCGAGCTCGCCGAGTCGATCATCGTCCAGCAGCATCTGCGCAATCCGAGCGTCGTCCTGATCAGTGACCTGCTGGACGACTCGAGCGACTTGACGAGGGTCTCGGCGATCGGACAGGCCTACCAGCGGCACCACATCCCGCTCCGGATCGTCGGGTTGCGCCCGTCGATCGGGGATCTCCAGTTCTTCCTCAAGGCAGCCGGTAAGCAGGGTTCGCTGCTCGCGCCGAAGGTGCCGAAGCAGGCGACCGCACAGCTGCGGACCGGCTTCCCGAGCTCGCTCGTCGCGGTCGCCGCCGTGCTCGCCTTCCTGCTCGCGATCGACGAACTGCTGCTGGCGCCGCTCCGGTGGGGCGCGTCGCTCGCCGGCCGGGGAGCTGCGGCATGAACGCCGCCGCCCGCTCCGGCGGCCGCTGGCTGAAGGGCGCGCACCGCCGCACGCCCGTGCGGCTCGTCGCGGCTGGCCTCGCGATCGCGGTCGCGGTCTTCGCCGTCCTCCTCGCCCACGACGTCCGCTCGTGGCAGAACACGATGCGGGAGGACGCGATGCGGTACACGGTCTCGCCGACGGCGCCGGTCGTCTTCACGCCCCCGACCTTCCTGCCTGCGAACCTGACGGCGAGGCTGCTCGCCGCCGACCGCGACCGGCGGACGCTGTCGGCGCTGCGCTTCTTCGCCGCCGCCGACAACCTCGACACCAGCAACGGCGTCATGCCGGGCGACGAGCAGGTGTTGCAGACGGCGGAGCGGTCGCTGACGCTCGCCGCGCAGAACCCCGACCCCGCGCGTGCCGCGCAGGCGTACTCGCTGCTCGCCGTCATCCTGCTCAAGGACTCGCGCGCCGGGTTCGTGCAGGACCTCGCGCCCTACGCGGCGGCCGTCTCCGCGATGCAGAGCGCGGTGCGTGCGGCACCGCACGACGAGCACATGACCGCCGACCTCGAGCTGATGCTGCGCCAGTTCCGTGCCGACTCGAGAGGCCCGACCGAGCAGCAGGCGAACAACCAGGGCTCGAAGCAGCGCGGCAAGGCCGTCGGCCGAGGGAAGGGGATACCGCCGGTGCAGGCGCCGACCGGCGACTACTGACGGTGGTCGGCGCGCTCGTCTTCCTGTCCCCGGCCGGCGGCCTGATCGCGACGGCGGTGGCGCTGCCGCTCGCGGCGGCACTCGTCGCCGGCGCGCGCCTGGCACGCACGCGGCGCCTGCTCGGGCTCGCGCCGCGGAGCTTCAGCGCCGTCGAGCTCGCCAGCCTCGCGGCCGTGCCGCTCCTGCTCGCGCTCGCGGCCGCCGGCCCCGCCATTCGCCGCCCCGCCGGCCGCGGCATCCTCGACAGCACGCAGGCGCTCTTCGTTTTCGACGTCTCGCGCTCGATGGGCGCCGCCGCGAGCCGTCACTCCCCCACGCGTCTCGAGCAGGCGAAGGCCGATGCGCTCGCCCTGCGCGCCGCGATCCCGGACGCGAGCGCGGGCGTGTCGTCGCTCACGACGCAGCTCCTGCCCGAGCTCTTCCCGACCGCGGACGAGAACGCGTTCGCGCTGACGGTCGACGGCGCGATCGGCGTGCTGAAGCCGCCGCCGCCTGCCTTCCAGTTCGTTGCGACGACCTTCGATCCGCTCGCCGCCCTCCGCGACCAGGGGTTCTTCTCGACCGCGACCAGGCGTCGCGTGGCGGTCTTCTTCACCGACGGCGAGAGCATCACCTTCTTCCCACAGAACGTCGGGCAGCGGCTGGCGGGGAAGATGTTCCCGAGCGGCTTCAACGCCGGCCGGCCGTTCAAGCCGCAGGCGCCGGTGAAGCTGATCGTGATGCGCTTCGGCTCCGCCACCGACCGCATCTACCGGGCCGACGGCACCGTCGACCCGGGCTACCGGCCGGACCTGCGCGCGCCGACGATCACCGCCGAGCTGGCCGCGGACGCGCACGGGAGCGCGTTCGAAGGCAGCCAGCTGGACGCGGCGAAGGCGGCGCTGAGGAAGGCGATCGGCACCGGCCCGAGGTCGAAGCGCGTGACGACGATCGAGACGACCCGCCTCGCGCTCTACACCGCGCTCGTGGCGCTTTTCCCGCTCGGGTTGATCGTCTGGCGGCGTAACCTCGTCGCGCTCTGAGCGGCGCCGGAAGGCGCTCCCGCGGCTGGGCTATACTCGAATTTCTTGGGGATTTCGCTAGAGGAGGTCGTTTCTTGAGGTACCTGACGACGGGCCTCGTCGCAGCGGCGCTCATGCTCGGCTCGGCCTCGCCCGCGTTGCCGTCGGCGAAACGCGGCAAGCTCATCCACGCAACCATCTGGCCCAACCTGCTCGTCACGTTCTCGCCGGCGACGGTCAAGCGCGGCAGCGTCGTGATCGAGGTCAAGAACCGGACGCCGAGCGCGCACCAGCTCTCGATCGCCGGCGTCACGTCAGCGAGCGTCAAGCCGAACCACAGCGTGTCGCTGTCGGTGACGTTCAAGCGCAAGGCCGTCTACACCGCCACGCTCCCGGACTGCGGGTATCCGAATCCGTGCAACCTGCCGCCGGGACACGCAGCGCCGGGTGGCAACATCAAGGTGACCTGATGGACGCGACGGCGGCGGCGAGCGAGCTGCTCGGCGCCCCGTTGATGAAGGAAGCATGTCGAGTTGGGGAGGAGGGCGCGGGCAGCGATGCAGCGCGACACCGCTAGGTGCGTCGTGGCGAGCGCGGGGCGCCGCGCGCTCCTCTGATCGTCGCCGCGGCAGATCG
This sequence comes from Gaiellaceae bacterium, assembly GCA_035651195.1. Classification (GTDB taxonomy): domain Bacteria; phylum Actinomycetota; class Thermoleophilia; order Gaiellales; family Gaiellaceae; genus PALSA-600. Next base: position 27,565 of record DASRGD010000036.1, on the reverse strand, counting down.
TGGGCTCGTGCGGCTAACTCTGCCCCCGTCGCCGTCGGGGCGAAGGCGGTGACGTGAGCAGGGGCATCATCGAGGTCCTCGACCGCACCCGCACCGCCGCCGAGCCGGGGCCGGGGCCGATCACCCCCGAGAGCCTGCGCGTGCTCGACCTCGCGATCGGTCGCCGCGTCGACGGGATGCTCGCGGGCGACTACCGCTCGGCGTACACCGGGATCGGCACCGAGTTCCACCAGGTGCGCCCGTACGAGCCGGGCGACGACGTCCGCCGCATCGACTGGAACGTGACCGCCCGCACCGGCGTCGTGCACGTGCGGATCGAGCTCGCCGAGCACACGCTCGTCACCTGGCTCGTTCTCGACGAGTCGGCGTCGATGCGGTTCGGCACCGCCGACCGCCGCAAGGCGGACGTCGCCGAGGGCGTCGCGATCGCGGTCGGCCACGTCGCGACGCGCCGCGGCAACCGGCTCGGCGTCGTCGCGTTCGGCGCCGGCGACCCGCGCCTCCTGCGCCCGCGCCGGGGGCGGCGCGGGCTGCTGCTCGCGCTCGGCGCGATCCGCGAGGCGCCGGCAGGCGAAGGCAGCCTCGGCGAGGCGATGAACCTCGTCGGCGGTCTCGCCGCCGAGCGCTCGCTCGTCGTCGTCGTCTCCGATTTCCGCGGCCCGGTCGACTGGAGGCGCGGGCTGCTGCGGGTCGCGGCCCGCCACGCGACGCTCGCGGTCGAGATCCGCGACCCGCGGGAGCAGGAGCTTCCCGACGTCGGTGAGCTGCACCTCGTCGATCCCGAGACCGGTCGCCACGTCGTCGTCGACACCGACGATCCCGTCCTGCGCGAGCAGTACGCGCAGGCGGCGCGGGAGGAGCGGCGCGAGGTCGGCGCGCTCCTGAGCTCGGCCGGCGTCCCGCACGTGACGCTCTCGACCGAGGGCGACTGGCTGCCGCCGCTCGCCGCCTTCCTGGCCCGGGGCGATCGCAAGTGAGCTTCGCCTCGCCCGAGCTTCTGCCCGCGCTGATCCTGGTTCCGCTCGCGGCAGCCGCGTACCTGCTGCTGGAGCGCCGGCGGGCACGCCGCTCGACCGCCTGGTCGAGGCCGCAGCTACAGCCGAACGTCGTCTGGCGCCCGTCGCGCCGCGTCGGCTTCGTCCCCGCAGCGCTCTTCCTGCTCGGCGTCGCCTTCCTGCTCGTCGGCTTCGCGCGGCCGCAGCGCGCCGCGAGCAGCAACGGCCGCGGGATCGGCCCGACCGTCGTGCTCGCCTTCGACGTCTCCGGCTCGATGGCCGCGCGCGACATCAAGCCGACGCGATTGCAGGCAGCGCGCGAGCTCGCGATCGAGATGCTGAAGAAGCTGCCGTCCAACTACCAGGTCGCGGTGCTCTCGTTCGGGAACACCGTCCGCCTGCTCGAACAACCGACGCTCGACCACCAGGACGTGATCGCGCACCTGCCGAAGCTGATCACGCCGCTCGCCGGGACGTCGCTCGGAGATGGGATCAGCTCTGCCCTCGCACTGATCATCCAGGCGATCCCGAATGGCCAGCCCGTCGACCGGCTGCATCCGCCGGGGGCGGTGGTCGTCTTCTCGGACGGCGCGCAGACCGGCGCGGGCGTCGAGCCGCAGGACGCGGCGGCGACCGGGTACGTCTACGGCATCCCGATCAACGGCGTCACGATCGGGACCTCGCACGGGTCGGTGACGCAGCCGCTCAAGGTCGACAACTTCCAGACGCAGATCAACATCGCCGTTCCGGCGTTGCCGCTGACCATGCAAGGCGTGGCGCAGCTGACGGGCGGCACGGCGCTCGTGGGGTCGTCGGCACAGCAGCTGTCGGCGGCCGCACAGAAGCTGCCGGAGGCGATCCGCAAAGAGGGGATCAGCGCGATCGAGCAGCCGCCGCAGGGCGACCATGCGCTGAGCGCGGCGGCGGGTGAGCTCGGGCTCGCCTTCGTCCTCGGCGGCATCGTCCTCTCCGGGCTCTGGTTCGGGCGGCTCGCATGATCCGCTCGCCGGGACGCCTGCTCGTCGCCGCAGGTCTCGCCGCGATCGTCGTCGCCGCGTTCGCCGGCGGCGTCTCTGCGCGCACGTCGGCCGGACCGTTCACGCTCGCGCCCTCGAAGACGCAGGAGTGCCACAACCTCGCGTACTGCTACGGGATCGCCGGGCTGTGGGTCGTCGTTCCCGCGACCGGCGAGGCGACGTACCTGTTCGGCTGCCCGCCGCGGGCGGCGACGAAGGGACAGTACCTGCTCGGCGGCACCGACTCGCTCGCAAGCTCGAAGGCGGTCCGTGTCTGGTACGACGGCCAGCTCGGCGCGCCGATCGGCAAGCAGGAGCCGGGGTCGGCGCTCCTCTTCCACGCCGTGACGACGAACGGCAAGCAGGGGTCGTTCCAGCCGATCCTCGGCTGCATCGACTTGACGCAGGCGAGCAAGCGCTCGACCGTCTCGGCCCGCCAGGCCGAGGCCGCGCCGGCTCCGACGAGCGCCCCGGCGCCGCACTGGCACGCGACGACGCTGATCCTCGCGCCCGGCAACGCCCAGCCCGCCAGCACGAGCTGCCTCGCGCACGAGAAGCTCGTCGGGAGCTGGAACGCCGTCGCCTACGGCACGTCGGGGCCGCCGAAGCTGCCCGCGCCGGGCGCCGTCAAGGTCGCGACGCACTCGGTGCGCAACACCGTCCAGGCGCAGATCACGACCGCGAGCACGATCCCGTACCTGATCCACATCCAGATCGGCGCCGTGTGCGAGCCGACCTCCTGACGAGGCGATGGGGCACTTCAGCTTCAGCTCTCCCGAGTACCTGCTCGTCCTCCTCCTCGTGCCGCTGCTCTTCGTCTACGGCTTCGTCATTCGGCGGCGCCGCTCGCGGTACGCGGTCGCGTTCACGAACGTCGACCTGGTCGCTCGGCTGGTCGCGAGACAGCCAAACCGCTGGTGGCGGCGCCTGCCCCTGCTCCTGATCGCGCTTGCGCTCGCGACCGCGACGGCGGCGCTCGCGCGGCCGCGGATGGAGCTGACGGCGTCGAACCGGACGGCGACGATCGTTCTCCTCGTCGACATCTCCGGCTCGATGCAGGCGAGTGACGTCGGACAGCAGCGGGTCGGGATCGGCGAGACGCGGCTCCAGGCGGCCGTCACCGCCATGCACGACTTCCTCCAAGCGGTCCCGGCGAACGACAAGGTCGGCCTGGTGACGTTCAGCGACAAGGTCCAGGTCATCCAGAAGCCGACTACGAACCACAGCCTGGTCGACGCAGGTATCTCCGTCCTGAAGCCGCAGGGCGGCACGGCGCTCGGCGCCGGCGTCGAGGAGGCGGTCAAGCAGCTCGTGGCGAGTCTCGCCGCGGACGGCTACCACCACAAGATCGGGACGTTCGCGCCGGCGGCGATCGTGCTCGAGTCGGACGGCGCCCAGAACCGCGGCACGATCAAGCCTCCCGCCGCCGCCGCGCTGGCGGCCGCCGCCGGGATCCGTATCTACGGCGTCGCGCTCGGCAAGCGCAACGGCTACGTGCTGCAAGGCCACGGCTTCTTCGCGCTGAGGATCCCCGTGCCGCCCGACCCCGGCGTCGTCGGTCTCCTCGCCCGCACGACGGGCGGCAAGGCCTACCGCGCCACCACGGGGCCTCAGCTCGACCAGATCTACCGCCACCTCGGCTCGACGATCGGCAGCGAGCCGCACCTGACCGAGATCACGTCGTGGTTCGAGGCGGCCGCCGCGGTGCTGTTCGTCTGCGGGCTCGGTGCCGCGCGGGTGCGCGGCGGCGCCCTGCCGTGACCGTCAGCTGAGGTCGAGCGCGACGCGCTGCGCGCGGTGCGCGGCCGGCGTCGACTCGAGGTCGCCCCGCAGACCGAAGTACTTACCGGTGCCGCCGGTGACCGGAAGCGCGAAGCTCGACGACTTGAAGTCGACGGTGCCGGCGGCGACGAACGTCCCGTCGTTCAGCTGATAGGTCGCGTCGCAGAAGGCGTTCTTGTTGACGTTGAACTGACAGGTGATCTCGGCGGTCCCGACCTTCGTCTTCAGCCGGGCGTCCCTGTAAACCGCGAGCTGGAAGTACTCGAGGTCGCCCGGGAAGGGTCCGGCCTTCGTCCGCTTGATCGTCGCGGTCGTATCCTTGAAGTTCCCGAACGGATTGTTGCCGTACCCACGCTGCCGGTCGTCGGAGTAGTTGGCGTACTGCTCCGATTGCGCGACCGTGTACAGCGTCAGCCGCACGGCCTTCCTCGTCTGCCCGGCGCCAGACGCAACGGTCGGCGCGAGCAGGGCGGCGAGCAGAGCTCCGACGGCTGCCCCGGCCCTCATCCGACGAGTGCGAGCGTGAGCTGCTGAGAACCGTGCCTGACGGGCGACGCCGTCAGCTCGCCCGCCACGCCACGGTACTTGCCGGTACCGCCGGTGACGACGAGCGAGAACGTGTTGGCGTTGAAGTCGAGGCCGCCGGCCGCGACCAGCGTGCCGCCGCTCAGCTGGTAGATCGCGTCGCAGAAGCCGAGCTTCTTGAACCCGTAGTTGCAGGTGAAGACCGACGTCCCCGCGAGCGTCTTCAGGTCCGGCCCCGTGAAGACGTTGAACTCGAACAGCGCCTGGTCGCCGGGGAAGGGACCGTTGTTCTGCTCCTTCGTCGTGAGCTTCGCCTGGTAGAAGTTCCCGAATGGATTGTTGCCGTAGCCGCGCTGGCGGTCGTCGGCGTGGTTCAGGAACTGCTCGGCGGTCGGGACGGAGTTGAGGTCGAGGGTCCGCGCAGGGCGCGCGGCGATCGGCTCGAGCGAGATCGCGAGGCGCTGCGCGAGCTTCGCGGCCGGTGTCGCCGCGAGGCTGCCGGTGACGAGGCGGTACTTGCCCGTCCCGCCCGTGACGGCGAGCGAATACGTCCTCGCGTCGAAGTCGAGCGCGCCCTTGACGAGGAGCGAGCCGCCGTTCAGGCGGTAGATGCCGTCGCAGAAGCCGTGGTGCTTGAAGTTGTAGTTGCAGAGGAAGACCGCCGAGCCGGCGACCGTCTTCAGGTCCGGGCCGGAGAAGAGGTCGAACTGGAACAACGCCTGGTCGCCCGGGAACGGACCGCCGTTCGACTCGCGTGTCGTCGCGGTCGGCGCCTGGAAGTTCCCGAACGGATTCTTCCCGTATCCGCGCTGCCGGTCGTCCGCGTGATTCAGGAACTGCTCCTGCGAGGCGCGCGAGTACAGGGTCAGCTGCGTCGCCGCCGCACCGGCCGAGCCCGAGCCCGCGGCCGCCGCGAGGAGCAACGCGACGAGCGAGGCAGCGACGAGAAGCGATCGACCTCCGCTCACGGCGTCAACGATACATCGACGTGCGCCGAGTGCCCGTCAGCGCCGGCGCCGTTCCTAGGGGATGACCTTGAGGATGCCGGTGCCGTCGGTCTCGCCGTCGTCGACGTTCACGCCGGCGAGGTACTTGCCGGGGCGCTTGAAAGTCACCTTGATCACCGCCGTGCCGCTCCCGGGGCCCATCCACTTCGTGCTGACGCCGTTGATCGAGAGCTGGTGCCAACCGTCCTCGTCGTTGTTCCGCGCGACGATGATCACCGTGCCGCGGTTGACGACGGCGGGCGTGAAGTAGATCCGCACCGGAGTCAGGTTCGAGCCCGCCCCGCCCTGGAAGGCCCTGATGCGGGCGATGACCTTGAGAATCGGCTGCGTCGGCTTCTTCGCCGTCGCCGACGAGAGCTCCGACCATGCCGCCGGGGCGGCGGCGAGCAGTCCGAGCGCCGCGCTCGCGCCCACGAGCACGAGCCGCCGTCGGGCCCGCCTCGGCCGTTCGATTTCGCGCTGCATGCTGAGCCTTTCTACGTACTCCCCGCGGCGAGTGTAGCAGCGTCCCCGCCACGCTCGGAGGCGGGTGCAGCAAGGATCTTGTTAGGGCTTTGTGACGATCGCCAGGGGTCTCCGGCAGCGGGCTATACTTGCGCGCGAAAGGGGTTGGCCGGTGGGTGAGACTGGCGGTCTGCCACTTGCGTCTCTCGAAAGGAGTGGTCTCTATCAATGCATCGCAAACGCTCGTTTAGCTTCGTCCTGGGGGGAGTCTGTCTCGCGGTCCTGGCGCTGGTGCTCACCGCGGTCGGCCCCGCAGCAGCGAAGGTGAACGCACCGCGGGCGGCGACGACCGTGATCACGGTCACCGCCGGCAAGCCGACGGAGCTTGCCTTCAAGCTGTCGAAGTTTTCGAATCTGCCCGTCGGCACGATCACCTTCAACGTGACGAACCAGGGCGTCGCCTTCCACGACTTCAAGCTCTGCACCGCTCCCGTGGCCAGCCTGGCGAAGAACGCCTGCGTCGGCAAGGTGACGAAGATCCTGCACCACGGCGACAAGGCGACGCTGACCGTGAAGCTGACGAAGAGCGGCAAGTACGAGTACCTCTGCACCGTGGCCGGCCATGCGGCTGCGGGCATGAAGGGTCTCATCGGCGTCGGCGTCGCGCTGACGGCCGCGCAAGCCAAGGCGCCCGCCTCGGCGGCCGGTAGCTCGTCCTCCGGAGGCAGCACGAGTAACGGCGGCGGTAGCACGACGCAGGGCGGCGGCGGCGTCACCCAGGGTGGCGGCGGCGCGGCCGGCGGCGGTGGCGGCGGCGCCGCGTCCGAGTGTCCTCCGGGCCAGACGATCGCGGCGAACGGCCCCGGCGACCAGGACGACGACGACACCGGTGCGGTTAGCGACGGCGACGGCTGCATCTAGTCCGGTTCCGTTTCGAGCTCGGAACGAGCCGCGCACCCGCGCGGCTCGTTCTCTTAACGCGACTGCTTAACGCGTCTGCGGGAAGCCGAGGTCGACCTTCGACGTCGCCGGATCCGGCCAGCGCGAGGTGACGACCTTGGTGCGCGTGTAGAAGTCGATCCCTTCGGGACCGTAGATGTGGCGGTCGCCGAACAGGCTCTGCTTCCAGCCGCCGAAGCTGTAGTAGGCGACCGGGACCGGAATCGGCACGTTGATCCCGACCATGCCCGCCTTGACGTCGAACTGGAACTGCCGCGCGACGCCGCCGTCGCGGGTGAAGAGCGCGGTGCCGTTCCCGTACGGGCTCTCGTTGACGAGCCTGACCGCCTCGTCGTACGTCTCGACCCGGGTGATGCCGAGCACCGGCCCGAAGATCTCGTCGCGGTAGGCGGCCATCTCGGGCTTGACGCGGTCGAGGAGCGACGGCCCGAGGAAGAACCCTTCGGCCGGACAGCTCTCGCGCCCGTCGACGACGACCGTGGCGCCTTCCGCCGGCGCGTTCTCGAGGTACGCCGCGACCTTGTCGCGGTGCTCGCGCGTGATCAGCGGGCCCATCTCCGAGTCGGGCTCGCTGCCGTCGCCGACCTTCACGTTCGGGATCCGTTGCTTGATCGCCTCGACGAGCTCGTCGGCGACGCTGCCGACGGCGACGACCATCGAGACCGCCATGCAGCGCTCGCCCGCCGAGCCGTACCCGGCCGACACGGCTGCGTCGGCTGCCATCTCGACGTCGGCGTCCGGGAGGACGATCATGTGGTTCTTCGCACCGCCGAGCGCCTGGCAGCGCTTGCCGTGGCGCGTCGCGGTCTCGTAGACGTAGCGGGCAATCGGCGTCGAGCCGACGAACGAGACCGCGGCGACGTCCGGGTGCTCGAGCAGCGCGTCGACCGCGACCTTGTCGCCGTGGACGACGTTGAAGACGCCGTCGGGGACGCCCGCCTCGGCGAGCAGCTCGGCCGTCCGGATCGACGCCGACGGATCCTTCTCCGACGGCTTCAGCACGAAGGTGTTGCCACACGCGAGCGCCGGCGCCCACATCCACATCGGGACCATGACCGGGAAGTTGAACGGCGTGATCCCGGCGACGACGCCGAGCGGCTGGCGGATCGAGTAGACGTCGATCCCGTTCGACGCCTGCTCGGAGAAGCCGCCCTTGAGGAGCGCCGGGAGACCGCAGCAGAACTCGAGCACCTCGAGCCCGCGCGCGACCTCGCCCATCGCGTCCGAGAAGACCTTGCCGTGCTCGGCGGTCAGCAGGCGCGCCAGGTCGGCGCGGTGGTCGTCGAAGAGCCGGTGGATGCGAAAGAAGAGCTCGGCGCGGCGCGAGAGCGAGAGCGCGCGCCAGCTCGGGAACGCCGCCCTGGCTGCCTGGACCGCAGCGTCGACCTCCTCGACCGAGGCGAAGTCGACGGCGCCGGTCTGGACGCCGCGCGCCGGGTTGTAGACGGCGCCGCTCCGCCCCGACGCGCCCGCATACGGCCGGCCGCCGACCCAGTGGTGGATCGGCTTGACCGCGGCCGGTGCGGCGATAACGTCGGTCACCGGTGCAGGTTAGCGCGCAGTCGCTCCTCGAGCTGGCCGAAGAGCCGAGCCTCTCGCTGCCGCCGGAGCCGGGGCGCGAGCTCGTCGAGCGCGAGACGCATGTGCTCGTCGTCCGCGGCCGCCGTGCGTCCGTCGAGCGGATCCGCCTCGGCGACGTCGAGCGCACGGTCGCCGAGCTGCGCGGGCTCGCCCGGCAGCGGGAGCTCGAAGCGATCACCTGGTGGGTCGGCGAGCGCTCGACGCCGCGCGACCTGGCCGCACGTCTCGCGGCGCTCGGGCTCGTCCCCGATCCGGAGCTGCCCGTCTCGACGACTCTGACGATCGCCTCGCGGCCGGCGGGCGAGCCCACGCTCGAGGTGCGGCGGGTGGAGACGGCCGCGGACTACCTGCGCGCGCGCGAGATCGGCCGGGCGATCTGGCCGGAGCACGACGAGATCGACTGGCGCGAATCGTGGGCGGCGCTCGCGGGCAGCGACGTCTCGCGCCACTACCTCGCGTTCGCCGACGGCGAGGCAGTCGGCTTCGGCCGCGCCGTCTTCACCCCCGCCGCGACGCTCCTGATGGGCGGCGCCGTCCTCCCGCACGCGCGTGGCCGCGGCGTCTACACGGCGCTCGTGCATGCGCGCTGGGACGACTCGGTCGCGAGCGGCGTCGGCCGACTGCTCGTGGGCGCCGGGCGGATGTCGGCGCCGATCCTCGCGAAGATGGGCTTCGAGCGGATCGGCGAGATCCGCCTGCTCGTCGACACACCTCGCCGCGGCCGAGGTCTGACCGGGAACCGGCCCGCGCGGACGGTCGCCGCTAGGATCGGGCGGATGGCGACGACCGAGACGAACGCAGAGCTGGGGCGGCGGATCGTCGAGGACGCGAAGCGCTACGTCCTCTACTCCTGGTCGGTGCAGGACGCGATCGACCCGATCGCGGTCGCCGGCGCCGAGGGCCGCTACTTCTGGGACTACGACGGCAACCGCTACCTCGACTTCGCCTCCCAGCTCGTCAACGTCTCGATCGGCTACGGGCATCCAAAGCTGGTCGCCGCGATCAAGGAGCAGGCCGAGCAGCTCGCGACGATCGGCCCGCCGATGGCGACGGAGTCGCGGTCCCGGCTCGGGCGGCTGCTCGCCGAGGTGACGCCGGGCGACCTCGCGATGTCGTTCTTCACGAACGGCGGCACCGAGGCGAACGAGAACGCGATCAAGCTCGCGCGTTGGTACACGGGCCGGCACAAGATCGTCGCCCGCTACCGCTCCTACCACGGCGCGACCGGCGGCTCGATCACGCTCACCGGCGATCCCCGCCGCTGGCCGGCCGAGCCCGGCATCCCCGGCGTCGTGCGGATGCTCGACCCGTTCACGTACCGCTGCCCGGCCGGGCACCCCGACCCGTGCCCGGTCTGCACCGGCGCGCCGCACCTCGAGGAGATCCTCCAGTACGAAGGCCCGCAGACGGTCGCGGCGGTGATCCTCGAGACCGTCACCGGCACGAATGGGATCATCCCGCCGCCGGACGGGTACCTGCAGGCGATCCGCCAGGTCTGCGACCGGCACGGGATCCTGCTCATCTGCGACGAGGTGATGGCCGGCTTCGGCCGCACCGGCAAGTGGTTCGCGGTCGAGAACTGGGACGTCGTGCCCGACATCCTCACGCTCGCGAAGGGGATCAACTCCGGGTACGTCCCACTCGGGGCGATGGTCGTGCGCGAGCCGATCGCCGAGTGGGCGCGGACGCGGTTCTTCGCCGGTGGGCTGACGTACTCCGGGCATCCGCTCGCCTGCGCGTCGGCGGTCGCGTCGATCGAGGCGTTCCAGGAGGAGGGGATCGTCGAGAACGCCGCGGCGATGGGAGCGGTCTTCCGCGGCGAGCTCGAGCGGCTCGCCGAGAAGCATCCGTCGATCGGCGAGGTGCGCGGGCTCGGCTGCTTCTGGGGTCTCGAGCTCGTCAAGAACCGCGAGACGCGCGAGCCGCTCGTCCCGTTCAACGGCGCCGGCGAGGCGGCGAAACCCGTGACGACGATGGCGAAGCAGGCGCTCGACCGCGGCCTCTACCTGATGACGCACTGGAACGTCGTCATGGTCTGCCCGCCGCTGACGATCACGCGCGAGGAGCTCGACGAGGGAGTCGCGATCCTCGACGAGGCGCTCGCCGTCGCCGACGAGTTCGTCGACTAGAACGAGGTCGTCAGGCCGGGGGCGCCCCTGACGCTCGCCGCATACGTGACGCAGGTTCCGAGCACGGAGAGCCGGTAGTGCGTCAGGTAGACCTGGAACGCCCCGGTGCCGGCGGCCGAACCGCTCGTGAGCGCAAGCCGGCCGACGACGTCGAACACCTGGTTGCCGCACGGCGCGGGGGACGAACGCGCGGTGTCGTAGGTGACGGTGCCGCCGGTGAACCGGCCCGTGAGCGCGCTCAGGCTGCCGTCGCCGTAGGAGAGAGCCGTCAGCGAGCCGCCGGTCACCGTGGCGCTCGGGCTGAGCGGGGTGTGGTCGACGACGGCCGTCCAGAACAGGGAGTCGCCGCTGCTGCCCGTCCCCGAACCGACGAACGTGCCCTCGGTCGACGTGGCGGCCACCTCGACGCCGTTCACCTCGTACGACGGCGAGACGGCGGTCGAGCCCGCTCCCGCCAGCGCCAGCGCGGCCGCCGAGACGCCGATCGCGACCACCGAACGACGGGCTGCGGTCATCGCCGTCACCTGGTCCGGCCAACCTAACACAGCGGCGTCGTCCGCCACGGCGCCTCAGCGGAAGAGGTCGCGCGCGGGCGGCATCACGAGCTCGGCGGCGGCACCGTCGCCGTCGAGCTGCAACCCGCGCACGACGACGACCGGCAGCCCGTCGTCCTTGCCCGCCCGGACGAGGTCCGCCGCCGCCGCCAGCTCGTCGGCGACCGCCACCTGCGTCGACCGGAGCAGCCGGCCGCCGCGGTCCGGCGTCCCCCGCAGGTCGCGCAGCGGCGCGAGGCCGGCGACGCCGATCGCGACGTCGGTCGTGCCGAGCCTGAACGGACGGCCGAAGGAGTCGGCGACCACCACCGCGACGACCTTGCCGGTGCACGCGCGAATCGAATCTCGCAGCCGCCGCGCGCTCGCGTCCGGGTCGCGCGGAAGCAGGACGAGCGTCCCCGGCTGCGGCGCGTTCGAGTGGTCGACGCCGGCCGACGCGCAGACGAAGCCGTGCGCGGTCTCGGCGATCACGAGGGCGTTGCGCTCGCGGACGATCCGCCTCGTCTCGCGCAGGATCACCTCCGTCTCGCGCGGATCGCCCCACTCCCCCGCGAGCGCGCGCGCGCGCTCGGACGCTTCGACCTCGTCGAGGTGGACGACGCGACCTTCGGCTTTCGAGACGACCTTCTGCGCGACGACGACGACGTCGCCGTCCTCGAGCGCGGCGTGGCCGGCGATCAGCGCGCCGAGGTCGTCGCCCTCGTGGATCTCGGGCAGTCCCGCGACCGGAACGAGCGAGATCACGCGAGGCCGGTGATCCGGATGCCGGCGTGGGCGCGGTAGCGCCGGTTCAGGTTGACGATGACGGCGGTCAGCCCTTCGAGCGTGCGCGCGCCGGCGAGCGGACCGGCGTCGAGAGCACGCCCGCGCACCACCTTGCCCGCGAGCTCGAGCGCGAGCCGCTTCGCGCCGTCGTCGTCGCCGCACACGAGCGCGTCCTCGTCCGGCGGCGAGGCGCCGAGGTTCGCGGCGGCGATCGAGTGCAGGCCGGCCGCAACGGGGCCGCGAACGACGTCCTGGACCCGCTCGGCGAGCGAGCGGGCGTCTCCGCCCGGGCGGACGCCGTCCTTCGCGAACGAGAGCGCGCTCGCAACGGAGAGGACCGGCGTCGTGCCGAGCGCCGCCGCGGTCGCGCGAGCGGTCTCCAGCGCGGCCTCCGCCTTGACGGCCAGCACCGCCAGGTCGACCTCGCGGACGGCCTCGTCGTTCGTGGCGCCGCCCGCAGCGCCGAGCTCGGCGGCGGCTGCGGCCGCTCGTTCGGCGTCGCGCGAGCCGATCACCACCTCGTCCTCGCCGAGCGCGACGAGCCGCGCGGCGAGCGCGCGGCCGAAGTCGCCGGTGCCGCCGACGATGGCGATTCTCACGCTGCGGCCTCGCGGCGGGTCACGCGTGCGTCCCGGCCGCGTCGAGGACAGCGTGCGCGAGCCGTCGACGCGCCTCGTCGTCGCGCATCAGCGTGCGCGTCACGACCGCACGCACCCCCGCGGGAAGGTCGGTCGGCGAATCGGACTCGTCGATCACGAGCGCGTCGAGGAGGCCGGCGTAGCAGCTCGCGACGTGCGCGGGAGTCGTGCCGCCGGCGAGGCGCGCGAGCATCCGGTCGGCCGGTCCCTTGACGGCGCGGCCGCCGACGAGCGGGCTGACGGCGACGCACGGCACGCGGCGGCGCACCAGGGCCGCCCGGATCTCCTCGACGGCGAGGATCGGGCCAATCGAGACGTAGGGGTTGCTCGGGGCGATCACGAGCAGGTCGGCGTCCTCGATCGCCGCGAGCACGCCCGGCGCCGGACGCGCCTGCGGCGCCCCGGCATAGTGCACCGCGTCGACGTCGTCGCGGTGGCCGCGTGCGACGAACCAGGTCTGGAACGGGAACGTCCCCGCCGAAGTCTCCACGAACGTGCGCAGCGGATCGTCGGTGGCGGGGAGCAGCGTGCATTCGAGGCCGGCCGCACGCGCGAGCCGCGTGGTCACCTCGGAGAGCGTCGCGCCTTCACGGAGCGCCTGCGTGCGCACGAGGTGCAGCCCGAGGTCGCGGTCGCCGAGCTTGAACCAGGCGTCGCCGCCGAAGGCGGCGGCGGCCGCGAGCGCGTTCCACGTCTCGTCCGCCCGGCCCCAGCCACGCTCCTCGTCGGCGAGCCCCGCGAGGGCGTAGAGGATGCTGTCGAGGTCCGGGGAGACGTGCAGGCCGAGCACTTCGACGTCGTCGGCCACGTTGCCCACGATGGCTACGGCTTCGGGTTCGATCACAGCGAGGAGCCCTCGCAGGAAGCGCGCGCCCCCGACGCCGCCCGACAGCACCGTTGCCCTCACGCGGCGGCTTCCGCTCCGACCGCGTCGAGCAGGCGGCGGGTCCGGCGGCCGAGGCGCGGCGCGAGCCGCTCGAGGTCGGCGGCGGTGTCGACGTCGTCGACGAGGTTCGGCGAATCGACGAGGCGCGACGGCGCGACGGCGGCGAAACGTGCCGCGCTGCCCGGGCCGTAGAGCGGCAGGAAGAGCTCCGCCGACGCGAGCGCGAGCGCGTTCGTCGTCCCGTCCCGCGCGGCCGCGACAGCGAGACCGGCCGGAGGCGCGCTGCCGGCGAGCGCCAGCAGGTCGCGCGGCTCGACCGCGGGCAGGTCGGCGTTGACGACGAGGAGCGGCGCAGCGGCGCCCGCGGCGACCGCCGCGTCGAGGCCTGCGCGGACTGCTGCGCCTTGGCCACGGCCCGGGTCCGCCACGGTGACCGCAGGCGTTCCCGTCGCCTGCGGCGCGACGACGAACGTCGGTCCGACGGCGAGGCACGCGTCGACGACGTCCGCGAGCATCGCTTGGACGAGCGCCATCCGAAGCGCCGGCGAGGAGACGAGGAGGCGGCTCTTCCCCTCTGCCCCGCGGAAGGGGACGACGAGCGACGGCATCGCGCGGAGCGTACCGCGACGCCGGCGGGCGGCCGGACTGCTGCGCGGACGCGGACGCACGGGAAACCCGCGTCCCGAAGGCGGCGCCTAGGCGGCGGCGCCTCCGGGCGAGTGAACGGTCCACTCGCGGAGGTCGAACCAGTGCGAGGCGCGGAGCGCGTCGGCGACGTGCGGCTCCGTGTGCGTCGGGTTGAAGACGTGGTTGTCGAGGTCGCAGCAGATCGCCTCTCCGTTCGCGGCCGCGACGTCGAGCTGCACGAGCGCGTCGGCCGGCAGGTACGGCAGCGCCTCGCGGAGCGTGTAGTGCTTGAACTGGAGCTCAGGCGCAACCTCCATGAGCTGCGGCCAGTCGGGGCAGGAGCGCGAGGTCATAGCCGAGCGATTGGCGCAGGGGCGCCGATCTCCTGCATCGTCCAGCGGCCTGAGAGGAGGACGGCCCCGGTCTGGCCGCCGGCGGGGAAGACGAAGAAGCGGATCGCGTCGTCGAGCGAGTGCAGCAACCGCCCTCCCTCGGCTTCGACGAGCGCCGAGCGGAGGTGGAACCGCCCTTCTGCGAGCGGCAGCGCGTCGAGCTCGAAGCGCAGCTCCCGGCGCCCGGGGGCTCCGTCCCACCCGAGGTCGGCCGTCGACTGCACGACCGAGCCGAGGACGACGCCGTCGTCGTCGCGGAGCTCGAGCGAGACGCTCGGCGGCGCGACCCGTTGCTCGGACCAGATGACGAGCCGGACGACCACCGGCTCACCGGCGGCCACCTGCAGCCGCTCGTCGCCGTCCGCGTCGAGCAGCCGGGCCTCGACGATCCTCGCCTCGCCGCTCCCCCACTCGCGGAGCCCGGCGGCGAGCTCGTCCGGGCTGCGCTCGGCGGCGAGCAGCTGGCGATAGCGGCTGATCGCCTCGCGCGTCGGTCCGTCGAACGCCACCTCGCCCCGACGCAGGAGCACGGCGCGGTCGCATAGCCGTTCGACGGCCTGCGCGTCGTGGGAGACGAAGACGATCGTCCCGCCGCGCTGCTTGAGCTCGGCGATCTTGCCGAAGCACTTGCGCTGGAAGTCCTCGTCGCCGACCGCGAAGACCTCGTCGAGCAGCAACACGTCGGCCTGGATGTGCGCCGCGACGGAGAAACCGAGGCGCATATACATCCCCGACGAGTACGTGCGGACGGGAAAGTCGATGAAGCGCTCGAGCTCGGCGAACGCGACGATCTCGTCCATCAGCTCGCGCACCCGCGCGCGCGGCAGCCCGTGAATCGAGCCGTTGAGGTAGACGTTCTCGCGACCCGTGAAGTCGGGATGGAAGCCGGCGCCGAGCTCGAGCAGCGAGCCGACGCGGCCGCCGACGGCGACGTGACCCGTCGTCGGCTTGATGATCCCGGAGAGGACCCGCAGCAGCGTCGTCTTGCCCGAGCCGTTGCGGCCGACGAGCCCGAGCGCATCGCCGGGCTCCGCGCGCAGCGAGACGTCGCGCAGCGCCCACACGTCCGTCACCGGCGCCCGGCGGCCGCGCGCGATGAACAGGTCCTTGAGCGTGCGCTGCGGGCTCGCCGAGACGCGGAAGCGCCGGGAGACGCGGTCGACGAGGATCTGGCCCGGCCTCATACGGCGACAGGCTCGACCGCGCGCCGGACGATGCCAGCCAGCACCCCCACGAACGCCGGCTCGGCGTTCGGCATCTCGATCCGCCGGAGGCGGAGACCGAGCGCCGCCGCCTTCTCCTGCGCTTCGGTGTCGATGTCCCAGCGGATCTCGAGGTGGTCGGAGACGAAGCCGATCGGGCACACGAGCACGTCGCGGATGCCACGGCGGTCGAGCTCGTCGAGGTGGTCGAGGATGTCCGGCCCGAGCCACGGCTCCCCGGTCGGCGACTCGCTCTGGAACGAGAACGACCAGTCCTCGACGCCGGCGGCGGACGCGACGAGCTGTGCCGTCTCGAGCAGCTGGTCGCGGTAGGGGTCGCCCTCGTCGAGGATCCGTGCCGGCAGCGAGTGCGCGGTGAAGACCACGTGGGCGTCGGTGCCGTGGATCCGGCTCGCCAGGAACTCGACGAACGCCGGGTCGTCGTGCCAGCTCTCGACGAAGCTGAGCGGCACGCGCCCGGCGAGCGCCCGCTCGAGCTGCTCGCGGTAGCCGGCGATCGAGAGCCGCGAATAGTGAGGGGCGAGCACGAGGCCGACGACGACGTCGGCGCCCGTCGCGACTGCCCGCTCCGCCGCCTCCGCGATGCGCGGGCGCCAGTGCTTCATGCCCGTGAACACCGGCAGCCCGAGCCGCTCCTCGAGCGCGCGTCGCGTCTCCTCGGTGATCGCGTTGAGCGGGTTCGACTGCTCGATTCCGAGCCGCCGGTAGCGGTCGACGAGGTCGTCGAGCAGCTTCGGCGCGACCGGGCGACCGCCACGGATGTCGGCGTAGTAGGCGGGAACGTCGCTCAGACGCTCCGGTGACCCGTACGCCATGAGCACGACGACCGCGTTCACGAAAAGCAAGCTAGCCGAGCCGGCGACGCCGTTGCCTTCGGCCCCGCGCTGCAGACGCCGCGGCACCGCGGCTGCCGGCGGGCGGCGCTCGTGGCGGGGCGACCGCCCATCCCTAGCCCCCACCCACCCTGGGGGAGAACGGAGACGGTAGCGCGACGCAAGGCGTCCTTCGTCACACGGGTGTGCCGAAAGCGTGACGTTGCTCGCGCTCGGTCTCGGCGTGGACGAGCGCGCGCAGGCGGCCGAGGTAGTCGGGGTCCGTCTCGGGGAGGACGCCGTGGCCGAGGTTGAAGATGTGGCCGGGCCGGCCGGCCGCGCGTGCCAGCACCGCTCGCGTCGCCGCCTCGACTCGCGGCCACGGGCCGAGCAGGACGGCCGGGTCGAGGTTTCCCTGGACGCCGCGGTCGGCGCCGACCGCGGCCCACGCCGCGTCGAGCGGGATTCGCCAGTCGACGCCGATCACGTCGCCGCCGGCGGCCGCCATCGCCGGCAGCAAGGTCGCCGTGCCGGTGCCGAAATGGATCGACGGCACGCCGACGTCGCGCAGCGCGTCCAGGACCCGAGCCGACCAGCGAGCGGCGAACTCGACGTAGTCGGCGGGCGAGAGCACGCCGACCCAGGAATCGAAGAGCTGCACCGCGTCGGCACCTGCGTCGGCCTGGGCGACCGCGAAGCGGGCGAGCGTCGAGGCGAGCCGCTCGAGCAGCGCATGCCAGACGCTCGGCTCGCGATACATGAGCGCCTTCGCGAGCGCGAAATCGCGCGAGGGCCGACCCTCGACGAGGTAGCCGGCGACGGTGAACGGCGCGCCGCAGAAGCCAACCACCGCCTGCTCGGCGGCGAGCTCGCGACGGACGAGCGCAATCGCCGCGAGGAGGGGCGCAAGCGCCTCGCGCGGCTCGGGAACGCGAAGCCGGTCGACCGCGGCAGCGGTCCGTACGGGCTCCGCGACGACCGGACCGACGCCCTCGACGAGCTCGACGTCGACGCCCATCGCGAGGACGGGCGTCATGATGTCGGCGAACACGACCGCGGCGTCGACGCCGTGACGCCGCACCGGCTGGAGGGTGACCTCGGCGGTCAGCTCGGCGGAGCGGTTGATCGCGAAGAAGGAGTGACGCTCGCGGAGTTGGCGGTACTCGGGCAGCGACCGCCCCGCTTGCCGCATGAACCACACCGGCGTTCGCTCGACCGGCTCGCGCCGGGCGGCGCGGACGAGCAGCGGATCCACACGGCCTACACTAGCCGCCCATGGCGAAGGGCCCTCTCGTCGTCCGCTTCGGCGACTGGACGCTCGGCGAGCTGCAGGCGGGCGCGGTGGGTCACGGCGAGGTCGAGCTCGAGAACGCCGGCACCGTCCCGTGGGGCAACGGGATCAGGCTGTCCTACCACTGGCTCGACGAGCGCGACAACCCGATCGTGTGGGACGGCGAGCGCACCGACCTGCCGCCGCTCGCGCCCGGCGAGCGGGCGACGGTCGAGGCGCGCGTGCGGGCGCCGATCCCGCCGGGCCGTTACCGCTTCGCCTTCGATCTCGTCGCCGAGCACCGTGCCTGGTTCTCCGAGCTCGGCGGCGCCCTCGAGACGACCGGCGTCGAGGTTCACCCGCGTGCGGACGCGACGCGCGTGGAGCTGCCGGGCTGGGTGGAGGCCGCCCCCGGGTGGCGCGAGCGCGTGGCGGCGGCGCACGCGGAGGGGTTCGCAGTCGTCGCGGGCGCGATCGACTGGCACGGCGGGCCGTTCCACCCCCGCCCGCGGGCGCTCGCCCCGTACGAGCCGGGCCCGGGCCGCATACCCGGCTTCTCGTACCCGCTCCTCTGCCCGTCGGTCGTCGACGGGATCGAGCTCGAGCGCCTCGCGGACGTCGAGGGGCTGCCGGCGTACCTGCCGCCCGCGAACTACGAGCCCTGGCTCTACGACGGCCGGATCGTGCTCGTCGCCGACCCGAGACGCCGCGGCTCGACTACGCCGTCGCCCGGAGGCTGAGCAACGAAGCGATCCGCTGCTCGGCCGCCTTCGCCTGCGACGCGAACGCCTGCGGGCTCACCTGGAGCAGCTCGAGCTCGGTGCGGCCGCGGGCGTAGACGAGGATGTCGGCGACCATCGGGATCGTCGTCCCCTGCGCCTCGACCGAGACGGTGGCTCGGTACGCGCGCAGCAGCGGCGCGACCTTCGGGAACGGGAGCTCGACGATCGACGTCAGGCTCGTGCTCGCGTCGAGGCTGCGCGCGATCGAGCTGCGGAGGCAGCCGAGGATGAACGGCGTGCTGCGCCGCCAGTCGAGCTGCACCATCGTCGGCGTCTGCAGGATCGTCGCCCAGCTCTGGACGTAGAAGCCCGGCGCCTTGAACGCGCTGACGGCGTGGCCGGTCTCGGTCAACCCCGCCGTCTTCGTGGCGACGGCACACGAGCTGGCCGCGCCGCTCGACCGGCCGTTGCTCGGCGGCGTCGTCGCGACCCAGCCCGACCCCGGCGCGAAGTCGCCGAGGTGGAGGACGGCGGCTTTCGCCAGCTGCTGGTCGGCGACGCTCGGATGCACCGTGTCGGCGGTCGAGCCGAAAGCGCCGCCGCCGGTCGCGGCTGCGAGCGCGCAGGCGGCGACGAGCAGCGAGAAGCGTCGGCGCGCCGGCGACATACAGCCTGAGAGTCGGCGCAGTCCTGCGGTGCGCGCATCCCCTAGATCAGTGAGCGGCCGGAGGCCGCTACGCGACCTCCTCGGCGAGCTCGCCGAGGACGCCGACCATCTCGACGTCCTCGTGCACCGTGTGCTGGAGCATCGCCCGCTCGACGCCCACGCTCTCGTACCTCCGGAGCGCGTCTGCGACCTCGTCGACCGTGCCGGCGAGGATCGGCGCGTCGACGGCGCCGTTCACCGATCGCCACGCCTCGAGGCGCTCGGCCGCGTCGGCGCGGTCGCGACCGACGACGCAGCTGAGCATGATCGAGAAGCGGAGCGGCCGCCGCCCCGCCTCCGCGGCGGCGCGATCGACGGCGGCGCGGCGCGCGCGTGCCTCCTCGACGGTCGGGAAGACGGTGTTGTACTCGTCGGCGAAGCGGACAGCTGCGCGCACGCTGCGCGGCTTCGCCGAACCGCCGACGATGATCGGCGGCCGCGGCCGTTGCACTCCCTTCGGTTGCACCTCGTCGGCGTCATCCCATTCGCGGTGGATCTCGGCAAGCTGGCGCTCGAGCTCGTCGAGGCGCCAGCCGGCCGTGCGGAACGGCAACCCGTACGCGTCGTGCTCGGGCTCGTACCACCCCGCTCCGATCCCGAGCTCGACCCGGCCGTTCGAGATGTGGTCGACGGTGACCGCGTTCTTGGCCAGGACCGCGGGCGGCCGGAACGTGACCGGGGAGACGAGCGTGCCGAGCCGGATCCGCTCGGTGCGCGCCGCGAGCGCGGCCAGCACGGCCCACGCGTCGAGCGACCCCGCCGGCTCGCCGCGCACGATCGAGCGGTAGTGGTCGGAGCGGAAGAGCGCGTCGAGCCCCGCCGCCTCGGCGGCTGCCGCGAGCGCGAGCCACTGCTCCCACGTGATCCCTTCCTGGCCCTCGAGCATCAAGCAGACGCGCACGAGGTCAGAGCTCGACGGCGATCCGGTCATCGAGCCGCGCGAACGCGAGCGCGCCGACGGCGAGCGCGACGGCGGCGGCGACGCCGAGGTAGACGACGTCGGCGACCCGAGGCGCGCGACCGAGCCAGAGCGGGTCGCGGACCGCGTAGACCGGAGGCGCGAGGAAGTTGCCCCAGCGGAGCAGGTCCGAGAGCTTGTGGTGCGCCTGCAGGCGGGTGCCGACCGAGGCGAAGCTCCAGAGGATCGGGGTCAGGAAGAACCACGGCAACAGCACCGCCGAGAGGATGTGCTCGACGTCGCGGAAGAGGACGTTCACGCACGCGACGAGCAGCGAGACACCGGCGACGAGGCCGACGAAGAGCGCCGCCAGCGGCACGGCGAGCCAGACCGTCGAGCGGGCAGCGGGGATGAACGCGAGCGAGAGCACGACCAGGATCGCGAGCATGACCGCGAACGTGACGAGCTGCGTCGCGACGACGGAGAACGCGACCAGCTGTCGCGGAAAGCGGACCTTGCGGATCAGCTCGGCGCTGTCGAGCAACGACCGCGCCGCGACCTGGAGCGAAGTCGCGAAGAAGAGCCAGCACGTCAGACCGGCGAGCAGGTAGATCGGGTAGTGCGGGATGTCGTTCTTCCAGAGGAGCGTCGCGAGGACCAGGTAGACGCCCATCAGCGCGAGCGGGTTGATGAGCGACCAGAGGACGCCGAGCACCGAGCCGCGGTACTTCGCCTGGAAGTCGCGCCGGAACAGGTTCGCGAACAGCTCGCGGTAGCGCAGCAGGTCGCTGTAGACGGTCACGGCGCCAAGTCTAGGGGGCCGCTTCGTCGGCACCGTCCTCGGCATCCGTGCGCACGGGTAGCGTGCAGGCGTCGTGGGCGCACACACGGGCTTAACAGGCACCCTCTAACCTCCGCCACGGCGCCATGACCGCCCTCGCACTCGTCGCGCTCCCCGTCACGATCCTCGCCCTCGTCGGCCTCCGCCGCTCGACGCTGGCGCGGCGGCTCGTCGCGCTCCCCTCGCGCGACCGCTGGCACGAGCAGCCGACGCCGATCCTCGGCGGGATCGGCATCTTCGCCGGCTTCAGCGCCGGCCTCTGGCTCCCGGCCGCGGCGGGCGCCTTCCACCCGACGAAGCCGCTCGCCGGGATCTACGGCGGCGTCGCGCTCCTCTTCGCCGCCGGGCTCGTCGACGACCTCCACCACTTGCGGCCGCTCGTCAAGCTCGCCCTCCAGTGCGCTGCGGGCGGGATCGTCCTCGCGACCGGAACCAACGTGCAGCTCGTGCACAACCACGTCGTCGCGGGTGCGATCGCGATGCTCTGGCTGGTCGGGCTGACGAACGCCTTCAACCTGCTCGACAACATGGACGGCCTCGCCGCGACCCTGGCCGCGATCGCGTTCACGTTCTTCGCGATCGACGCGATGACGATCCATCCGAGCGACGCCGTGCTCGCCTTCGCGGCCGCAGGCGCCGTCGCGTGCGCCGGCTTCCTGCCGTTCAACCTGCGACCGCGCGGCCGCGCCCTCCTCTTCATGGGCGATTCCGGCTCGCAGCTGCTCGGCTTCGCGCTCGCGGGCCTCGGGCTCTCGTCGAGCTGGAAGGTCGCCGGTACGACGGTCGCAACGCTCTTGCTGCCAATCCTCGTCCTGGCGGTGCCGATCCTCGACACGACGCTCGTCACCGTCGCCCGGCTCCTCGAGGGACGCCCCGTCGCGCAGGGCGGGCTCGACCACAGCTCGCACCGGCTGGTCCGGCTCGGCCTCTCGGAGAAGCATGCCGTCGCGCTCCTCGCGGTGATCGCGACGCTGATCGGCGGCACGAGCCTGACCTACAACGTGCTCGACAACCAGCGGCTGACGATCGCCGGCGTCGTGCTGACGTTCGTACTGCTCGTGCAGTTCGCGAGCTTCCTCGCCGACATCGAGCAACGTCCGAGCCCCGACCAGGCGCCGGGGCTGCTGCAGACGTTCGCCGTGCACTGGCGACGGCTCGTCGAGGTCGTCGTCGACTTCGGGCTGATCACGATCGCGTTTCTCGGCGCGTACGTGATCCAGTTCGGCTGGCCGGGCAGCGTCAACCAGCGCCACCTCGCAACGATCACGCTGCCGATCCTGCTCGTCGCCCGCTACCTCGCCTTCATCCCGTTCGGCCTCTACCGCTCGATCTGGCGCTACGCCGGCATGCGCGACGTGCTCGCGATCGGCTCGGCGGTGGCGGTCTCGGAGCTCGTCACGGTCGGGTTCATCTCGAGCACGCAGACGCTCGAGGACTTCTCGCGCTCGGTGTTCATCGTCGACGGTCTCCTCTGCACGGCCGCGATCGGCGCCTCGCGGATCGCCGAGCGAGCGCTCGTGATCGGGCTCAGGCGCCTCCGCGACCGGACGGCGCGCCGCTCGCTCGTCGTCGGCGCCGGCCGCACGGGTCGCAGCCTGATGCGCGAGCTCCGCGAGACCGCAGGCGAGCGCGTGGTCGGTTTCGTCGACGACAACCCGCGACTCCGCCGCCGGCGCGTGCACGGCGTGCCGGTGCTCGGCGCGACGACCGAGCTACCGCGGATCATCGAGCGGACGAAGCCGAACATCGTGCTCGTGACGATTCCGAACGCGGCGCGCGAGCGCCTGGACGCGATCGTCGACGCGTGCGCGGACGCAGGCGTCACCTGCCACTTCGTCCGCCGCGAGATCGACCTCGATCCGCGCGTCGTCCTCGGCAGCACGGCGGACTGACCGCCGGCCGGGCTACGTGACCTTGAGGATCCCGCCGGCGCAGGGCGTGACGCTCCCCTGCTCCTGCTCGTTCGGATTGGCGATGCACTTGTCCGAGAAGATGTAGCGCGCGGGTTTCTTGAAGACGACGGTGAGCGTCGTCGACTGGCGGGGAAGCAGCCTCCTCGTGCTCTTGCCCCCGATCTCGAAGCTGTGGGCGAGCTTGCCGAGATTCTTCACCTTGAAGACCACCGTTCCGCGCCGCACCGTCGTCGGCGAGACCTCGAACGCATATTCGGACGGCTTGCCGGCAACGACGGAGACGACGGAGGTCGCACCGGCGGGCGCGGCGGCGCGCGCGGGAGCGGCGAGAAGCGCCGCGAGGACGGCGAGCAGGGCGAGTCGTTCAGCACGGCGACACATCCGTACGCTCATCTATACCAACCGCTCGTCGGCGGGGGTAAGCGTTCGGAAGGCCGTGTTATGCTCGGTCGATGAGAGTGCAGGCTGCGCGGGTTCTCGCGTGTCTTGCTTGCCTTGCCGCGCTTTGCGCCACCGGGGCGGCGAACGCCGCTCGCTCCGCCGGCCCCCCGATCGCCGCCGGCGACCAGGCGCTGCCGAAGTTCCAGAACAACGTCACCCTGCGGTGGATCGGCGCCGGCAACTGGGAGCTCTACGTCGAGAACACGAACGAGACGAAGTTCATCAACGCGTTCGAGTGGGATCCTCCGGCTGGATTGACGATCCGGTCGATCACGAGCAGCCCTGGGGGAAGGTGCTCGCTCGTGGCCGGCAACATCCGTTGCGCCGGGAACATCGCGCCGATCCCGTGTGGAACCTGCCCGGGCAGCGGGATGACGATCGACTTCCGCGGCTCGGGGTTCGACTCGAAGTGGGTGCCGACCAGCTACGGCGGCTACTGGATCGCGTTCGGCTGGCAGGCGGGCAACCTCAGCGTCACGTCCGTGTCCTCGTTCGCCGACCTCCCGCGCTGCGCGAAGGGACAGGTCGGCACGGCGGCGAAGCCGTGCAGCAAGACGTAGTCGCCGTCCGCGCTCAGAAGATGACGATCTTCGCCGTCGAGATCGGCCGGCTGCCGGCCATCAGCTCGAACGCAAACGAGCCGCGGAAGTAGAAGTTCACAGCCAGGTGACGCACCTGGCCCGGCCGGATCGGCGTCTTGCCGACGGTCGTCGAGGTCTTCCTGGCCTCGTACTGGCTGAAGTAGTGCTGGCTCACGAGCGCGAAGCGCGCGACGTGCGGTCGCTTGCCGACGTTCTTGACGATGAAGTCGATCAGGGCGCCGCGCGGCCACCTCGTCGTTCCGTCCTTGGCCGTAAACCGGTCACGCTCGATCGAGATCGAAGAGTCGGTCACCGTGACGTCGATCCGGTACGGCTGGTCGGGAGCCGTCGTCTTCGGCGCCCCGGCCGCCGGCACCGCGAGTCCGCAGGCGGCGAGCAGGGTCGCCGCCAACTGCGCGAACCCGGCTCGAAAAGGGAGGGAGCCGCTGCGGGGCAGCGGCTCCCTGTTCTCGTCTCCGGCCAAGAGCCCTACGGTAGCGTGAAGACCCAGACCCTCGGTGTCTGCGCCGTGCCGTTGTTGGCGTTGATCGCGCCGCCCGCCGGACCGGCGCCCTGGGCGAACGTGCCGGCGTTGTTGCCGGACTGGACGGCGATGTACTCCTTGCCGTTGAGCGAGTAGACGATCGGCTGCCACGGGGTCGCCGGCAGGGCCTGCGACGTCCAGAGGAGCTGGCCGGTCCTGTCGTCGAACGCGCTCAGCGCCGCCCCGTTACCGGTGAAGAGCAGGCCGCTGTCGGTCGTCGTGATCCCACCGGCGAAGAGCGCTGTCGTCCCGCCCGGTGCTTGCGCGGTGAGATGGCTGTTCATCCAGACGCGCTTGCCGGTCGCCGTGTCCATCGCGACGAGGTAGCTGCCGTTGATCGCCTGCACCTGCGGCACCGCGGTGATGTTGGCCGTCTTCGAATGAACGCCACCGCTGACGGGGCCACCGAACAGCGCGAGCGTCGGCTGGATGTCCTCGGGCGGCAGCTCCTCCGTCGCGCTGACGCCGTCCGAGCCCTCGAAGTACTGGTACCCCGTCTTCGGGTCGTAGGAGGACGGATGCTGCCCCGAGATGTTGGAGCTCACGCGGATCGTGTACCCCTCCGGGGTCGGCTGCGCGAACGTCTGGTCGGGGATGTCGTTGTGGTAGATGAACGGCTTCCCGTCAGGCCCCTGCAGCCCCTGGAACGCCGTCCAGGTCGGGTCGTTGAGCGTCTTCGGGAAGATCGTGTCCATCGTCCCGTCCAGGACGCCGATCGGGAACGGCTGCGTCGGGTACGAGAACACCGGCGCGTACACCGGGACCGGCGTCTCCTTGATCGGGTAGATCGGCTTGCCGGTCGCGCGGTCGACGAGGAACAGGATTCCCGTCCGGTTCACGGAGGCGACCGCATGGCGCAGCTTGCCGCCGAAGTCGACGTCGTAGAGCACCGGCCCGAGGGTCGTGTCGGCGTCCCAGTTGTCGTGGTGGACGTCCTGGAAGAACCACGCCAGCTTGCCCGTCGAGGCATGCAGGGCGAGCGTGCCGGCCGTGTAGTACTCCTTGCCGGGCCCGCGCTGGTAGCCCGTGTAGGGGATCGTGTTGCCGGTCGAGACGTAGAGGATGTCGAGCGCCGGGTCGACCGCGATCGGCGCCCAGCTCGCCCCGCCTCCGTTCCAGAACAGGCCGGGCGTCCCGTTCGGGTTCGTCCAGGTCTCGTAACCCGGCTGGCCCTTGTGCGGGATGATGTTGAAGTGCCAGAGCGACCGGCCCGTCTTCGCGTCGAGCGCGAAGACGATGCAGCTGAAGCCGCCGTCGCCGCCGGCCGTCGCCATGATGACCTTGCCGTTGTAGTAGACGGGCGGCTCGGCGAGGGTGCCCTGGAACACGGGATTCAGCACCTGGTGCGCCCAGACCTCGTGGCCCGTCTTCGCGTCGAGCGCGATCAGCGTTCCCTGCGGCTCGGGCGCGAACACCATCCCGTCGCCGATCGTGAGGCCGCGCACCGCGGCGACCGTGACGAGCGCCGTGATGCCGGCCTTCTGCGCCTGGCTCTGCGGATAGTTCGCGTTGTTCGGCTCGAAGTACCAGAGCTTGTTGCCGGTGGCGGCGTCGTTCGCGTACACCCGGCCGACCGGGTCCATCGCGTAGATGACGCCCTTGTACTCGACGCAGCACTGCTCGGTGCCGAACAGCGGCTGCGGCTCGTAGCCGGTCCCGTCGAGCGGGTAGCTGAACGCCAGCTTCAGCTGCGCGACGTTGCCGGGGTTGATCTGCGTCAGCGAGGAATGCCGCTGGGCCTGCAGGTTGCCCTGCGGCATGATCCAGTCGGCGCCCGGCAATGCCGTCTCCTGATCCGGCGTCCACGCGGGTATCGAGACCGACGTCGCCGCCGAAGCGAGCGCGAGCACGGTGGCGGCAACGGCCCCTGCCGCTACCGCGACAAGCACGAATCTACGCATACAGTCCTGCCCTCCTCAGCCAGGTGAATAGACGCTGCCGTCCGTTTATAACGCCTTGTCGCGTTCGTGACAATGGGAGCAGACGCGTCGGCTGGACCGACGCCGCGATGGCCGAAGAACGCGACAGCACCGGGTGGTACCGTGCAGCGCGATGCGTTTCGCCAGGCCCGGAGGCGTCGATCCCGGCCGGCGGCGCCGATCCGAAGGCAGCACGGCAGAGTGACCGCCGGCTCGACCGTACCCGTCGGTGTTCGCGAGCGGACGCTCGCCGACCGCCTGCTCGCTGCGGTGCCGATCGTCGGCATCGCGCTCCTCGTCCTCACCTTCTACGGCGTCGAGGCCTGGACCCGCAAGACGCCCTGGCTGTTCAGCGACGAGGTCGAGTGGACGCAGATCTCGCGCGCGATCGCCTCGACGGGTCACGCCGCGCGGCGCGGCGAGCCAGTGTTCTTCAAGTCGTTCTACGCCTACCTGATCGCGCCGTTCTGGTGGATCCATTCGACGCACGCGGCCTACACCGCGATCAAGCTCGCGAACGTGGTCATCATGAGCCTGGCGGCCGTGCCGACCTACCTGCTGGCGCGGATGCTCGTGTCGAGGCGCGCCGCGACCGTCGCCGCCGTGCTCGCGGTCGCGATCCCTGGCATGTCCTACGCGACGACGATCATCCCGGAGCCGCTCGCGTACACGTGGTCGGCGCTCACCGCCTGGCTCGCCGTCCGCGCGCTCGCGACGCGCCGGCTCGGCCACGCGGCGCTGGCCGTGGCGGCGTCGCTGATCGGGATCTACGCCCGCGCCGAGCTCGAGGTCGCCGTCGGCGCGCTCGTGCTCGCCGCCGCCGGGCTGTGGGTGACGGGGCCGCGCGGCCGCGCGCTGCGCGCAGGCTGGTCGAGGGGAGACACGGTCGGCGCCCTCGTCCTCCTGCTCGGCGCCGCCTTCCTCTTCAACCGCGTCGCGCTGCAGCGGAGCTACGAGTGGCACGTCGCGACCGAGTACTGGAAGAGCCGGATGATCGACCTCGGTCTGAGCGCGGGCTCGGCGCTGACGATCGGGCTCGGGCTGATTCCGGTCGTCGCCGGCTTCGTCGCGCTGCGGCTCCCGGACCGACGCGGCGAGCCGGCCTACCGCGCGTTCGCGGCCTACCTCGCGGCGGCGATCCTCTGCTTCGGCTTCTACACGGCCGGCAAGGCGGCGTACGTCTCGACCGTGTTCGCGACGCTGACGGAGGAACGGAACCTGATCTACCTGTCGCCGCTCCTGCTCGTCGCGACCGTGCTCGTCTTCGAGTCGCGCCGCGTCGACTGGCGCATCGTCGCCGGCGCGGCCGCGTTCGTCCTCTTCATCGTCGTCACCAAGCCGTTCCAGCTCTCCTACCCGTACTTCGAGGCTCCCGGCTACTCGATCCTCGCCGT